>JABTUA010000001.1:602376-903565 GCA_015075635.1 Polyangiaceae bacterium
TGCCGCCAGGAGCGGCGAGCTGCATGCCGGCGCCGTTGAACTGCGTCGAGCTCTCATGGCTCGCGTTCGTGTTGAGCACGACCAGCGCGTAGGCTTGGCCGGCGTCGCCGCCGGTGCGCTCGAAGGCGAAGATGCCGGCGTCGGACTCGGCGCCCGTGCGATCGCTCGACCAGGTCACCTTGAGGTCGCCGTGGGTGAGCGCCGGGTAGCTGCGGCGAATGCGCGCCAAGCGCCGCACCCACTGGAAGTCGGAGTTCGACTGATCGTAGCCGCTCCACCAGAGATCCTCGCGGTTCGCCGGGTCGTTGCCGCCGGAGAAGCCCTGCTCGGTGCCGTAATAGACGCAGGGGATGCCGTCCTCCGTGAACAGGAACAGGAGCGCGTTGTGGAGCGCGGCCTTGTCGTTCTTGAAGAACAAGAAGCGGCCGACGTCGTGGTTGTCGAGGAAGTTCACCAGCGCCTTGTTCGGCGGCACGCCGATGCCACCCGGCTGCGGCACCGTGCCGTAGTTGCCGTTCGGACCCAGGCGCTGGTTCCAGAGATCTTCGATCTTCTTGGTGGCGGCGCCCTGCTGGAAGACGTCGCGGATCACCGTGTAGTACTGCGGGAAGTAGAACACGCTGTCCACCTCGTCGGCGAAGGTGAAGGAGCCCACGAGCTCGTCGTTGCCGTCGAACGACTCGCCGAACATGAAGAAGTTGTTCTTGCCCTTCGCCGCCAGGCGCTGGCGCACGGCGGGCGCGAAGGTCTTCCAGAAGTCGTGCTCGACGTGCTTGAGCGTGTCGATGCGAAAGCCGTCGAGATCCGTGAGCTCGACCCAGCGCACGAACACGTCGATCAGCGCCTGGCGCACCTCGGGATCCTCCGTGTTCAGATCCTTGAGGCCGCCGGGGAAGTCGCCGAGCCGCACCTGATCGAGATCGTCCCAGTTCCAGACCCGGCCCTTGCGGTTGTAGGCGCGAGGCTCCTGGAAGATCGCCGGCTCCGGCGGCATGTGGTTCGAGGCCGGGTCGTAGACGAAGACGACCGGCGCCGGGCCGGCCTCGCCCAGGCTCGTCCAGGCCTGCACGCCCCGCGGGTCGTAGTCCGGGTCGTACTCGTTGATGTGACTGACGGGGCTGGTCTCGCCGCCGCCCGGCCCCTTGGGGGCGATCAGCGGGCCCGCGCCCTCCACGCGTTCGTCGGGTTGCCCGTTCAGGTTGATGTCGTAATAGAAGACCTGGCCCACGTGATTCACGACGATGTCGAGGATCACCTTCATGCCTCGCTCGTGGGCCTGGTCGACCATGCGGCGCAGGCTGAGCAGATCCCCGAAGTGGGGATTGAGCCGGGTGAAGTCCTGCGTCCAGTAGCCGTGGTAGCCGTCCACGCCGGCGTCGGTCTCGACGTTCTTGACGATGGGCGAGATCCAGAGCGCCGTCACGCCCAGGTTGTCGAGGTAGTCGAGCTTCTCCTCGACGCCGCGCCAGTCGCCGCCGTGATATCGGGCCGGAGCGTTCTCGACCACGCGATAGTCGTTCGCGTGGTCGCCGTTCGCGAAGCGGTCCGTCAAGAGCTGGTAGACGATCTCGCTGCGCCAGTCCTGCACGTGGGTCTTGATCGGGCGTTCGCCGTCGAGCCCCTCGAAGTCCATGCAGCCGGAGCTGCCGAGCGCCAGCGCGGCGACGAGAGGAGTGAGCTTGGTCTTCATGTTCATTGCCCGTAGCTCGAAGAGTTGAACCACCACTCGGCACCGATGCCGTAGAACTGCTCGACCTTGCGCCGTGCGAACACGTCGTCGTAGGCGTAGAGAGCGCGCGCGTCGTCGTTGCGCTGCGTGAACGCCATGATCAGGCGCAGCACCGGCCGCTTGAAGACCCCCGGTCCCGAAGGCGACAGGTAGGGCATCAGGCCGAAGCGCCAGACCTTCGCGTGCACCGGCTGGTTCGTGGCGATGTTCAAGACGCCGCGCTGCTGCGCCTGGTACGAGCCCTCGACGGCGACGCCGGCGTGGTCGCCCAGGAAGACGTGGGGCCGCGCCACGAAGATGCCCTCGTCCACGTTGTTGAAGTTGAAGGTCTCCGGTGTCGGCTCGCGGAAGGAGCGGAAGTAGCCGCCGACCACCACGCCGAAGGGGTGCATCTCCCAGTTGCCGGCCAGGCCGATCAAGGTCTGGGTCGCGCCCTCGACCGTGCGCTCGGGGCTCGTGCCCTCCGGCGTGGCGAGCTCGCCGTAGGCCGCGAGGCCGCGCCCGTGGCGGAAGAACAGGTTGACGAAGGTGTCATGCTCGCCGGTGAACAGGCCCACCTGGCCGCCGATCAGCGTGCCGCTGTCGCCGGGGACCTCCTCGAGCCGTCCGGGCTGGTCCTCGCGCTCGCCGCTCGGCAGGCGGTGGACCTCGCCGTAGAGCACGGCCTTGACGCCGCCCTTTTCGTCGAACATCGGCACGATGTGCGAGAGCTTCAGGCTGCTGATGATCCGCGGCCGGTTCAGGATCTCCACGTCCGTGGTGCCGGGCTGGTTCTGCGGGGCCGGCCGCGGCCGCACCTGGTGCTGGAAGGGATCGTCGGCGCGGTTCAGGCCGACGTGCCAGGCGGCGAAGCTCTTGCCGTCTCGCGTGTCGAAGCGCACGCCGCCGCCCACGGTGTTCAGGTTGTCGAGGGGCCAGAAGTCGAGCAGGTAGATGTCGTCGCCGCGGTACATGCGCGAGCCGGCCCAGACGCTGAGGCCCTTGTCGCCGATGCCGCGCTCCTCGAGGTACAGGTTCCTGACCGCGACCTTCGCGTCGAACTTGCCGTCGTAGTGGAAGAGCGGGCCGCCGATAGCGAGCGTGGTCACGATGCGCGAGGAGAGGTCCTTCTTCCACTCGTCGTCGCGCCGGAGCTCGAGCTCGGCGTAGGGCCCCTCGTCGATGCGGGTGCCGTAGGCGACCACGTCGGCGTCGCGCCCCTCGCCGCCGCGACCGTCGCTGGCCACCACCACGCGACCGTAGGAGCCGAACGAGAAGCTCGAGCGCGGGTAGTCGAGCTTCGGGGCCGGCACCTTCACCGGGCCCATGAAGGGCGGCACCTTGCCGGTCTGCACCGCCGGCTCCTCCGGCTCGGGCTCCGGGGCGGGCTTCTCCTTCTTGGGCGGCGGCTCCTCCGTCAGCTCCACGGCCGCCGGGGCCGGCGGCTCCACGGTGGGCGGCGGCGCCGGGTCCGGCGGCACCGCGCCGGGCTGCGCGAGCGCGGGGCGCAGGAGCGCGAGGGAGAACAGCCCACAAGCCCAGACCCCGCGCTTCATCGTGGGCCGCGGATATCACATCCGGGCCCGGAGGTGACGCGTGTCTCTTGCGCTCGGGCGCGAGCCGAGTATGGATGGCGTCGCCATGGAGCCCGGACTCGTCACCCTCGCGAAGATCGTCGGCCTGCTCGGCGTCGCCATCAGCTTGATCCCGCTGGTGTTCATCTTCTCGCCCGGCAGCCGCGAGGAGCCCAAGGATCACCTGGCCGGCCTGGAGTGACGAACGCTCGTCCAGCGACGAGATTCCGAGCACTTGCAGCCGCTAACTGCACCATTTCCTTGACCGACCTGGGGCGGCAAGGTACCCCGACACATGCGCGGGCAGGCTTTCCGGGTGTCCCCGGGGCCCTGGCGCGTGAGTTTCCTGCGAGGCGAATACCAATGAAGAACTTGATCACTCTTGCGTTCATGGCGGGTCTGGCGACGATGGCGGCCTGTAGCTCCGAAGACTCCACCAGCGGCACCGGCGGTGCGGCGGGCGCGGCGAGCGGCGGCGGCGGCACCGGTGGCGGCTCGGGCGGCTCGGGCGGCTCGGCCGGCTCGGCCAGCGGCGGCAGCGCGGGCTCGGCCAGCGGCGGCAGCGCGGGCTCGGCCAGCGGCGGCGCGGCCGGCGGCACGGGCAACGACTGTGTCACCTGCTTGCAGACCAACTGTGGCACCGAGCTTGCTGCGTGCTTGGGCAACACGGCCTGCGCGGCGATCGTTCAGTGCGCCGGATCTTGCACGGATCAGGCCTGCGCGGACGCCTGCGTCACGTCCAACCCGAACGGGAAGACGGATTGGGACGCGGTCGAGGCGTGCGGCACGACCAAGTGCGCGACCGAGTGCACCTGATCTCGAGCAACTCGTGAGACCGGATTCCGCCGGCGGCACCCCCGCCGGCGGTTTCGTTTTGTAGGCTAGAGTTCCGCATGCTGAAGGCTCCACTCCGAGTCGCCGCGGTCGCGGCGGTGACCTCATTGTCCCCGAGCGCGCTCGGCGCCGCGCAACCGCACCGCTCGGCCACGGAGCTGGTCTCGTCCAACGGTCGGGCCGTGGTCGGCTTCGACGTTCCCCAGCAGCGCATCACCAGCTTCCTGGAGCACCCGTATCGGCAGAAGAGCAACGGCGCCGAGACTCGCGACATCGCCTACGACGTCTACCCGGGCGTGCGGGTCGGCAGCTCCGGCAAGTGGCTGGGCGAGGTCGCGCCGACGAGCGTCGCGTACGAGACCGGAACGGGCATCATCCGCGTGACCCGGGTGCACGCTGGGCTCGAGATCGACGAGTACATCTTCGCGCCCATCGAGCTCGGCGAGCACGCCTTCGTCGATCTGGTCAGGGTGAAGCGCACGAGCGGCTCGGGGCCCGTGGACGTGTACGGGCTCTTCAACTTCCACCTCGGCGCGGGCGCGCCGGAGCCGGGCTCGGGACAGGAGACCATCTCCTGGGACGCGACCCGCGATGCCTTCCTGGAGTGGGGACCGAGCGGGCTGACGGTGGGCTACGGCAGCATCGGCGCCTCGTCGCACCACGGCGCGAGCCCCCAGAATCCTTTCCCGGCGCTGAACGCCGGTCAGGATCTGGCCGACAACGCCGGCACCGGCGGCGCCTTCGACGACGCCGCGGCGGGCTTGCAGTGGTCGCTCGGCGATCTCGCGGTGGGCGAGACCAAGTGGGCCGGAAGCTACGCGGTGCTCGACGACCAGAGCAACGTCTTGCCGCGCATCGACGCGGTGAAGCAGTGGCTGGGGACGAAGACCCCGGAGCAGGTGCTCGACGCGGAGAAGGCCGCGTGGGCCAGCTGGCACACGCCGCTGCCGAGCGGGCTCTCGGCGCTGGAGGACCCGCTCTACCGGCAGCAGATGGCCATTCTGCGCATGGGACAGGTGCGCGAGCCGGGCAAGGGTGACGGGCAGATCCTGGCCAGCCTGCCGCCGGGCAACTGGAACATCTCCTGGGTGCGCGACATGGCCTACGCCGTCGCGGCCCTCGCCAAGAGCGGCCACGCGAGCGAGGCGAAGCGCGCCATCGAGTTCCAGCTGAACGCCGACTCCGGCAAGTACGAGTCCTACGTGGGCAAGCCCTACCAGATCTCGATCACCCGCTACTTCGGCGACGGCGTCGAGGAGACCGACTCGAACGAGAACGGTCCCAACATCGAATTCGACGGCTTCGGCCTGTTCCTGTGGGAGCTGGGCGAATACGTGCAGGCGAGCAAGGACGAGACCAGCCTGAAGGCCTGGTGGCCGGTGGTGAGCGAGAAGGTCGGCGACGTGCTCCTGGCTCTGCAAGAGCAGAACGGGCTGATCGCGAAGGACTCGTCGATCTGGGAAGTGCACTGGAACGGCCAGGAGAAGCACTTCGCGTACACCACGCTGACCGCGGCCACGGGCCTGTGCTGGGCGGCGAGCTTGGCCGAGAAGGTCGGAGACGGCGCCCGCGCGACCGAGTACCGCGCCGCCGGCAAGAAGGCGCAGGCCGCGCTGATCTCCCAGCTCTCGGCCCCCGACGGCACGCTGGCGCAGAGCAGCGAAGATCTGGCGAAGGGCTCGGGCTTCCTCGACGCCGCCGCCATCGAGGCGGTGGGCTTCGGGCTCGTGGATCCGAAGGGCAAGGCCGCCAAGGCGACGCTCGCGTCGATGAAAGCGAAGCTCGTGCCGCCGAGCGGCCGCGGCTTCATGCGCAACGACGACGGCGGCTGGTACGACAGCCAGGAGTGGATCTTCGTCGATCTGCGCACCGTCAACGTGATGCGTTTGGGCGACGACGTCGAGGCCGGAGATCTGCTCGGCTGGATCACGGCGCAAGGCACCGAGAACTTCGGGCTGATCTCCGAGCTCCACGAGGCGACGACCGCCGACTACCAGGGCGAGATGCCGATGGTGGGCTTCGGCGCCGGCGCCTACGCGCTGGCGGTGATCGATCGCGCGAGCGGGAGCGCCCCCATGCCCTGCGGCGACTACGCGGCCGAAGGCGGCGGCGGTTCGGGCACCGGAGGCGCGGGTGGCTCCGCGGGCAGCGCCGGGGCAGGCGGCAGCGGCGGCGGCTCGGGCGGGTCCAAGCCCAGCGGCTCGGACGACGACGGCGGCTGCGGCTGCCGCGCACCGCGGCGCTCCGGCGAGCCCGCGTTCGGCGCGCTCTTGCTCGGGCTCGGCGCGCTGGGCCTCCGGCGCTTGCGCGGGCGCTTTTCGCGCTAACCTGGGACGTCCATGCGGCGCTTCACTCTCCTCTGGGCCGCCCTCGGGGCGATGGCGTTCCTCGGCACCGCGAGCTGCTCGGACGACGCGGAGCCCGCGAAGACTTCCTTCGGCGGCTCGGGCGGCAGCGGCGGCTCGGGCGGCAGCGGCGGCTCCGGCGGCGTGGGCGGCAGCACGACCGGCGCGCTCTGTCCCACGGAGGTTCGCTTCAAGCCGGAGGCGGGGATGGCCGTGACCAGCGTCGAGGTCGCCGGCGAGTGGAACGGCTTCGACACCGCCAAGACCACCAAGCTCAGCGGACCCGACGCGAGCGGCTACTACACCGGCAGCGTCGCGCTCACGGCCGGGCTCTGGGGCTACAAGCTGGTCGTCAACGGCAACAACTGGATCCTCGATCCGGGTCAGGGCTACCGAAAATACGTGGACGGCACGGAGAACTCGGGGCTGCGCGTGCGCGACTGCGGCTTGCCCATCCTCGCGGCAAGCTCGACCAACGTGACGCGGCCGAGCCCCGGTGCCGGGAAGTTCGAGGCCAAGGTCAAGGTCAGCGCGCCCGTCACCGGCGAGAAGCTCGATCTCGGCAGCCTGAGCGCGAAGCTGTCGCACCACGGTACCGTGGACGACGTCGCGAAGAGCGTGACCGCGACCGAGAGCGAGCTCGGGGTGTCGCTGGGCTCGCTCGCCGACGGCAAGTACACGCTGACGCTCACGCTGGCGGACGCGAAGGGCAAGGTCTCCGAGCCGCTCCGCCTGGTGTTCTGGGTCGAAGCCGAGAAGTTCGAGTGGTCCGACGCGCTGGTCTACATGATCATGACGGACCGCTACAATAACGGCGACCCGGGCAACGACGGGCCGAAGACGAGCGGCGTGCAGGATCCTCGCGGCGACTTCCAGGGCGGCGACCTGGAGGGCGTGCGCCAGAAGATCGCCGACGGCACGCTGGATCAGCTCGGCGTGCGCGCCATCTGGATGACGCCGTTCCAGCAGAACCCCGCCGGCGCGTTCCTGGCCAGCGACAACTACCACCTGGTCACCGGCTACCACGGCTACTGGCCGATCAAGGCTCGCGAGGTGGACGCGCGCCTGGGCGGCAACGCCGCGCTCAAGGCGCTGGTGAAGGAAGCTCACGCGCACGGCATACGCATCCTGATGGACTACGTGGTGAACCACGTCCACGAGGACCACGAGTATTACAAACAACACCCAGAGTGGTTCCGCACCGGTTGCGTGTGCGGCACCGCAGACTGCGACTGGACCGAGAAGCGGCTGGAGTGCCTGTTCACGCCCTACCTGCCGGACGTGAACTGGACGGTGCCGGAGGCGGCGGAGCAGCTGGTGGCCGACGCCCTGTGGTGGATGGAGGAGTTCGACCTGGACGGACTACGCGTGGACGCGGTCAAGCACGTCGAGGACGTGGCCATCCGCAACGTCTCGACGCGCCTGAAGGAAGAGCTGGAGATCGCCGGGACCACGTATTTTCAGATGGGCGAGACGGCGATGGGCTGGAGCGACTGCGGCGTCGACTGCAACAAGAGCCAATACGGCACCATCAGCCAGTACATCGGCCCCTTCGCCCTGGATGGCCAGTTCGACTTCGTGCTGTACCACGGCGTGCCGTATCGCGTGTTCGCCTACGACGAGAAGGGCCTGCTCCACGCCGACTACTGGACGCAGCAGAGTCAGCTGCAATACCCGGCGGGCTCTGTGATGACGCCGTTCATCGGCAGCCACGACTCGCCGCGCTTCGTCACGCTGGCCACGTATCGCGGGCAGCCCGGCTACGACAAAGGCGTGCCCGGCAACCAGTGGAACGACGTGGCCGGCGCACCGCCGGACGCCGAGCCTTACGAGCGGCACGCGCTGGCGCTGTCCTGGCTGATGGGCCTGCCGGGTGCGCCGCTGCTCTACTACGGCGACGAATACGGCGAGTGGGGCGGCTCCGATCCCGGCAACCGTGCCTTCTGGCGCGGCGACGGCGCGCTCTCGGCGAGCGAGAGCGCCGTGCTGGACCGGACGCGGAAGCTCGGCGCCGCGCGCAAGGAGCTGGTCGCGCTCAGGCGCGGCGCCTACCGTAGCCTGCACGCCACCGAGACCTTCCTGGCGTTCGCCCGCGAGACCAAGGACGGCAAGGTCGCCGTCGTGGCACTCTCCCGCGAAGCCGGCCCGACCACGACCGAGGTCACGCTGCCGCTCACGCTGCCGCTCGCCAATGGCACCACGCTCAGCGACCGGCTGGGCGGCGCGCCGGTGACGGTGAGCGGAGGCAAGCTCTCGATTTCGTTGCCCGGCCGCGGGGCCGCGGTGCTGGCGCCGTAGCCGGGGCTCCCGAAACCTGCCGAGGCGTGCGACGTAGTAGGGACCATGCGCTCGGTCCTCCCCCTGCTGTTCGGCCTCTCTCTCGTCGCCTGCGACAACAAGCCTTCGGCGCCGCTGGCTCCGAGCGCGTCGGCCCTGGCGCCGGCGGAGAAGCGCAGCGAGGCCGCCAAGACCTTCGAGATCGACACCGCCGGCAGCAAGGTGACGTTCCTGATGACCGCGCCCATCGAGAAGATCCACGGCGAGGCCGCCGACAGCGCCAAGGGTCAGCTCTTCATCGATCCGGCGGATATCGCCAAGACCTCCGGCTTGATCCAGATCGATCTCGACAAGCTGGTGCTCTACCAGCAGAAGCGCGCGGACGAGCAGGGCGAGTACGGCGAGCGGGTGAAGAGCGACAAGCAGAACGAGCACGCCAAGACCTGGCTCGAGATCTCGTCGGACGCGCCCGCCGACCAGCGCGAGCTGAACCGCTGGGTCGAATACCGCATCGACAAGGTAATCGAGACCTCGGCGACCGACGTGAACAAGCTGAGCGGGGCCGAACGCAAGATCACGGCCACCGTCGAGGGCGATCTGCGCGTGCACCAGCGCAAGGTGAAGAAGCAGGCCAAGGTCGAGGCCACCTTCAAGTACGACGGCGACAAACCGGTGAGCGTGACCATCAAGACCACGGCGCCGGTCGTTGTCGATCTGGACGCCCACGACGTCCGCCCACGCGAGCTGTTCGGCAAGCTGGCGCAGAAGACGCTCTCCGACATGGGTTCGAAGGTGGCGAAGGAAGCGCCGATCGAGCTGGAAATCTCGGCGAAGCTCCGCTGATCAGCGCCGCACCTGCTCGCGGCCCACGCGCAGCTTGAGCACCTTCCCGCTGCGATCCAGCTCGACGATCACGTCGGTCTGGACGGGCCCGCTCAGCCGCGCGCGGGCGTCGCGCATGTCGATCACCTCGCGTCCGTCCACGGCGAGCAGCACGTCCCCGGGAGCCAGGCCCGCGCGCTCGGCCTCGCTGGCGTCGGCCACGTGGACGATCACCACGTCGAGCTCGTCGCCGTCTCCACGCTCGCCCAAGGTCACGGCCACGCTGCCGCTCACGGTCGGGTCGTCGTCTCCCGCGGCGCCGGTCAGGCGAAGCGTGATCCCGGTGGTGTTCCCCCCGGAGTGAACCACCACACCTCGCACGGCCCCGCGCCCGACGTCCGGCGCGTAAGCTTCGAGGTCGACCTTGCCGGGCGCGACTCCGCGGAGCGAGAAGCGTCCCTTGGCGTCGGAGACGGCCATGCCGGGCGGCAAGCTGCCCGCGGGCAAGTAGGCGGGCACCATACCCGCGGCCACGCGCGCGCCACGCACGGGCTTGCCATGAGCGTCGAGCACCTCGCCCTCGATGCCGCCACCCTCCGCCAGATCCACCGTCGGCAGCTCGAAGGCGCGGTCGGCGCGGCCCGTGTCCTTCACCGTCGCGCTCACCTCGCCGCCGGCGAAGTCCGGGTGCGAGACGAGCACGTGCACCGGCGCGGCGGCGACGTCCTTGACGCGATACAGCCCGTCCTTGTCGGTCAGGGCCGAGAAGCGCCGGCCTTCGGCGACGATGGTCACGCTCGCACCCTCCACCGCGCGGCGGCCCCGGACCGAGGTCACTCGACCTTCGACCAAGACGCCGCGGCTGAGCGCGATCTCGAGTCGCTCGCCCGCGCGTTCGAGCTGGCGCACCGCCACGCCGAAGCCCGGTGCCTCCACCACGACCCTGAGCTCGAGACCGCGTGCGTCCGCGATGGTGACCGAGCCCTCGGCCGAGGTGAACGCCGTCTGCCGGAGCGGCGCGCTCGGATCGAGGGACAGCACCGCCACTTGCGCGGCAGGGACGGCCAACCCGCGCTCGTCCTTCACGCTCACCGTGAGCGAGTCTCGCGGCGCCGGCAGCGTGATGGTCAGGTTGGCCTTCCCACCCTCCGGCACCTCGATGCTCTTCTTGACCACCAGCTTGGACGGATCCTCCGGTCGAGCCACCGAGACGGTCACTTCCTCCGGCACGGACGCGAACGCGAACGTGCCGTCGGTGGCCGTGAGCGTCGTGCGCTCCAGCGTGCCGCGGACTGCGGTCAGATCGACCCGGGCGCCGGACACGCCGCGACCCGAGGCGTCCACGACACGACCTTCGAGCGCGCCGCCGGCGAGCAGCACGACCTTGACCTTGCCGGTGGCGCCGGGCGAGAGCGCGATCGGATCGCTGAACCCTTCGACGTACGCCGGGTGGCGCACCAGCGCGCGCACCCGGCCGGGGGTCACCGGGTGTGCCTTGAAAGTGCCGTCCAGGCGCGTGACCCAGGGCTCGAAGCTGGGCATCGGCACGTCCACGACGGGGGCGTCGGCGGACACCGACCCACCGCGCGGAATGGGCGGGATGGGCCCGGGCATCACGCCGAGCTCACCCGCCGGGATGAGCGGGCGCGGTCCGGGCAGCGCCCACTCGAAGTGCGAGCGCCGGAATGCCATCATCGACGGCGTGTCGGCGACCGGCAGGCCGAAGAGGTCCACGCCGATGACCTCGACGGAGGCGCCGTCCACCGGAGCGCCCTTCGAGTCCACGACCTCGCCTTCCAGCGTCGCGCCGCGGAGCAGCTGGATCTGCACGGGCCCGTCGAGCACTTCCGGCACCGCCACGGCGGGGCGCGTGACGAAGCCGTCCGCGCTGGCCGAAACCGAGGCTGCTCCCGCCGAGATCGGCCCGAGCGTCAGCGTGCCGTCGCCAGCGGTCCGGCCTTGAATCGGGAACGAGCTGAGCCCGCCTTCGGCCAGCACCACGTCCGCGTCGCGCACCGGCGACGGGTGATCCGGCTCGTCGTCCGTCACCGCGATCGCCACCATGCGCCCTGGACCGAGCCTGAGCGTGAGCGACTGGTGCGCGCCGCGCGCGAGCTCGTAGCCGAACAGAGTCTCGCTCACGAGCTCGCCCTTGGTGGCCCGAAGATCGAAGTGGCCGGCGACCAGCCCGGAGATGCGCGTCACGCCGCTCGCGTCGGTCTCCGCGCGGCGCGCGGGCCAGAGCGTCGAGCCGGCAATGGTGACCTGCGCTCCCGCCGCCGGAGCGCCGTCGGGGCCAACCACGCGCACCTCGAGCGAGGCCAGCCGCCGGAGCGCGAGGGTCACGTCGGCGGTCACGCCCGACTGCGTGATGGACTCGTAGCCCGGCGCGGAGCCCTTCACCGTCCAAGGTGAGGGGGGCAGGCGCGTGAAGGTCGCGACCCCCGACGCGCCCGTGAGCGCGCCGAACGGCAGCGGGTCCCCCGACGTGACGAGCACGGTCGCGCGCGGCAGCAGCGCCCCTTCCTCGTCGCTGACGGTGACCCGCAGCGTCGCTGCCGTCACCAGACGCACCTCGGCCAAGCGCGGCTCGCCCTCGAGCACCAGCCGCGTCGAGCTGCGCGCGTACCCGGACGCTTCGATCACCACCCAGACGGCGCCGCGCGGCAGTCCGCCGATCTTGGCCCCTCCACCCGCGTCGCTGCGGCCGGTGCCCGCCAGGAAGTAGCGCTGGTCGCGCTCCCAGAACACGCGCGCCTCGGCGCCCGGCACCGGGGCGCCTTCGGCGTTGGTGACGGTCAGCGCGACCTCGGCGTCGCGCTCCTCGACCTCCGCGGGCGGCGGCGGCGCCTGCGGCGAGAGCGGCGACGGCCGCAGCCCGACATCGACGACCCGCGACAGGAGCGCCCAGCACGCCAAGAGGGCGAGCACGGCGATCAGGCGGTGGACGAGGCGATCCCGCGACAACGGCGGCACGATAACGCGGCGGCGCCCGCGGCGCTTCCGCCCTGCTATGCTGGAAGGCGTGCGTCGGCTGCTCTCGACGGCTGCTCTGCTGGCTGGGGTGTTGGGGGTCTCCCACGCCTGCAGCGGCGGGGACCGCGCCAAGCCCTATTCGAACGGCGGCCAAGACGCTGGCTCGACGGGGGGCGGAGGCGGCCTCGACGCGACATTGTCGGACGGCCCGCCTTCTCCGGACGCCCAGGGCTTGTGCGGCAACCTGGTGATCCCGGTGATCACCGAGCGGCCGAACGTCTACTTCGTGGTGGACCGCTCCGGCAGCATGAGCGATCCGCTGCCGAAGAGCTCGTACAACAAATACGTCAACGCGCGCATCGCCATCGGCAAGCTGCTGCGCGCCATCGGCCATCGCCTCCGCTATGGCGCCGCGGTCTTCCCGATGCCCGGCGGGACCCAGCAGGGCTGTCACGCCGGCGCGGAGATCTTCCCCACGCAAGACGGCGACCCGGCCAGCTACGCCGCCGAAGGCAAGAGCGGGCCCGTGCTCTCGAAGCTCCTGGCGGTGCTCGGCGGCTACGACCCCAACGGCGGCACGCCGACCTCGCCCACGCTGGAGCTGCTCGCGCCGACGCTGGCCGCCCTGCCGGGCAAGACCTTCGTCGTGCTCGCGACCGACGGCGCACCCAACTGCAACGCGAACGCGACCTGCAGCCCCGACGAGTGCATGGCGAACATCGAGGGGCTCTACCTCGATCCGTCCACGCCGTGCGCGGCACCGATCAACTGCTGCGATCCGAAGTTGGTCTCGAACGGACCCGAGCTGTGCGTCGATCGACAAGCGACGGTGGACGTCGTGCAGAAGCTGTTCGACGCAGGCATCGGCACCTACGTCATCGGCATGCCCGGCGCGGAGCCCTACGCCAAGGTGCTGAACGAGGTCGCGACGGCCGGCGGTACGGCCAAGCCCGTCGAGCCGTATTACTACCCAGTTCAGGACCAGGATGAGCTCACTTCCGCGCTGAAGGAGATCGGCATCAAGGTGGCGATCACGTGCACCGTCGATCTCGGCACGGCGCCGCCGGACAAGAGCCTGGTGAACGTGTACCTGGACACCACTTTGGTTCAGCTCGATCCCGTGGACGGCTGGAGCTGGGTCGATGACACGACCGTCGAGCTCGCGGGCGAGGCTTGCGAGAAGCTGAAGAGCGGCGACGTGCTCCAGGTCCAGGTCGTCGCGGGCTGTCCCACTTCCGTGAAGTGACGTAGCATGGCTCCGTGGATGCCGAGCCCACGCTCTCGGAGCTGCGCGATCAGATCGATCGCATCGACGACCGCTTGCTGGAGCTGCTCGCCGAGCGGGTACGCGTCGCGCTGCGCATCGGCGAGCTGAAGAACGAAGGTGGGCTACCGGTGTACGATCCGGAGCGCGAGCGCAGCATCTACCTCAGGTTGTGCCAGCGCGCGATGGCGCCGCTGACGCCGGACGTGGTGCGCCGGGTCTTCGAGCGCATCGTGGACGAGACGCGCTGGGCAGAGCAGCGCGCGAAGCGCTGATCAGTGCAGCGTGTGCCAGCGCCCGTCGTGCTCCACGCGCGGGACCTCGGTCTCTTCCACCGGAGGCTTCATCGGCACGACCTCGGCGCGGGGCTCCCGTGCGATTACGATGCGCACGCGCCCGGCCTCGGCCTCGCGCAGGCGACGCCGGAGCTCGTCCTCTGCGGCTTCTTCGCGCTCCCAGCGCGCCAGCGTGACCTCCGCCCGCTTCTTGCGGCGCCGCCAGGCCCAGACGAAGAGGCCGATGGCCCCGGCCCAGACCACCGAGCCGCTGAACAGCGCCGGCCAGAACGTGTAGCGGCGCGAGACGTCCTCCCGCCACTCGAACTCCAGCGTCGCCAGGTCGAGGCCGTAGGAGTCCTTCAGCGCCGAGTCGAACTCCTGACCCTTGCGGATGCGCTCGAGCATCTGCACGAAACGCTGCTGGTCCTCGCGTCGGATCAGGAAGCGCACGACGTCCGCCGCTTGGGCGTAGGCCACGGAGACCCCCACGGCGTCCGTGGGGAAGGTGCGCTCCAGCCTCTGAAGCGGTAGGAGCTCGCCGGCGACCGTGGCCGTCCACAGGGTCTGAAGCCGCGTCACCGAGCCCTCGCCTGACGCGAACACCGCCAAGCCCTCGTTCAGCCAGCGGGGCACCGGGCGTCCGTCCACGGCGTCGTGGAGCGCGACGTGCGCCAGCTCGTGCCGGAACACCTCGCCCAGATCGTGGCGCGCGTTGGGGTCGACCGGGTGCAGGGTGAGCAGCACGAAGCCGATGTCGGAGTAGGCGACGCCAGCCGCGTAGCGGGGAAAGGGCGCCCCTTCCGGCGCGAGGCTCGCCATCTCTCCCGGAGTCCGCGCCACGTACACCGTGACCTTGCCGAGCACCGGCCTGCCCATGCGGCGCACCAGATCGGCGCGCGCGGCGTCCGCGCCGGTGATCAGCGGCTGCACGCGCTCACGCAGGCTGGGCTCGTAGGCGAAACGGATCCAGCCGCCGTCGTGGGTGTTGAAGCCGGCTGGAGGCGGCGGAATCGCGAGCTTCGAGTCGATGCGGGGCGCGTCCGCCGGCGGCGCGTGGGTCTCCGGATCCGGCCCGGTGCGCTGCTCAGGCTCGGTCACGGGCTGCGCGGGCGTGGACACTCCAATGCGTACCGGCATCCCCGCGGGCGGAGTCTGTGCCACCGCGCTCCCGCCGACGAACAGCGCCAGGAGTACCGCAGTCAGGAGCGCGAGCCGGCGGAAGAAGCTGAGTCCGACGCGCACAGCGCCCATGGTCCGTTGAAGGTAAGGGCCGGTACGCGCTCCGTCAACGCGCGGGTCAGGGGCGGAGCCACCCTGCTAACCCGAGCAGCACCGGAGCGTGGTCGGCCAGCGCCGCCCGAGTCGCAGCGCTGCCGAGGCCGACGGCGAGCGCCGAGCCGATGGCGCCGATCCAGAGCAAAGGCCCCGAGATCGCAGCCCGCGCCGCGATCCGACGCTGCTCCGGTACGAGCGCGCCGAGGGCCGTGACGCCGAGCAAGAGCACGCCGTCGAGCAACGCACCCCTGAGCTCCGCGCCGAGCATCGGCAAAGCCAACGGGACGGCCAGACACGACCCGAGCAGCGCGACGACGACCGGTAGCTTGGCCTTCGCGCCTGCTTGCTGCCCGGACCAGGCGAGCAGCCGCGCCGCAACCGCGGTCGCGCCCAGGACCAGGAGCGCCGCGACGATCGCGAAGGTCGCCCCGCCCAGCGGCCGATGGTGGGTGGCGGTCTTGAGCAGGCGCGCGAAGACCATCAGCGGCGCGAGCGAGAGCGCCACGCCCAGCGGCAGACACCACGCGCTCGCCGGCAGCGGTCGCGCCACGCGCCAGGCACCGGCGACCGGCGCGGCCATGAGCGCGGCCGAGCCCCAGAGCGCGAGCCATGAGAGGGGCAGCGGCGCGCCGCTGCGCAGCGCGGCGGGCAGCGCGATCAGCGCGCAGCCGAGCGTGGCGACCAGCACGCCGTAGCCGAAGCCGGCGGGGGCCGCGACGGACTCGCGCGCCTGAGCGCTCACGTGGTGCGGAACTCCAAGCGGACACGTCGCGCCGCGTGCTCCGGCACGTAGCCGTGCTCCAGGTACCAGCGCACGGCCCGTGACAGAGTCTGGCGAGCCGGACGATGCTGGTAGCCGAGCTCCTTCTCCGCCTTCTCGCTGGTGACCCAGACGTAGGCGTTGGCGTAGTCCCGAGCCAGCCGCTTCGTGAGCGGCGGATCGCCGCCGAACAGGCTGGCCTTGAGCTCCAGCAAGCTGCCGACCAGACCGAGGAGTCCCGGGCCCAGCGTCTTGCCGGGGAGCGCGAGCCCGGTGATGTCCGCGAGCAGCTCGATCAGCTGCTCGAAGGTGACGTTCTCGCCTCCGAGGACGTACGTCTCGCCGATGCGACCCTTCTCCATCGCCGCGATGTGGCCTTCGACCACGTCGTCCACGTCCACCACGCTGATGCCACCGGCGCTGACCGGCACGCTGAGCGACGGCGGCGTCTTCAGGTAGGTGACGATGCTCTGACCCGTGGGCGTCGGCTTCCAGTCACCGGGGCCGTAGATGGCCGACGGGCGCACCACCACGATCGGTTGTCCCTCGTCCGCCGCTTCCAGCGCCACGCGCTCCGCCTCGTACTTGGACAGCACGTAGGTCTCCGGATCCTGGAGGTTGAACGCGTGCGTCTCGTCCATCTCCTCCTGGCCCGGCGTGGAGCCCATCGCCGCCACGCTGCTCGTGACGACGATCTTCTCGAGGCCGCGGCGGCGCGCCGCTTCCAGCGTCGCCCTCGTGCCCTCGATGGCCGGGCGCAGGATGGTGTCGGGATCCTCGTCCCACATCTTGAAATTGCTCGCGACGTGGTACATGCGATCGCAGCTGGCCAGCGCCCTGTACACCGTGTGCTCCACGGTGATGTCGCCGAACGCGAGCTTCAGGCGGTCACTCGGCAGATCGGCGAGCTGGCGCAGGCTCGAGCCTGGCCGCACGAAGGCCTTGACGTGCTCGCCGCGCTCGACGAGGGCGTGCACCAGCCGAGAGCCCACGAAACCCGAGGCACCAGTGACCAGAGTCCACGACTCGCTCATGCCGGCTTACCTAGCATCGAGCTCGCGGGGATGTCACCGGGCTCGGGCCCGCTGGCCGCAGGTGGGCTGGGCTCTGAGCGCGGTCTCCGCGGCTCTGCGCGCGAGAAGCGGAGCTTTCGCGTCGGTGAGCGGGCCCAGCCGCTTGGGCAGATCGGCGGGCCGGATGCGCGACAGCGAGCCGAGCGCCACCGGCGCGAGCGCCCGGGCATCGGCGCTGGCCGCGGGGTCCCTGAGCGCTAGGGCCAGATCCGTGAGCACCCCGACGGAGCCGGTGTCGCAGAGCAGGCCGAGCGCGAGCGCGGCAGCCAGCCGCACCTCGAGCGCCTCCTCCGCGTCCTCGAGGCGCTCGCGCACGGCGACCGCGTGCGCGCCCGCGCGCCGCTCGCCCAACGCCAACGCCGCCGGCGCGCGCACCTTGACCGAGGCGTCGGACAGCGCGCGAGCGAGCGCCGCGTCCGCCGTCGCGCTCGCGCCGTAGCGGGCGAGCGCGACCGCTGACGCCCCGCGCACGAGCGGCCAGCGATCCGACTCCAAGAGACCGGTGACGGCGCCGATGGCGAAGGCGCCCTCGGGTTTGGTGAGCGTCTCCAGCGCGGCCTCGCGCACGCGCACCTCGGGATCGGCCAGGGCGTGCAGGAGCTCCTTCTGGAAGAGCGCCACACGCGGCACGCGACGCGCGGCCTCCGCACGCACGTGATGGCTGGGATCCGCGGTGACGGACCGAGCGAGCGAGGCCCGCGCAGCCGCGTCGCGCTCGGAGAGCGCGGCGGCCGGACCGAGCGCCAGGTAGCGCGCGCGAAAATCGGCATCGGGCTTGGACACCCGCGCCAGGGCCGAGGCGGACTCCGGCACGAAGGCCGAGGCCCGATCGCCGAGCGCGCGCAACAGGTCGATGGTCGCGAGCTCCGGCAGCGTGGCGTCGGCGAGCAAGCGACGCACCTCCGGCACCGCCCGCGCGTCGCGCGTGGCCCAGCCGAGCGCCTTGCGCAGCAGGCGGCGCCCCGGCGCGTCGCTCTGGGGGAGCAGCGGCACCACGATCCGCACGGCGCGCTCGGGCGCTATCAGCGAGAGCTCCGAGGCCAAGAGCGGGCGCAGCCGCGGCGAGGCGGAGCGGAGCGCCTTGTCGAGCGCCTCGGCGGCGTCGTCCCCGCAGCGCCGCAGGCGATCGCGGCCGTGCCGTCGCTGCGCGGCGAAGGGCCCGGTCAGCGCGCGCATGTAGAGCGGCACGGCGGCGGAGCAGGGGGCCTGGTCGATCACCGCCAGCGCGACACGGCGACCGCCCTCGTCCAGCGTTCCGAAGGCCTTGGCGATGGGCTCGAACGCCGCCGGGCCGAGCGCCCGCAGCGCGTCACCGGCGGCCTCTGCCCGCGCGCCGCCGCCCGCCAGCGCGCCGACCAACGCCTCCATGGTGCTCTGATCGAACTCGGTTCGCGCCGTGAGCTCCGCGAACGTCACGCGCGACTCTTTCGTCGCGCCCTGCGCGCTCTCCGTCACCAACGCCAGGCAGTCGCTGGTGAGCGGCGCGTCGAGCGCGATCTCGAAGCGCGCCCCCGGCTCCTTCCAGGCGTCCTCCGGCAGCGTGACGTGGATCAGCCCGCGGGTGGTCGCCAGCCAGAAGTCCGCCGGCGCGACGCCGTGCTCCGGCGCCGAGCCCGGAGGCCGCACCACCAGCTCGAAGCCGTGGATGGGCAGCTGCGATGGCGCGTCCATCAGCACGAACTCGCCTCGCCCGTCGCCGCCTTTGTTCTCGGCCCAGGTGGTCTCGGGCTTGCCGTCCGTGAGCGCCGCGGGATCGCCCACCGCGCTGCTCGCACCGATGGCGCGCAGCAGGCGGTAGCCTTGGAGCGGCGCGTCGGGGGCGAGCTTCTTGGCCGCGATCTGCTTGGCCTCCGCTCGCTCCGCGGAGCCCAGTCGCTGCACCTTGGCGGGCTTCAGCGTCAGATCCGGCGCGACCAGCTTGGGTGAGAGCACAGCAGGCCGACCGCAGATGGACAGGTCCTCACGCTGCTCGCCGATCACGATGCTCCAGGTTCCGTCGGCGTTGGGATCGCCGCGCTGGACCATCGGACCGCGTCGCCCGCCGGGCTCGCCCTCCACGAGACCGGCCCAGCCCCTGAACAAGGTCTTGGGCTCCGCGCTGCCGTCCACCGGGGCGGCGACCACCGCATGCCAGGTGCGCGAACGGCTGGGGTCGGGGATCTCCACCGTGACCAGCCGCCGCGCCTTCGCGATGCGCACCACCGCGAGCTTGGCGCGACCGCCGAGCGCCTTGGCCTCCGGCGGGAGCTCCAGGTTCATCCCCGCGTCGAGCGGGCAGCGCGCGCCCGGACAGGTCGCCGCTCGCAGCGTCTCGTCCGCGGCGAAGCCGACGCTCAGTGCCGGCTGGCGGTCACCCGCCGGTGCGTGAGCGACGACCGGACGGAGCTTTTGCGCGCTCGCCTCCTTCGAGGCGCACAACACCGCCAGGAGCACCAAAGCGCGACGCACGTCGCGGATTCAATCAGGAGTCGGCCGGCTGCGCCAGCTTGCGCGACCAGAGGAAGGCGTCCACGCGGCGCTGACCGATCGCCAGGTGGCCACGGAGCACGCCGGTCCGGCGGAAGCCGTGTACGGCGAACACCGCCGAGAACCTCGGATCGTCGGCGGGGCTCAGGGCGAAACAGCCGACCATCTCACGCTTCAAGAGCTCGTCGCAGATCTGGCGAACGGCGCCCGAGGTCAGCGCCAGCTCCTTGTCCGTCTTCGGTGCGGTGAGCAGCTCGACGAACGCGTTGTTGAAGCAGGTCTGCGTCTCGACGGAGGCCCAGAGGGACTGCCCGCCACGCGCCGTGCACTGAAAGTAGCTGCGCACCACGTCGCGACCGAAGGGCTCGAATCCGGTGAGCGCGCGACCGGCGCGAACCGCGGCCGCGACGGGCTTGGCGACGTCCGCTTCCTTGACCTGCGACAGCTTCACCGCGAGCGCGGGCAAGGCCTCCACGTCCTTGATGCAGCGGCGCGCAGCCTGATAGGCGCGGTCGGTCTCGACGTCGTCGCCGCTCTCTGTCAGCGCGGGGCGGGTCCCCGACTGCTCGTTCTCTTCGTACTGCTCGTCGCTGCCCACCAGCGCGCCCAGCACGAACGCGTCGCTGCGCTTGTAAAAGCCCGGGATGTTGCCCTCTCGGGCTAAACCCATGCGCGCCCAGGCCCCACACTCGTCGCGTTCGACGAGGGTGAAGACCCGCTCCACGCCCTCCTTCCGAGCCGTGCTGAGCACCAGCGCCCGCTTCACGGGACTGGGCCCGCTGCGGAAGTCGACGACTCGGAGGGTGCGCGCCCGGCGGTTCAGCAGCAGGCAGAGCGAGACGCCGGGTTTGTAGATGAAGATCTCTTCGGAGACGCGGGTCGCGTTGGTGGTTCGGGCGGACATCGACCCCCCTTGGGACGGCTGAAGCCGGGTGGGTCGGACCAGGCTTCGCGAGGTTGTGCGCTCTTTGGGACGAGCGCGCTTTCACATTTGGAAGCGCCGCTTAGCATGGCGCCCTGACCTGGGCAACGCACCCCGGGGCCCGATTGCCGCAGCGCGTCACGCGAAGCGAGCGGCGGCTTCGGGCTCGGCTCCGAGCGCGGCGAGGACCGCCGGCAGCCGCTTCACCGGCAGGGACACGCGGGTGGGCATGCCGCCCGACAGGCCGAACAGCGTCAAGAAGTTGAGCCCGCTGTCGAAGCGGGCAGCGATCGCGACGTTGTTCTGATCGACGACCACGCTGACCGGCTCGCGCTCCTGCCCCAGCAGCAGCAGCAAGGTCTTGTCGATCTTGCTGAAGCCCTGGCGCACGTCCACGATGGCGATGCCCGGAGGCAGGCGTTCGTAGCGCTGCGCCGCCCGCCGCGTCTCCTGCTCGACGGGGATGAGCTCGGCAGCCGCGCGGTCCACGGGCTCCCAGAGGCTCGAGTCGCGGAGCCCGGTGGCCAGGTGCCGGACGATCAAGCCGAACAAGCCCGCGTCGTTGGGCCGCGCGCGCAACGCGCGATCGAAGCGCTCTGCCACACTGCTCGGCTTGCCGATACGTGTGTCGATGGCGCGCGCGTCGTCGTCGCAGCCCGGGTAGGGCTCCACCCCTTCGCGCATCCACTTGGCCGCGCTCGCCAGGCCGTCGAAGTCGGTGTGGCAGACGATGGTCTCGACGGGCCCCACCCGCGCGACCAGCTCCGGGTCGATCATCTCGGGGCAGGCCCCGTGCTCGACCTTCTTCGCCAGCACGAAGCGCGGATCGTCCGCGAAGCGCGCGTGCTCCTCGTGGTCATGGTGATCGACCCAGGCGCGGAGCCTGTCGCCCAGCGCGGTGATGAACGGCAGGGTCACCTTCTCGAAGCCCGAGCCGAGCCCCGCGAAGGCCACGTCGACGACCACCACCCGACCGGAAA
The DNA here is from genome assembly GCA_015075635.1 of Polyangiaceae bacterium. Taxonomy (NCBI): domain Bacteria; kingdom Pseudomonadati; phylum Myxococcota; order Polyangiales; family Polyangiaceae; species Polyangiaceae bacterium. The sequence goes on from JABTUA010000001.1 coordinate 623,931, forward strand.
GCTGCTCTGCTTTCGGCAGCTTGCGCGGCGTGGTGAAAGAAAGTGCGGGAGAAAGCATCGGTTCTCGGGTCCTCCGCGTCCAACGCCTGACATGACAGACGCGCCCGCCTCGGGCAGAACTGGGGAGGGAGACCAGAGGTAGCATGCTTTCAGCAAGAACCACCGCGGCTCTCGTCGTTCTTGGAACTGCCGGTCTGGCACTCACGCCCTTGACCGAGCCCGCGCGCGCCGACACCGCGTCCCTGGTCTCGTGCACGCTCAGCGGTAGCACGCTCCCGGCCATCGACACGGTCATCTACGAAAAGTCCGACGGCTCGAGCGCGATCGCCAAGCTGACCGGAGGCAAGATCGGCATCAGCGCCTCGGACTTCTTCGCCGGCGGGGGCGACCGGGTCCGCGTCAAGACCAGCGCCGGCGCCGGTGGCTTCCGCATCGAAGGCTGGATCGACGCCGCGAAGCTCCCCGTCTTCACCAGCAAGGACGTGCCCGTGGTGCAGAACCACGTCTGGATCGCCGCGCAGCGGGAGGTCAGCCTGATCGCGGCGGGCAGCGGCAAGCTGCGCGTGAAGCGCCAGGTCGGCTCGCCCTTCAGCCAGGCGTTCACCGGCTGGGCGCCCTGCGCCTCGCTCTCGCTCAGCGCCACCACTCCCGTCGGATGGTCCCCAGCAGGCAACGCTCGCGGCTACGTCGCCAAGAAGGACGTCGAGCTCTACGACAGCGGCGGCGAGGGACGCAGCCTGATCACCATGCTGAGCCCCGACTCGAGCAGCGACGGCATCCTGCTCTGGAGCACCGAGAAGAAGGGCGCCTTCGTCCACCTGGTGCACCACTCCGACGTGGTGATCGACGCCTGGGCGCGGGCCAGCGATCTGAAGGCGCTGCCCAAGGGCGAGACGCAGGACTCGCAGCCCGCCGGGACGACCCGCCGCAACCCGCCGACGTTGAAGCTCGGTGGTGACGCCAAGGTGATGGTCGCCTCGACCGATCTGGAGATCCGCGCGAGCGCCAGCGACAAGGGCAAGGTCATCGGCACCCTCGAGTCCGGCGCCGAGGTGTACCGGCTCGACGTGGTGGCCGGCTGGGCCAGCGTCTTGCCCAAGGCCCTGAACGTCGCACCGCATGGCGAAGACCAGTCGTTCTGGGTGAAGGCGAAGGGCCTCACGCCGTGATAGCGTCCGCCCCGTGCCAAGCGTGGACGAACGGACGATCCGACAGGCCCTGAGCCACACCCTGGACAAGAGCGACTTCCCCGAGCTCGGGAAGAAGTACGAGGGCAAGGTCCGCGACAACTACAGCTCGGCGGACGGCAAGCGCTACATCGTCGTCACCGACCGCATCAGCGCCTTCGATCGCATCCTGGGCACGCTGCCGCTCAAGGGTCAGCTCTTGAACCACGTCGCCGCCTGGTGGTTCGAGAAGACCCGCGAAGTGGCGCCGAACCACGTGATCGCGGTGCCCGATCCGAACGTGCTGATCGCCCACGAGTGCACGCCGCTGCCGGTCGAGATGGTGGTGCGCGCCTACCTCACCGGCACGACCTCGACGAGCATCTGGGTCCACTACGAGAGCGGCGCTCGCAGCTTCTGCGGCCACGCCCTCCCCGACGGCCTGAAGAAGCACCAGCGCTTGCCGGCGCCCATCCTCACCCCGAGCACGAAGGCAGCCAAGGGCGGCCACGATGTCTCCGCCAGCCGCGACGAGATCCTCGAGCTCTCCGGCATGCCCGCCGCGGACTTCGACGCCGCCGCGGCCATGGCCATGGCGCTCTTCGCCGCCGGCCAACGCATCGCCGCCGAGCGCGGCCTGATCCTGGTCGACACCAAGTACGAATTCGGCAAGACCCCCGACGGCCGCATCGTGGTGATCGACGAGATCCACACGCCGGACTCTTCGCGTTACTGGAAGACCGCCACGTACGACGAGCGTTTCGCGGCTGGGCGCGACCCCGAGAGCTTCGACAAGGAGTACCTGCGCCGCTGGCTCGCCGAGCGCGGCTTCACGGGAGACGGGCCGATCCCTGCGATCCCCGACGACATCCGAGTCGAAGCGACGAAGCGCTACCTGGAAGCGATCGAGACGCTGACAGGTGAGGCGTTCGTGCCGAATCTCGAGGAGCCGATCGCGCGGATGCGCCGGAGCCTCGGGCTCGCGGGCTGAGGCGTCGGCAGAGAGTTGCGCAACGACGCAACGACGCAACGACGCAACGAAAGAAGAAGTCTTTGTCTCAGAGGCAGAAGCGCCTCCGTCAGCCCACGAGAGCGTCCCTCAACTGCCGGAGCGCGACCGGCAACGCGCGAAGCACGAGCTCCGCGTCGAGCCTGAGCACCCGGTAGCCGAGCTTCGCGAGCTTGCGATCGCGACGGGCGTCGGCGGCGCACCGACCCCGGTGGGCGCTGCCGTCTACTTCGATGACGAGCCACGCCGAGGTCACCACGAAGTCGGCGATGAAGTCCCCAATCACCACCTGGCGTCGCACCTCGACGCCGAGCTGACGGGCGCGCAGCGCACGCCAGAGCGCGGCCTCCGACGCGGTGGGCGCGGCACGCATCACGGCGGCGCGGGCGGCAAGAAGCTGTTGGCGGCGGAGCTGTTGGCGGTCGCGAGCGAGCATGGTTCCTCCGAGGCCCGGCGTGGTGGGCGGGCTTCGCGACCCAGGGCGCACGATCTGTGACACGCCGCCCCATTGCTGCTCGAGCGCGCAGACGCGGGCGAGCTCACCATTACGCGTCAGCTCACCGAGCGGCGTGGCGCAGAGCGTGCGCCGATGAGCGGAGCCCGACCGCCACGCCGGGCCGAGGAACCACCAGCCGCTCGTGGTGCTCTGCGACGACGCTTCGGTCTAGGAGCGACCCGTCTTCCCCATTCGGGCGAAGCCCGAATTTGGGGAAGACCGACGCCGCGAAGCGGCGGCGAGTTGGGGCAGGAAGGTTGGAGGAGCCAATCGGAAGGATGCGGCGGAATCTGAGGCTCGCGGGCTGAGCCGTCGGAGGAGAGTTGCGCGACGACGCAACCAGCATGAGCGGAGCCGCCTGCCTTCGGCGCCCTTGATCCTCTGCGATTCCCGCAGGTAGCTTCGCTGCCGATGCTCGATCACCTCTCCATTGGCGTGGCGGACCTCGCGCGCGCGGGCGCCTTCTACGACGCCGTGCTCGCGACGCTCGGGTACGTGCGAGTGCTCACGCACCCTCGCGCGCTCGGCTGGGGAGCGCCGGGCGCGAAGGACGAGGCGTTCGCGATCTTGTCGTCGGGTGAGGGCGCGCGAGCGCCTGGTGTCGGCTGTCACGTCGCTTTCGTCGCCACGAGCCCGTCGCGGGTGGACGAGTTTCACGCAGTGGCCCTGCGCGAGGGTGGCACGGACGAGGGAGCAGCGGGACCCCGGCCAGAGTACGGTGAGGGCTACTACGCCGCGTTCGTGCGAGACCTGGACGGCTACCGGATCGAAGCGGTCTTTCATCGCTGAGACGGTTGTGCGGCGTCGAGGGTCGGCCTAGTGTCGCTCCATGGTCGTCGACGGGGTGAGGCGAACCGCGCGCCTCGGGGCGGCGGTGCTGCTGCTCGCTCTGGTCTGCTGCAAGCGAAGCGAACCGAGCGGGAACACGGGCTCCCCAGCGCCGGCGCAGCCGGCCGAGCCCTCGACGCCGACAGGTGACGCCTGTGGCGCGCAGGGCACGTGGCGCTTCTCGTGCCCCAGCGTCAAGACCGACGAGGCCTGTAACATCCGCACCATCGGGGCCATCGTGCAGCGCTTCACGGTGAGCAACGACGTCGCGCTGTCGGGCGGAACCTGGACGGCGGGAGACCACAAGTACACTTTCGATCGCACCACCTGCGAAGTGTCCGGCTCCACGTCCGGCATGCCGTGTCGGGACCTTCACTTCGAGGCCAACCTCCGCACCAAGAGCGGGCGCAACGTCTATGGCTGCTGGGACGGCGCCAACAAGTGCCAAGCGACCTGGAGCAGCCCGCCTGGACACTGCTCCGTGACCAAGGAGTGAACGCGCCGCCGCGTGGGACCGGGGCGCGTCGAGCTCGGGTCACTTCGTGGCGAGCAGCGCGTCGAGCGCGGCCGTGAGCGCGTCGGGCAGCTCGTCGCGCGCGTACACCCGGTGGCGCTCCGTGCCCGTGCTCTGCACCGGGATGTAGTCGAGGTAGGTGCCGCTCAGCGTCGCCTCGGTGCGCAGCTCGCGAAGCTCGTCGGCGTCCGCTCCTTCCACACGCTTTCCGGCCTTGCCAGCGTTCGTGGCGGGCAGCGAGCTGACCGGCCACGCGAGCGGCCACGGGACCGGGGTCACGTTCGGCGCGGGAGACGTGTCTGCATTGGCCGCGGCGGCAAGCGGCCCCCCGATCGGCTCGCCCTGCGCGAGCAGCGTGGTGTGCCAGCTGAAGGCGCCGTCCTGCGCGGCTTCGAGGCCCGCGGGCGCGTCTGGGTCGCAGCCGCAAGAGCACCACGCGAAGCTCTTGCCGTCGGAGATCGAGTTGCGCCCGGCGTCCGGACAGCCCTGGTCCTCGTGGTCCTTCCAGGACGCGATCTTGCTCAAGCGAACGTCACTCGCGAAGGTCTCCGCCTGGACTTCCGACAGCGTCGCGACGCGGACGCCGGTCATGTAGTCGCCGGCGACGTACGCTTCACACTTGCCGGTGACCACCAGGTAGGTCGAGCCGTAAGGGCTGGTGAACGAGTACTCGGGCTCGACGTAGCCGCCGCCGCTCGTCAGCAGGAACCGGATCGAGTCGCTTCCGTCGCAGAGGGGCCCGGTCTGCGTTCCGCCGCCGGAGCCGCCGTTGCTCTCCGACTCCCCGCCGCAGGCGACGACCGAACAGCCGAACAGGAGCGCGACGATCCATGTTGCGCGAGTCATTGATGGGTTTCGCCTTTTCATTCTTGGTGTGTGAACGTCGGTGAGAGGGCAATACCCCGGTTCCCCGACCGGCGGGCGGCAGCCGGCGCCGCCCGAGCTACAGAGATGGTGACTCGTCGGGATCGATCTCGAGCTCGATGCTGGCGCTCGGAGGCAGACGGGCGATGGCCTCGCGCACCAGGCGAACGTGCTCGATCTCCTCGTCCCGCAGCTCGGCAAACAGCTCTAGGATCTCCGGATCGCTCACGTGGCCGAGGGCTTCGTCGTAGAAGTCTTGAGCCTTCTGCTCCGAGGACAGCGCCAGCTCGAAGGCTTTGAGCGCGGACATGCTGCGTCGCGGCGCGCCCATCTCCGGCGCCTCGACGTCGAACAAGTCGTCCAGCGTCACCCGCGCGGGAGTGAGACCGAACCTGGCCTTGCGGCGCGCTTCGAGCTGCTGGCCGTGCTTGGCCTCGTTCTCGGCCATGCTCGCGAAGACGGAGGCCGCGTCGCCGGGGCCGTGATGACCGAGCTGGGCAGCGAACACCTTGTAGCGCCGGTAAGCCTCCACCTCGATCAACACCGCGAGATCGAGGGCGTCCATCAGGCTGAGGGTGGAGAAATCGAGACGAGTGGGCATGACTGCGCCCGGATTGTGCGCGATGCGGGCGCGGCACGCTTGCGCAAAAAGTTCGCTCACTCACACCAACATCGAGAGCGTCGTGTGATCGTGGAGCCCTCACTCCTCCGCCGACTCGAACCACCACGCGTACGGCGCCGGATAGTCGCAACACGCCGGCTGATGAGCACGCACGACCGACGCGTTCCATTTCTGTCCGGCGAGCTCGAGGCTGACGACCTGATTCACCGCCACCGGAATCGGCGCCTGACCGGGTGCGCCGAACGCCAGCTCGACCTGAGCGCCGCCCCAGCACGCGACCGGCGTGGCCGTCACCTCGAAGGGCGCGTCGGGGTTCGCGAGCACCCCGTCCGCCAGGAGCAAGTACCAGTGCGAGGTGGTCGCCACGGGGTTGTCGGTCCCGCCCCAACTCGGAACGTTGCGGATACCGAGGGTCAGCGGCGGGTTCATGTACCCACCCGTGGGGCCGATCACGAAGTGCGCCTCCACGAATGCGCCCACCGGCGCGACGAAATCGAGCTGATACGCCGTTATCGTGAGCTCGCGGAGCGTCGGGCTGCACGAGGCGCCAGGCGCGCACTCGTCGAGGGTGAGCTGGTTCTTCGCCGACGCGACGACCTTCCCCGTCGCAGACCAATCGATGGCGGTTCCGCCGTCGGTGGCGGGGTTCGGAGACACGGACACCCAGAGGTTGCCCGTCGGCCCCGAACACTGAGCGCCGCCGTATCCGGCCGCTCCGGCGGCGCCGGCGGCGCCACCAGTGCCGCCATCGCCGCTCGGCCCGCCGTTCTCCGAGGCGCAGGCTGCGGCCGACAACGACCAGGCGAGGATCCAGAGCGCGTGCCGCATGTCGTGAGAATTGCCAGCCTGGCCGTCGCGGGCAACTACGGCCCCAGCGGGCCCGACTCGAGCACGACCAAACGCCCGGCTGCTGGGTTGTCGAGCACGAGGACAGACTCGATCGTGGCCCGCTTCGCGAGCTCGTCGGCCAGCGGCGTGTCGCCGAGCTGCTGCATCGCCTCCGCGATCGCGCTCGGGTCGAGCGGCCCAGAGCTCGGCACCTGCCCACCGCCGAGCAGCAGACCCTTCGCGCTGGGCAGCGCGACGCTGGTTCGGCACGCGGGTGGAACGGTCCAGCTCGTCTGGGGCGGGTCCGCGATGCTCCCGCCCGAGGGCGTCCCTCCGACGCAGCACGCGGTCTTCACTCGAGCTGCGAGCAGACCCGTCTGCGCGCTCACCACCGCGACGCCTCCGGAGTCCATTGGGTCGTGGAAGAACACGTAGGCTTCGGGCAGAGCGTCCTTCGCGAGCGCCCAGTAGGGCGGCCCGTGGGGCGGATCCGTGAACAGGGCCTCCGCAGAGCCTTGGGTGACCGTCGTGACCGGCCCGCAGCTCACGCGGTAGAGGGTCTCCTTCTCCGAGATCCGGAGCACCGAGGTGCAGACCTCACCCGCCTGCGCTTCAGCGACCGCGCCGCCGAGCTGCGACGCCGTGCAGGACGGCAACGCGGCACCGTCGGGAGAGCCGTCAGCCGCGTCAGCCGAGCCATCGGCGCCGGAGTCGGCCGCGTCGACGGCCTCGCTCGGGCCGCATGCCGGCAAGAGCGCGCTGGCCAGGGCGGCGAGGCCCAGGACGCGGCGTCGAGACCAGGTGCGGTGTGCCACGAAGGGTATCGAAGCAAGGGCCGTGCCCGCGATTTGGCGCAACTTGGGCCAGGGTGCGCGGCGCTCAGTTCACCTGAGTCTTGCAGCCGAGCACGACCTCGACCTTGCCCTTCTGGTTCGTGACCAGATCGCAGGCGGCGGGGCAGAGCATGATCTGCGAGGGGCTCGCCGGGTTGTCGTAGTACCAGCCGATCTGGCCCAGGCAGCTCGCGGCGTCCGGGACCTGCTTGATCAGCGTGCCCTCGCCGCCACCGTCCGGCGTGAAGAGCACGTTGACCTTGCCCGGGTCCGCCTTGCCGCCCACCGGGATCAGGTACTGGCAGCCGACCGCGCCGCGGATCTTGTTGAGCGCGTCGAGGAACTCTTTCTCCGCGTTGCCGGAGCTGACGATGATGGCCTTGTCGGTGCCGCCGGCCGCTGCCACGGAGTTGAGCGCGGAGAGATCGCCCACGCCGATCACGAAGGTCTTGATGCTGGGCGTCTGGCCGGCGCCTTCCGCCGCGTGCTTCGCCATGTCCGAGACCGTGTTGGGAGTGCAGTTGGTCGGCTCGCCGTCGGTGGCCAGGATCACCACCACCACGCGATCGGTGTGCTGCTGCTGCCAGATGGTCGCGTGATCGATGGCGCCTTCCAGCGCCGGAGCGCTGGGAGTGGACGCGCCTTGCGGGCTCGCCGTGTCGAGGGCCGAGATGATCTTCGACGACACGCCCGGGAACGCCTCGATGCCCACCACGGGTGTCTGGTAGTCCGTCGCCACGCACGAGTCGTTGCCGGCGAGCGAGCCGGAGCACAGGTTGAAGCCCGGCACGCACGGCCCGTAAAAGCCGCACTGCTGGTCGCTGGTGCACGCACCCGGGATCGGCGTCTTGGCCGGCGTGGGGAAGAACGCCAGGCCCATGCCGAGCTTGTCGAGCCCGGGCAGCACCACGAACTTCTTCACCGCGGTGGTGACGGAGCTCCACTTGCCGCTGTCCTGCATCGAGCCGCTGCGGTCGAACATCATGTACATGTCCACCGGCACCAGCTCGCCGCCGAAGGTCTCCTTCGCGCAGCCGGTCAGCGCGCCGGTGCCACCGCCACCGTCCACGTTGATGCCGCCGCCGGAGCCGCCGACGTTGATGCCGCCGCTGCCGCCGACACCCGCGCCGTTGCCGGAGCCGCCGGAGCCTCCGCTCTCCGAGGCGCTGCTGCACGCAGCGCCCGAGAGGACCACGATGACCGACCCGAGCAAGACACCATAGCCTCGACGCATGCGACGCTCCTTCGCGCCGAGCGACCCGCGAATCCCTCGGCGCGAAGGAAATAGCACGGCCACGGGGCCGGGAGCCAGAACAGGCGGCTAGACGCGGCGCGCCACGGCGAGCCGCTCGAAGGGGCTGACCCGCCGCGCTTCCCGCGCCGGCCAGCGCTCGGCCCACTCGAGCGCCGAGTCGTCCTGCTCCACCTCGAAGCCCCGTGCCTCGAGCCGCCCAGCCAGCTCGGGCGCATCCTGCTGGCACTTGAGCGCCTCGCCGATCCACATGGCGCCGACCTCGCCCACGGTCCGGAGCCAGGGGCTGGCGTATTCCCGGGGCAGGTAGGTCACCGCGAGCCGACTGCCGCTGGCAGAGAGCCCCGCGACCGCGTCCAGCGTCGCCTCGATGGCCTCGAGGCTCAGGTACATCGTCACGCCCTCCCAGACCCAGACGCTGGGCGCCTTCGGATCGAAGTCGTGCTCACCGAGCACGTCGGGAATGGTCTGGCGCTCGAAGTCGATGGAGCAGAAGCGCACCTCGCGGGCGAGCGGGCGAAGCTCCCGGGTCCCCTCGCGCTTGAACGCTTGCGTGTCGGGGTGGTCGAGCTCGAACACGGTGACTTCCGCGAGGTCGGGCATGCGCCAGGCGCGGGCGTCGAGCCCCGCTCCGAGCAGCACCAGCTGGCGCGTGCCCTGCTTCACGGCGCCGGTCACCGCGTCGTCGATGGCCGCGGTCCGCAGCGGTACGCCATAGCTGAGGCCGCGGGTGGCCGCGCCGATCAGCCGGTGCGCGACGCGCGTGCCGAGCGGCAGCGCCGTGGCCGCCCGCACCATCGCGCCGAGCCCCGGGGGCAACAGACGCGCAGCAACTGCGTCGTCGAAGATCGCGAGCTCCGCGGGGGCCTCGCTGTAGAGCGCGCGCAGCGCCGCCACCCAGTCACTGGTCCGGCTGCGATTCCCGGGGCGCATGGCCCATACTTAGCGCGAACGCCCCGCGGGGGGGTGGCCGGCGGGTTTGAACCGCGTTAGACCGCCTGGGTCCCAGCGAAAGGGAGCAAAAGCCATGACCCATCACGTTTCCCCGGTTTACGTCGTCAGCGCGACGCGCACCCCGATTGGCTCCTACCTCGGCGCCCTGGCGTCGCTGCCGGCCCCGCGCCTCGGCGCGGTCGCCATCAAGGCTGCCATCGAGCGCGCCAAGATCGAGCCCGGGCGCGTTCAGGAGGTGTTCATGGGCAACGTGCTCGGCGCCGGTGTGGGTCAGGCCCCAGCGCGGCAGGCCGCCATCTTCGCCGGCGTGCCCGACAGCGTGCCGGCCACCACCGTGGGCAAGGTCTGCGGCTCCGGTTTGCAAGCGGTGATCTTCGGCACCAAGACCCTGATGCTCGGCGACGCGGACGTGGTCGTCGCGGGCGGTATGGAGTCGATGTCGAACGTGCCGTATTACCTGCGCGAAGCCCGCACCGGCTATCGCATGGGCGACGGCAAGCTCGTGGACGGCATGATCTTCGACGGGCTGTGGGATCCGTACGGCAACTTCCACATGGGTGAGGCCGGCGAGAAGTGCTCGAAGGAGTACGCTCTCAGCCGCGAGGCCCAGGACGAGTTCGCGAAGGAGAGCTACCGCCGCGCCCTCAGCGCCCAGAAGGAGGGGCTCTTCGACGCCGAGATCGTGCCCGTCGAGATCCCGCAGAAGAAGGGCGATCCGATCAGCGTCAAGCTCGACGAGGAGCCGGGCAAGGGCGACCCCAGCAAGTTCGACAAGCTGCGCCCCGCCTTCGCCAAGGACGGCACCATCACCGCCGCCAACGCCTCCAGCATCAACGACGGCGCCTCGGCGCTGATCCTGGCCAGCGAGAAGGCCGTGAAGGAGCAGAACCTGACCCCGCTCGCGCGCATCGTCGGCTACGGCGGCGCGGCGCAGGCTCCGGACTGGTTCACCACCGCGCCGTCGAAGGCCATCGACGCCACGCTGACCAAGCTGGGCATGAAGAAGGAGCAGATCGACCTCTGGGAGATCAACGAGGCCTTCTCCTGCGTGACCATGGCCTGCTCGAAGATCTCGGGCCTCGACCCGGCCAAGGTCAACGTGCGCGGCGGCGCCGTCGCCATGGGTCACCCCATCGGCGCGTCCGGCGCCCGCATCCTGACCACGCTGCTCTACGCGATGCGCGACCAGAAGGTGAAGCACGGCCTGGCCACCCTGTGCATCGGCGGCGGCGAAGCGGTGGCCGTGGTGGTCGAGCGCGTGTGATCCGCCCGCGTGACGTCGCCGACGGAGTCGCGGCCTTCCCGACTCGAACGCCCACGCTTCCGCCGGCGACGCACACGCAGAGTTACGCCCTGGGCACGCGGCAGCTGCTGCTGGTCGAGCCCGCCACTCCCTACGCCGACGAGCAGCGGGCCTGGCTCGACTGGGCGCGCGGCCTGCGGAGCGCGGGGCGCGAGCTCGTCGCCATCGTGCTCACGCACCACCACGTCGATCACGTCGGCGGCGCGGAGACGCTGTCCCGCGAGCTGGGCGTGCCGCTCTGGGCGCACGCGGAGACGGCCGCGCGCCTGCCGGAGCTGCCGATCGCGCGCCAGCTGAGCGAGGGCGACGTGCTCGCGCTCGACGGCCCCACGGCGCAGGCCTGGCAGGTCCTGCACACGCCCGGGCACGCCGCCGGTCACGTGTGCCTGTTCGAGCCGGCCCTGGGCTGCGTCGTGGTCGGCGACATGGTCGCGAGCGAGGGCACCATCCTGATCGAGCCGAACGACGGCGACATGGCGGAGTACCTGAAGCAGCTCGGACGGCTCGAAGCCCTGGGAGCGCAGACGGCCCTCCCGGCCCACGGCGACCCCATTCCGGAGCCGAGCCGGCTCTTCGCCCATTACGTGGCCCACCGGCTGGAACGCGAGCGCAAGGTGCTGAAGGCGGTCGAGGACGCCGGTCCAGCGGGGACCTCGGACGTCTTCCTGGTCCCGAGCGCCTATGCCGACACGCCGAAGGCCGCCTGGCCACTAGCCCTCTTGAGTGTGCGCGCGCACTTGGTCAAGCTGAGGCGCGACGGCCGGATCCGAACCGACGGCGAGAAGTACTGGACGACGTGACGAACCCCGACGACTTCGAGCGCGCCTTCGTGGCCGTGAGCTACTTCCTGGACCAACGCGGCGATGCGCTCACGGCGCCGCTCGGCGGCGGCGGCGAGGCCGCGCGGCGGCTGGCGCTCGCGCTCGGTCACCCGGAGCGCAACGCCCGGGCCGTGGTGCTGGCCCGCGAGCTCGCGCGCGTCGCCCAGGCGCTGGAAGCGCGGAGGCTCGCGTGAGCGTCACGCGCGGACGCCTGTTGCGCGCAGAGAGCGTGCACGACGTGAAGCCCATCGCGCTGGCCACCACGGCTCCGGTGCCCTTCGGCCGGCGCGTGCCGCGCGCGATCGTGGACGCCGACGAGCGCGCGCGCCACCTGCTCGCCCAGGCCGAGGAACGCGGGCGGCTCCTGCTCGAGAGCGCCGCCCGCGCCGCCGGCGACGCTCGCCTGGCGGCAGAGGCGGAGGGGCGCGCGGACGGCATCGCCGCGGTGGCTGCCAAGGCGGTGGCGCTGGCCGCGCTCGAAGCGCGCGCGGACGAGCGCGGCCTCGAGCGCAGCGTCGAGCTCGCCCGTCTGCTCGCGGAGCGCCTGCTGGGCGAGGAGCTGCGCCAGGATCCCGCGCGCATCACCGCGCTGGCCCGGCGCGCGCTCGGCGAGGCCCGGGGCGCGCGCCGCGTGCGAGTCGTCGCCCACCCGGACGACGCCGCACGGCTCGAGGCCGAGCGCGAGACCCTCGGCGCGGCCCTCGACGTCCTCGAGATTGTGGCCGATCCGGCGCGCCCGCCCGGCGACCTGCGCCTCGAGACCGAGATCGGCGTGCTCGACGCCGCTCTCGCGCCGCAGCTCGATCGGCTGACCCAGAAGCTCCGCGAGTCGCTGAAGAAATGAGCTCGCCGAACGGAGACTGGCGCTTCCCGGCGCCGCCAGAAGGAAGCGCGCCGGTGTCCCAACCAGTGTCCGCGCGGATGGAGGAGCCCCCCGTGAGCGAGCCGGCGTCGGCGGACGCGCCGCGGCGCGTGCGCTGGCCGATCAACCTGCTCTTGTTCGCCGTCACGGTTTGGAGCGTGTTCGAGGTCGGACAAGCCTGGAACGGCAAGGCGGAGGTGCCCGGCTTCAAGGGCTGGCTCGGGGGCTGGCCGTTCGCGGTGCCGCTGCTCGGCATCCTCTTGTTCCACGAGTTCGGCCACTACATCGCCGCGCGTTTCCATCGCGTGCCGGCGTCGCTGCCGTACTTCATCCCGTTCCCCAAGCTGAGCCCGTTCGGCACCTTCGGCGCGGTGATCGTGATGCCGAAGCGCATTCGCTCCGCGAATGCCCTGCTCGACATCGGCGCGGCGGGGCCCTTGGCGGGGATGCTGGTCGCGATCCCGGTGATGCTGATCGGTCTAGCCTACTCTACGGTCGGTCCACGCAGCGAGAGCGGCTTCATCCAGGAGGGGCAGAGCATCCTGTACTGGCTGCTGAAGCGCATCGTGCACGGGCCCATTCCCGCCAATCAGGACGTGTTCCTGCATCCGACGGCGCTGGCAGCCTGGGCCGGCTTCCTGGTGACCTTCCTCAATCTCCTGCCGTTCGGCCAACTCGACGGCGGCCACGTGGCCTACGCGCTCTTGGGCGAGCGCCAGAACCGCCTGGCGCGCTTCGCCGTGTTCGTGCCGCTGGTGATGGTGCTCTACAACGCCTGGGTCCACGTCCGCCCCATCGTGCTCCGCGCGATGAAGGAGGGCTGGGGTCAACAGAACTGGATGCCCGTGAGCGCGGCCACGGTCTGGATCAGCATCTTCGTGCTGCTCTGGCTCTTGCGCGGGGTGTCGGGCGCGAACCATCCGCCCGTGGACGACCCGCAGCTGTCCCCGAAACGCCGCGTCGTCGCCATCTTCACGCTGGCGCTCTTCGTGCTCTTGTTCATGCCCACGCCGTGGGCGGTGTTCTGACTCGGCAGACAGCGAAGGTCGAGGCTAAGCCTTGCCGAAGCGCCGCTTGAGCGCCGCGACCACGTTGGGCGGGGCGTAGCGGGTGATGTCGCCGCCGTGGCTGGCGATCTCGCGCACCAGCGAGGCCGAGATGAAGCCGTAGTTGGTGCGGGTGGGCAGGAACACGGTGTCGATCTCCGGGCGCAGATCGGCGTTCGCGTGGGCGATCTGCAGCTCGTACTCGAAGTCCGTGGCGGCGCGCAGCCCGCGCACGATGACGCGGGCGCCCACGCGCTGCCCGTAGTCGATGAGCAAGCCCTGGAACGAGTCCACCTCGACGTTGCCGTAGGGCGAGACGATCTCGCGCAAGAGCGCCTGGCGCTCCTCCGCGCTGAGCAGCGGCGTCTTGGTCGGGTGGACGCCGACCGCCACGATCACCCGCGGGAAGAGCTTCGCGGCGCGCTCGACCAGATCGAGGTGACCGTAGGTCGGAGGGTCGAAGCTGCCCGCGTAGACGGCGAGCTGCGGCCCACCGTTCACGGCTTGCCTCCCGGCGCGGGCGCGGGCGCCTTGAGCGCGGGGGGCTGGTTGCCACCCGGCGCGGGCGCAGCCTTCGGCGCGGGCGCCGGCGCCGGCGCGGGCGCGGGTGCCGGCGCTGGCGCGGCCTTCGGCGCGGGCGCGGGTGCCGGCGCTGGCGCGGCCTTCGGCGCGGGCGCGGGCTTCTTCGGCGGAACCCACTTCTTCGCGCCCGGCTTGGCGGGAGGCGCTTCCTCTTCCTCGGCGCCTTCCTCGTCGGGCAGGTCCCCGACGTCCGGCAGGTTCGGCAGCTTGGGCGGCGCGATCAACGCCTCCGGCGGCAGATCCTCGAGCCACATGGTGCGGCCGCCGTCCACCAGCGTGACCCGGAAGGTGGCCAGGAGGCCCGAGCCGACCAGGCCGTCGAGATCCACGTCCAGGCCCTTCTCGAGCTCCGCCACCGGCGCGCCCAGCACACCCGGGACCTGCGGCACGGTGAACGCCCCGAGCCGGAGCTGCGGCAAGATGCCCGCGCGAAGCCCGCCCGCGTTGGGGATCGAGCGCAACGAGGAGGTCGCCACGCCGGCCTTCTTCCAGCCCCCCTCGTCGAGCGCGAGGGGGAAGGTCATCGACGTGTCGATCAGCAGCGCTGCTCCGGGCGACGTGGCGTCCGAGCCGAAGGCCCCGCGCATCATCATGCCGCCGCCCCGCACGTAGCTGACCCGTACCGTGGTCGCTTGCGGCGGAGGCGGTGGGTCGAAGCTGCGCACGACGAACTGGCTGCCCGCGAAATCCACCGTGGGGTGCAGGTGGCGCAGCAGGTTCACGCCGATCAGCACCTTGATGGGCGCGTTCAACTGACGAGAGATCCCCGACAGGTCTTTGGAGAGCGCGGGGACGTCCCTCACCTCGATGCGCTCGCCGAAGCGCAGGGAGATCCACTTCGGATCGCCCCCGGGGCCGCCGCTGTCCACGACCGCCTCCGCGGTGCCGGTGGCGATGAGCCCGAGGGCGGGCTCGCCGTTGACCTCGACCGGAACCACCAGCGACGTGGACGCCACCTGCGGCATCTCCATCACCGCTACCAAGCCGCCGCTCATCCGGAACGGTTTGCGACCCGTGCCCCGGCGCGCGAGCTTCGCCACCTCGGTGGCCCAGAGGTCGCGCACCTCGGGATCGGCGACCAGCTTCTCGAGCTCGTCCGCCGCCTTGTCCACCTGCCCGGAGTACCAGTACGCGCGCCCCCGGATGGCGCCCGCGTCGGAGCTCTCGACACCAGCCAGCAGCTGCGTGGTGCGATCGTACTCGAGCCGAGCCAGAGAGATCCGCGCGGCCAGCACGCGCACGCTGGGCTCGTCCGGCAGCACGCGCAGCGCGTTGCCGACCGCGACCTCGGCGTCATCCACGTCCCCGACGCGGTAGCTGGCTTGGGCCCGGTCGAACCATTTCTTGGCCGACTCCGGCCACACCGGCTCGCTGCTCGTCACGGCGGGGCCGCACGCGACGGCGGAGAGGGCGAGCGCGATGGCGCTCGGGATCAGGACTCGTTTCACGGCTACCTCGGCGATGGCCCCCGGGGGCCTTGGCCGCGACGAGATAGCCCATCACCGGGCGTGGGTCGAGGCTCGACCGTCATGCTAAGCTCCACGCCGTGAGCTCCACAGGCAGCGGCCCAAGGCTACGACCCGGCACACGCCGCGACGTGCTGTCGCTGCCGGTACTGCTGCTCAATCGCTACTTTTCGCCGGTCAGCGTGACGCCGGCCCGGCGCGCCGTGGTGCTGCTCTTCGGCGGCTCGGCCCTGGCCCTGGACGACGACGGCGCGATGCACGATTTCACCCGCTGGCGCGCGCTCCCGGTGCGTTCCAGCGACGACGGCATCCCGATGGTCGGCGGGCAGCTCCGGGTTCCCCGAGTCCTTCACCTCACGCGCTACGACCGCGCGCCTCGGGTGATCGTGCGCCTGACCCGGCGCAACCTGATGCTCCGAGACGACCACCAGTGCCAGTACTGCGGGCGTCGCCCGCATGTGCGCGACCTGAACCTGGATCACGTGCTGCCCCGCTCGCGCGGGGGCGGGGACAGCTGGGAGAACCTGGTCGTGTCCTGCCGGCTCTGCAACCTGAAGAAGGGGCGCCGGACGCCCGAGGAGGCCGGGATGACGCTGCTCCGGCGCCCGCAGAAGCCGCGCTGGACCACACCCGCCCAGATCCTGATGGCCGAGCGCGAGCCCTTCAGCGAGTGGCAACCGTACCTGGCGAC
The DNA here is from genome assembly GCA_015075635.1 of Polyangiaceae bacterium. Classification (NCBI taxonomy): domain Bacteria; kingdom Pseudomonadati; phylum Myxococcota; order Polyangiales; family Polyangiaceae; species Polyangiaceae bacterium. The sequence continues at coordinate 640,068 of JABTUA010000001.1, forward strand.
GGGCTGAGCGGCGGGGCTGGGCCGTCGGCCAGCGAGCGCCTATGATGCGCGCATGCTGTCCTGCACCAAGCTGAACGTCGCTGCCTCGCTCACGCTCGTGACCCTGATCTCGTTCGCGGGCTGCGCCGGTCAGAAGCCCGACGCCGCTGCGCCCTCCGCCGGGGCCGCCGGCGCCGGAGCGACCGAGCCCAAGAGCGACGAGCCCCGCGCGGGTGGCGAGGAGAAGAAGCCCGCCGAGCCGGCCGAGGGCGACGAGCCCGCGGCGGGCGACAAGGAGACGCGCACCACGGAGGTGATTCAGGCGCTGGTCCAGGAGAACCGCAAGCCGGTGCGCGAGTGCTACGAGAAGGCCAGGAAGCAGATCCCCGATCTGAAGGGCACGATGGTGATCCACTTCGTGCTCGATCCCGAGGGCAAGGTCAAAGAGGCCGTGCTCAACGTCGAGAAGAGCGAGGTCAAGTCGCCGGACATCGTCAACTGTGCCGTCGCCGTGATCAAGAAGATCAAGTTCCCACCCTCGTCGCGCGGGATGGAAACCACCATCAACTACCCGTACACCTTCAATCCCTGAGCAGAACGACCGCCGGCCGATGACCGACCCGCCCGCCAAGCGGAGCTACATGCCGTCCGTCGCTCCGGGCGGCGATCCGTACAGCGAGCTCCTGGCGCGCACGCGCGGCATGCGTCGCACGCAACGCGTGCAGCGCGACGCCTGGTTCAACGGGCTGCCGATCGAGAGCAAGGACGACGTCCTGTTCGAGCTGGAGGTTCTGCTCAAGGCCAGCGCCTGCTTCGTCAACCCGCGCAATCACCCGGGCAATCCCCGCCGCGCCCCGGTCGTCGCGCAGGACTTCCGCGAGGCGACCGTGCTCTTCCGCGACGGCATGCAGCACGCGCTCGGCCTGGTCCGGCATCTGCTCGGCAGCCGCGACCGCGCGCTGGTGTTCCACCGCTACCTGGAGACGGTGCTGCCGGAGGATCGGCTGCGCACGCAGCTGGCCGGTGAGGGCGCCGACCACGGCACGCCGGAGGAGAGCTTGGTCGCGCTGCGCCACGCGCTCTCGCGCTGGGTCGAGGTGCTGGAGGGCATCCTGCGCGGACCGCGGGTGCCTTACCGGCTCTACTACGCGGTGCTCTCGACCATCCAGCGCGAGGTGGGCTCGAACGCCTTCTTCAACCCGCTCTCCGCCCTGGAGTTCCGGCCGGAGTTCGACCGCATCAAGTCGCCCCACGTGCTCGACCTGATCCGCGCCGTGCCCGGCGACGAAGCGCACCGCCTGGTGGCGCTGACGTTCCTCTCGCTGTTCCGCCTGCTGCGCTACTTGCGCCTCTTGAGCCGCATCGCCAACGAGCCGGGCGGCCGCCGCCGGCGCATAGCGGGCCGCGCTTACCTGGTGCTGAGCGTGCTGCGCTCCGACGCCCGAGCTCTGGGCGATCACCTGCGCCGTCGAGCCGGCGGCCTGCTGGCCCAGAGCTTCGAGCGCGACCTCTTGCGGGTGAACGTGCGCGATCTCGCGACGCGTCGCGACGAGCTGCGCGCCAACGGCCACCGGCTGATCGGCATCAAATCCGCGCTGGAAGGCGTGGCCGGAAGCCTGCGCCTGGAAGCCCGCCGTGCCTTCCACCACGAGCTCCCGCCCGTCGGGCAGAACGTCGGCGAGGCGGAGCTCCGAGCCGCGCTCCACCGGGCCGCCAACGACATGCGACCGGCGCTCCGGAACGCCATCCTGTTCCTGGGCAAGGCCCTGGGCACCAGCCTGGACGAGACCGGCGTGTTCGACGACCACGCAGCGCGGCGCGAGACCAGCGATCGGCTGCGCCGCGACGTATGGATGTTCGCGCAGATCGTCCGCGCGTTCGCCGCCAAGGCCGAGCACACGCCGACCGACGATCGCTGGGCGTTCGTCCACAACTTCCAGTACGTGCGCGAGTTCCTCTCGTACTTCCGCACCATGGGCTACCCGCTTCTGCGCAGCGCCGACTACCCGCGCTTCGACTCGTTCATGCGCGCCATGGAGCGGCTCGAGGACACGGATCTGGTCGACCCCGCTCGGTTGGAGGCGGCCATCGACGAGTGCGTCGCCTTCCACAGCTTCTTGCTCCAGCTGTTCGACGACATCTCCAAGCGAGACGTGCTGGCGGGCGTGCCGTTCGATCGCCGAGCGGCCGCGGGGGCGCTGAAGCTCTACATCAGCGATTGAGACAAAACAGCTAGCGGGTAGACCGACCGGTAGTCTCCTACCGACCTGTCCACCCGCTAGCTGCTGCCGACGCGGCGCCCCCGAGCGCGCGATCGAGATCGCGGAACGGAGTCGCCTCCCGGCGGAAGGGTGCCACCACGCCGTCGTGGGGCATCGCCCTCCCTCTATTCGCGCGCCAGAGCCCCTTCTTGCGGTCGCCCCGGGCCACCCCTCTCGAGGCGGCCCCAGGGCTGGGCAGGCATCTGCCGCGCTACCGACGTGCCAATCAGGCCTTCTTGGCGGCCTTCTTGCGGCGCGCCTTGCGCTTCGCCGGCGCCTTGGCAGCAGCCTTCTTCGCCTTGCGCTTCGTGCGGCGCTTCGCGACCTTCGGTGCCTTCTTGGCGGCGGGCTTACGAGCGGACTTGGTACGGGTCTTCTTTGCGGCCATTTTCGATGCCTCCTACGAGCGTGGGGATAAAGGCAATGAAGCTCATCCCGAGGTATGTTGCACGACGTATATTGCCACCTATTGTGATGTGTCAACGAAAAAAGTTCAGCTTGCATTTCGCGGAACCCGGAAGCCTCCGCTGAAACGCATGCAAGAGCTGCAGACCGATCACCCTTTCAGTGCCCTTCAAGCGCCCTTCAAGCTCAGCGCAAACCCCGCGAAACTCTGACGAAAATCACGGCTTGACGCGCGTGCCGCGGGCACGCTACGGCTGTCCCCTTCCGGGCGCCGAGCCCCACCCTCAAGACCACGACCATGCGCATCCGAACCCTGTCAGTTTTTCTCGCCGCAACCCTCCCCGCGCTGCTCGTCGGCTGCGGCTACTCGCAAGAAGAGTGGGACCAGAAGGTCCGCGAGAACGAGAGCCTCCGCAACCAGCTGGCCGCGCAGCGCCAGGCGCACAAGAAGTGCGAGACCGACTACGCCGACTCCCTGCACGAGATCGAGGATCTCAAGAAGAAGCTCAAAGAGCGCGGCATCAACATCGACAACCTGAGCGCGAAGCTCGACGAGGAGCGCAAGGCCCTCGAGGAGTACCGCCGCCGCGCCGAGCAACTGGACCAGATCCGCAAGCGCTTCGACCTCCTGCGCAGCAAGCTCCAGAAGCTGACGCAGCTCGGGCTCAAGGTCGCGGTGCGGGACAACCGCATGGTCATTCAGCTCCCCGGCGACGTGCTCTTCGACTCCGGCAAGGACAAGCTGAAGAAGGACGGCGAGGACATCCTGAGGCAGGTCGCCGACGTCGTGAAGAACGACTCGGACCTGAAGAACCGCGAGTTCCAGGTCGCCGGCCACACCGACGCCAAGCCGCTCAAGGGCGGCGAGTTCAAGGACAACTGGGGCCTTTCGGCCATGCGCGCCCGCTCGGTGCTCATCTACCTGACCGGTGACGGCGGGCTCGACCCCAAGAACTGGAGCGCCGCCGGCTACGCCGACACGGATCCGGTGGCCGGCAACGACAGCGACGAAGGCCGCGGCAAGAACCGGCGCGTCGAGCTGGTGGTGCTGCCGAACGTCGAAGAGATGCTCAACCTGAACAGCCTGGCCCAATGAGCTAGGCCGAAATGCCCCGCGCCGCGGCGATCGACATCGGCACCAACACGGTGCTCCTGACGATCGCCGAGCGGCGAGCCGGGGCGATCGTCGCGTCCTGCGAGCGCGCGACCATCACCCGCCTCGGCGCCGGCGTCGATCGCACGCGCGCCATCTCCGACGAGGCGCGCGCCCGCACCGTCGCCTGCCTGGAGGAATACGCGGAGCTGATCGCTGCGCACGGCGTCGACTCCGTCGACGCCGTCGGCACGAGCGCGCTGCGCGACGTCGGCTCCGGCAGCGCTTTCCTCGACGACGCGGAGCGAGTGCTGGGTGTGCGACCGCGCGTCGTCACGGGCAGCGAGGAGGCGGAGCTGACCTTCGAGGGCTCGCTAAGCGGCCTCTCGCTCGAGGGCGACGTGCTGGTCTTCGACGTGGGCGGCGGCAGCACGGAGCTCGTGCTCGGCAACGCGGGCGCGGGTCGCGCGATCGCGAGCAGCGCGAGCCTCGACATCGGCAGCGTGCGCTTGTTCGAGCGCCACGTCGCCAGCGATCCGCCGACCTTCGACGAGCTGGAGCGGGCTCGCGCTGCGGTGCGTGAAGCGCTGGCTTCGTGCAGAAAGCCCGCACCGGGCTGCCAGCTCGTGGGCGTGGCAGGAACCGTGACGACGCTCGCGTGCCTGCGTTACGGAACCAGCGTGGCGCGCGCCGGAGAGGTACACGGCACCCGGCTCGCGTCGCACGACGTCGAGCGCTTGGCGAGAGAGCTCGCGAGCCTGTCGCTCGCCGCGCGCCTCGGCCTCGGCGGGCTCGATCCCGGACGCGCCGACGTCATCCCCGTCGGGGCCGCGCTGGTGAGCGAGATCTGCCGCTGGGCGGGCGCGAGCGAGCTGCTGGTGTCGGACCGCGGCGTGCGCTGGGGCTTGCTCGAGCGCCGCTTGGCCGGCTGAGGGATTTGCCTCGGGATCCAGCCGACTTGCGCGGACGCCCTACTCGGCCCAAGCTTCCTCACGCGCGCGGAGTCACAAATCGGCAGCAATTGATTGACAGAATAGTCCGAGCTGACTAGAGTGCCGCGCCTGGCGACCCCTAACCTCCGGTTGCCGTCAGTCGCCCGTAAGCATTGGAATGAATCACTTATCCGAACTGTTCGTTAGAGACCTCTGAGTGGGGTCGCGAAGCACGAACAGGCTCGGGTGACAGGCATACGAATCTGTTCAGCGTCGGGGCGCAGCGCACCACGTGCGCCCGGCTGGCTCGTCGGAGCCAGCGGTCTTTTCTGCCAAGGAGTACACATGCCCGCAAGTCCGGAAGTTGAGTTCAAGGTCGGCGACAAGGCGGTTTACCCCGCTCAAGGTGTCGCGGAAGTGATCAGCATCGACGAGAAGGACATCGCCGGCTCGCGGCAGCGTTTCTACGTGCTGCGCATCCTCGACACCGACCGCAAGATCATGGTCCCGGTGAGCAATGCGAACGCAGTGGGGCTGCGCCAGGTCATCAGCGAGCAGGAGATCCGTGAGATCTTCGACATCCTGAAGGAGCGCACCATCGGCTTCGACACGCAGACCTGGAACCGTCGCTACCGCGGCTTCATGGACAAGATCAAGACCGGCTCGATCTACGACGTGGCCGAGGTGCTGCGCGATCTGTACCGGCTGAAGGCGAACAAGCAACTCTCCTTCGGCGAGCGCCGCATGCTGGACACCGCGCGCACGCTGATCGTCAAGGAGATCGCCATCGCGCGCGCTCAGACCGAAGAGCAGGTCAAGAACGAGATCGAAGCGATCTTCTTCTCGAACTGAGCACCGCGAACCGCCACGGGACGCGCCGTCGGAAGACCGCGCGTCCCGAGGCGTTTTGTGCCGTCAGATCCCGGCGTCCTCGCGCTGCTGGATCGGCGGCACGGGCGGCATCTCGACCACCACTCGCCAGCCGCCGTCTTCGCGCACGCACTTCATTCGTTCGCGCTGCGTGTCCGGCGCCTCACCGGTGACGGTGACCACGGCCCAGTCGCCCTGGATTTCCGCCGTGTAGCGCCGCGGAGAGAAGCGCAGCGAGAAGCGCGACGGCGCCAGCATCTCCTCGGGCGCCACCTTGCGCCCGGAGAGCGCGCTGGCGCGCTTGGCGCGCTCCGCCAGGTTCTGCTTGCCCTCCGACCAGATCAGGTCGTAGGCGCCGCGGGCGCTGGTCGGGTTGCCGTGTACGCGCTGCATGCGTTCCACGAACTCCTGCACCACGCGCTCCGGGCGCGAGTCCGCCGACTCGCGCTCGCACGCCACCACGAGCACGGCGAGGGCGACGCCCCAGCGGCTCACGGCTTCGGCGCCCGCACGTTCATACCCATCGCTTCTCTCACGTCGGCCATGGTCTCGCGCGCGATCCCGCGCGCGCGCTCGGCGCCGGCCTCGAGCACGTCGAGCACGCGCTTCGGCGACCCGCGCAACTCGGCGGCGCGGGCCTGAATCGGCGCGAGCTCCGCGTTCATGCTCTCGGTCAGCCGCTTCTTGCACTCGCCGCAGCCCAGGGCTCCCGAGCGGCAGTCCGTGTCGATGCGCTTCACCTCGGCGGCCGCCGTGAGCGCGGTGTGCATGGTGAAGACGTTGCACACCTCCGGCCGACCCGGATCCCCCAGCTGCAGCTTCTGCTCGTCGGTGAAGGCGCGCTTGAGCTTCTTCTCCACGGTCTTCGCGTCGTCGAACAGGTCGATGGAGTTGCCGAGCGACTTGCTCATCTTGCGCTTGCCGTCGAGGCCCATGATGCGCGGCGTCTGGGTGAGCTTGGGCTTCGGCTCCGGGAAGACGTCGCCGAAGCGGGCGTTGAATTTCCGGCAAATCTCCCGGGAGAGCTCCAGGTGCTGCACCTGATCGTTGCCGACGGGCACGACCGTGGCGCGGTAGAGCAGGATGTCCGCCGCCATCAGCACCGGATAGGTGAAGAGGCCGGCGTTGACGTTCTGCTTGTACTGATCGCTCTTCTCCTTGAACTGCGTCATGCGGTGCAGGTCGCCCATCGGCGTGACCGTGGACAGGTACCAGGCGAGCTCCATGTGCTGCGGCACGTCGCTCTGCGCGAACACCGTGCAGTGCGCGGGATCGAGCCCGGCGGCCAGGTACGAGAGCGCAGTGCCGAAGATGCGCGTCGGCATCTCCTTCGGGTCGTACTCCGCCGTTGCGGCATGTGCGTCCACGACGCAGAAGAGCGCGTCGTAGGTACCTTCCTGACTGAGCGCCACCCAGTTCTTCAGCGCGCCCAGGTAGTTGCCGATGTGCAGCTCGCCGCTGCCGGTCGGCTGCATGCCCGAGAAGATGCGGGGCGTGGAGGTCATGATGGGAGGGCCGTCAGGTAGCCTCCCGCGCCGAGCGGGGCAAGTCGGAAGCGCGCTGAACTTGGCCGTCACCAGGCGCGCCTCGCTACGATTTCACTCGAGAATGAGCGGTCCAAGGCAGACGATTCGGCTGGAGTGGCCCGGCAAGGGCGCGCGCCGAACGACGCTCTCGGCGCGCCTGGAGGCGGCCCGCGGCGGCCACCCGGGCTGCATGCTGGTGCAGGGCGACAACCTGCTCGCGATGCGCGCGCTGTTCGAGCGCACGGGCCCGGCCTTCTCGCTGGTCTACCTGGATCCGCCGTTCTTCACCGGGCGGCAACACGCACGCGTGGATCGCCGCCGCGATCCCGAGACGGGCAACGTGATCCGCCTGCTGCGCCCGGCCTTCGACGACCGCTGGGAGGGGCTCTCCCACTACTTGAGCGAGCTGGGCGAGCGCATCGAAGCGGCGCGAGAGCTCCTGGCGCCGGACGGCTGCCTGATCGTGCACGTGGATCCGAAGACCAGTCACTACGCCAAGGTGATGTGCGACGAGGTGTTCGGCGCGGAGTGCTTCGCCAGCGAGATCGTCTGGCGCTATCGCCGCTGGCCTGCCAAGACCAAGAACTTCCAGCGCGTCCACGACGTGCTCTTGCGCTACGTGAAGGACGCGGGCGTCGAGCCGAAGTTCCGCCAGCTCTACGAGCCGCTGGCGGCGTCCACGCTGCAAACCTGGGGCGACAAGAAGCAGCGCGCCGTGGTCGGGAGCGACGGCCGGCGCCAGCGCTCGAGCCGCACCGAAGAGCAGACCCCAGGCACGCCGATGGGCGACGTCTGGGAGATCGGCATCGTCGCGCCCATCGCGAGGGAGCGCACCGGCTACCCGACGCAGAAGCCCGAGGCGCTCCTGGAGCGGCTGATCGAGGCCTGCACGGACCCGGGTGACCTCGTGCTCGATCCCTTCGCCGGCAGCGGCACCACGCTGGCCGTGAGCGCGCGGCTCGGCCGGCGCTCGGTCGGTATCGACGCCGGTGGCGAGGCCATCCGCGTGGCCCGCAGGCGGCTGCGTGCCCAGGGGCTCAGGCCCTTCGAGGAGCGCGTGGTGGTGGAGGCGCCGGGGCCCGCCAAGGCCGGCCGGCTCCGGCGACCGAGCGCGCTGGCGGGTTAGACTGCGGCGGCCGTGCCGTCCCGCTTCCATCTGCCGAGCGGCGCCCAGGTCGAGCTGGGCGTGGGGGAGCCCATCGAGCTCGACGGGCCCATCGGCGCCGAGCTCCGTGCCCTCCGCGTGCGGTTGAGCGTCCCCCTCGACGCGCTTCCGCTCGGTGACTTGCACGTGCTCCGGGCCATCGCGCGCAGGCTCGGTCTGGTGGACGAGCCCGAGCTGGCGATCCGTTGCAGCAACTGTCACGGGGAATTCAGGGTGAAGCCCTGCTCCACGCTGGAGCTCGGCCCGTTTCGCGATGCCGAGCTCGACGATCCGGAGGTGGACGCGGACTTCGACTTCTCCCGCACCCATTCCATTCCGGCAGTCCGGGACGACCGCGACGAATCGAGGGTGAGGCTCGCGCCGTGCAGCGTGGGGCAGGCGCGGGAGCTTCACCGCGCGCTCTCCAGGGACCGACCGCTCCGCGTCACCTCGCGAGTGGTGCGAGGGATGGGGATCGTCGAGCTCGACGGCGAGACCGACCCCAGGCGGATCGCTCGCCTGCTGGCGGCCGCCTCGGATGACTGCTTCGACGCCGTGGGCGCGTTGTTCGAGGACGCCCACTATCCGCCCCGTCTCGACGTGCCCCACGCTTGTCCGAGCTGCGGCCTCTCCGAGTGGCTCTCGGTCCCGCTCTCGCGCGAGCTCAGCCTGGAGCCGTCCGACGACGCGGCCCCGCCGCCTCCCCCGGACGACCGGAGCTTCATGGACCTGGACGAGTTCGAAGCCCTGGTCCGCGAGGAAGCGGCGTCGGCCTACGCCGACCTGGGCGTGAGGGAGATCGACCTGGCGGTGATCGAAGGACCGGCGGAGGTGGACGACGGCGGCGAGCCGCTGCTCGGCTGCTACCGGCCGCCGGACCCCGAGGGCCTGGTGCCGCGTCCCGCTGAAATCCGGCTATTTTACCGGACTTTTGCCAACATCGCGCACGACGAAGGCGCCTACGACGTGCGCGCGGAGGTGCGCGAGACCATTCGCCACGAGCTCGAGCACCACTTCGGGCACCTGTCCGGCGACGACCCGCTCGACGACGAGGAGCACGCCGAGATCCAGCGCGAGCACGCGCGACGCGTGGGTCAGCGCGAGCTCGAACGGCGAGCCGTGCGGAGCTTCTGGAGCGAGCTTCGGACCTTCTTCGCCCGCACTTGGCTGGTCTGGCTGATCGCGCTCTCGGTGACGCTGCTCGCCGTGCTGGCGGAGTCGCGCTAGGTTCGGGCCCGTGAAGAAGAAGGCCGAGCCGCCGCCTCCGCTGAACAAGCGCGGTAGCCCCGAGGCCATCGCCAAGCGACGCTCCGCGCGTGCCTTCAACGAGCTCCTGGATCCGAGCGGGGCGTCACGCCTCGACGGTCGAACGGAGCAGCGGCGGCGGCGCTTGCTCTCGGAGCTGGAGTCCGGCAAGACGCGCGGCTCGGGCAAACCGCTCAAGCCGGTTGACGTGCTCTCGCACGTCACGGAGCTGCTCGAGCTCGGCGAAAGCGTGACGACCATCCGCAAGGTGTGCCGCCCGCGTCCCGCGCCGGCGGCGGACGCGCGGCTGATCGAGCTGCTCGGCCGCCTGCACCGCGCCTACGGCTTTCCCAAGGAGGCCTACGCCTTCCTCGGCATCGGGGACGAGACCCTGCGCCGGGCCGGGGTGCTCGGCGCGCGTCCGGGGCGGCGCAGCGTCCCGCCGGAGGCCGAGGCCCCCGCATCTCGGCGGCGTCGCGCTGAAAGCTGAGCTCGGCTTGCCGGCACCCGGGCGCTCTTCTAGAACCGTCGTCGCCATGCGCCACCCGATCGCCCTGGCCCTCGCGCTGATCGCCAGCACGGCGGTCGCCCAGAGCCCACCCGCGCCCGCGGGCAAGTCGGACGTGGCGCTGACGGTCGGCGAGTCGAGCATGACCGTCGCGGAGATCGAGCGACGGCTGAGCAGCATCCCGCATTTCCAGCTGGCTCAGTTCGGCAAGACGCCGGCGGAAATCCGCAAGGGCTTCGTCGAGAAGGTGCTGGTGCCGGAGCTCCTGTACGTGGAGGAGGCGCGCCGGCGCAAGCTGGAGGCGGCGCCGGGGACGCGCGATCGGATCCGCGACGCCCTGCGGCAGGCCACCGAGATGGAGCTGCGTGAGGCGGCCAACAGCGTCAGCCCGGAAGAGATCAAGTCGTACTACGACGAGAACCGGCACCGCTTCAACACGCCCCGGCGCATCAAGCTGTGGCGCATCTTGGTGCGCGACGAAGCCTCCGCGAAGAAGATCCTCGGGGCCGTGAAGGGCAGCGAGCTCGAGGGCGCCAACCGCTGGAACAAGCACGCGCGGGACGACTCCATCGACAAGTCCACGAACATGCGCGACGGCGACCTCGGCTTCGTGAGCCCGGATGGCCAGACGGAGATGCCGCAGCTCCGGGTCGATCCCGCCTTGTTCACCGCCGCCGAGAAGGTGAAGGACGGCGAGCTGGTGCCGGAGCCGGTGAAGGAGGGCGACAACTGGGCGGTGGTCTGGCGCCGGGGCAGCCTGGAGGCCGTGAACCGCACGCTGGCGCAGGAAGCGCCGGCGATTCGCCAGATCCTCTCGCGCCAGAAGGTGTCGGGGCAGGTGACGGAGCTCGCCAAGAAGCTCCAGGCCGAGCAGGTCAAGAACGTGAGCCACGAGCTCCTGAGCTACGTGAACGTCGATCCGTCCGGCGACGTGGGGGCGCGGCAGCGCCCGGGAGTCATCCCTCGCCATCGCGCGCGGGCGCCCGGCGCGCCGCAGCGGGACGAGCGCGGCCTGCGCTGAGCCGCGCTACGCGGCGCAGCGGCGACCAGCGCGGCCTGCGCTGAGCCGCGCTACTTGTCCGGCAACGGGAAGCCGAGCTGCTTGAGCACGCCGCGCAGCACGCGCTCCTCGTCGCGGGCGCGCTGGTGGTAGACCAGGAAGCGCTGTGCGTTGCCGTCCTTGGCGGCCTCGGCGGCGCGCTCGTGGTTCTCGAGCACGAGCAGCAGGTGGGGGTGGGCCTGCGCGATCTCCTTGGGCACGGTCATGCCGCCGGCGGCCTTGACCCGCGCCTCCGCCATGGCGTGGATGACGCGCGCGAGCTCGCGATCGGAGAGCCGCGCGCGCAGGTACTCCGAGTCGTGGTTGGCCTGCCCGATCAAGAGCGAGAGCCGGTCGAGGTAGCTGCCAGCCAGCGCGGGCGACGCGACGAGCACCAAGCCCAGCGCCAAGCACGCAACCAACAGACCTCGGCGAGTGGTGGTCATGACTCCTTCCCTTCGATCTGGGCGCCCGCGTCCAGGGCGGCTCGTGCCGCGGCGAACTCCGCGGCGCGCTTGGAGCGCCCGCGACCGCGGCCGAGCTCCCGGCTGCCGACCCGCACGGCCACTTCGAACCAGCGATCGTGCGCGGGGCCGCCGCTGTCGGTGACGTCGTAGCGCGGGGTGTCCCCGCGCGCCGCCTGGACGCGCTCCTGAAGCTCGCTCTTCGGGTCGCGCGTGCTCCCCGCGTCGATGCCCTCGAGCTGCGGCTCGAGGATCTGCGCGCAAGCCGACCGGGCGGCCTCGAGCCCGGAGTCGAGGTAGGCCGCGGCGACCAGCGCCTCGACCGCGTCGGCCAGGACGTTGGTGCTGGTGCGCAGCCCGCTCGACTCTGCGCCGCGCCCGAGCAGGAGCGCCTCCGCAATGGCGTTGTCGCGCGCCCAGGCGGCCAGGGCATCTGCGTTGACCAAACGCGCTCTCAGGCGCGTCAGGGAGCCCTCGTCGGCCTCCGGGAAGCGCTCGTACAAGAGCTCGCTGGCGCACAGCCCGAGCACGGCGTCGCCCAGGAACTCCAGGCGCTGGTTGTCCGGCTCGCCGCGCTGCTCGTTGGCGAAGCTCGGGTGGGTGAGCGCGACCTTGAGGTGAGGGGCGAGCTCCGAGAGCCCGAACTGTCTTGCGATCTCGGTGAGCATCGTCGTCCCGCGAGGGACCAAGGTGTAGCCAAACGGCGCCAAATGTCATCCCGGGAACCTCGGCCGGGGTGAGGCTGTCGGTCCCCGTCGAGGTCGACCGTCGTGGGATATGCTCTTGCCGTGGCGCGCCTGATGGCCTGTCCGTTCTGCCGCGAGCTCTTCCCCGAGGGCGAGGCCAAGGCCTGCCCGGAGTGCGGTGTGTCGCTGGAATCGTTGGCGAACTTGCCCCCCAGCCTGGACGCGATGGCGGACGAGGTCGAGGAGGGGCAGGTGACCCCGCCGGAGCACCGGGAGCTGCCCTGGAGCTACTTCGGCCGGGGCCGCGGCGCCCTGCTCGTCCTCGCAGTGCTGGGCCTGGTCGCGTTCTGTCTGCCCTGGGTCGTGCTCACCGCGCCGAGCGACGTGAGCATGAGCGGCTTCGATCTGGCGCGGGGACGCGCCGGCTGGCTCTGGGGTGGCGCGGTGGGCTGGTTCATCATGCTGCCTCTGGTCTGGACCCGACGCACCATCGCGAAAATGCGCGGGGTACGCATCGTGACCGTGGCCTTCGCGGCGCTCACGCTGATCGAGGTGGGCATGATGTTGTCACTGCCACCGCAGAGCAGCCGCCTCCGTCCAGTGGAGCTGGCCTGGGGATTCGGCATCTACATGAGCGCCGCGGTGTCGCTGGCGGCGATCGCGGTCGCGGCGAGATTCGGCGGTAGGATCGACGACTTGCCCGCGATGCCGTGGCGCGACGAGCGCGGCCGGCGCCGGCGCGATTCGAGCGATGGCGAGACGCTGCACTGAGCGCACGCTCGCCGAGCGGCCCAACTCGTGGTAGCGCTCGGATGTGCGGCAGGCGGGAGCTCGAGGGGCTCCGCGGGGCTCCGCGGAAGCCGAACGGGCGTCGGAGATCGACGCTCCGAGCGACTCTTCGCTCGAGCTGATGGACGTTCCCGCCGCCGTCGTCTGCGCGCTGTGCGGCGATCCGGGCTGCCTGGGCGGCTGCGTCGAGGAGACCACGCAGACCTCCGGCATCGTCGCCATCGTGCCCTGGGAGCGCCCGGGCTCCGCGGCGGGCCGGCTCTGGGGGACCGCCAAGCTCAGCACGCTCGGCTCGGAGTCGTTCTTCGCCGCGCTACCGGACGGCGAGATCGCGGCTCCGCTGCGCTTCGCGCTCTTGGCGGAGGCGCTCGCGGTCCTCGGCATGGGCGTGGTGGCCATCCCCGTGGTGTTGGCGTTCGCGCCTTGGCTCTTCGACGCCGTCAGCCGGGATCCCTGGCTGCGCGCCTGGCTCGTGAAGCTGCTCGCCTTCGGCATGCCGGGGCTGGCGCTCCTGATGGTGGTGCTGCACTCGGTCCACGGAGTCAGCCTCGATCTGGGCGCGCGCCGCGTGGGCGCCCGCGCCCGCACCACCCGCGGGCTGCGCTTCGGCCTGTACTCCTGCGGCTGGGACCTGGTCACGCTGCCCGCGGGCATCGGCGTCCTGGCCATCACCGACGGCTTCCGCGCCGCCCGGCGCGCCATGCCGTTGTCGCTCACGGTGCCGCGCGTCGCGACCCGCGCCTTCCTGCGCGGGGTTTACCAGCTGGACGACGAAGCGTCGGCTCGAGCTTCGAGGCGCGCGATGTGGATCGCCGGCTCGCTGGCCCTGGTCGCGTGCGCGCTGTTCGGCGTCGCGATGGTCGCGTTGGCGTTGGCCTAGGCTCGACTTGGGCAGTCTTGCCATGATCAGATCACGATCGTCGAGAGTGGCGAAGACCCAAGGAAACTGCCGGCGAAGCCGGCGGATGCTTCCTCTTCCCGTGGGATGGGTCGCGACTTTCTTGCAGCTCACGCTCCCGGGCTGACCTCGACGGAACGCAGGCGCCGCGGGTTTTCGATTGCGCGAAGGTGCGCAACTCGAGCCTAGTGGTCCGCGCTCAGAACATCGCGCCGAGCTCGAAGGAGACGGTCCACTGGCGCGGGACGCCGTCGAGGTCCTTCTTGTCGGTGTCGGAGTTCTGCGCGTCCGCGGGATCCACGATGTCGGTGATGAACTGGCCGCCGACCATGACCATCTCGTAGCGGTAGTTCAGACCGAAGATCAGGCGCTGGCGCTCGAGCCGGGTCTTCTTGAACACGGCGTTGTTGTTGAAGTCGAGCGGTGAGCCGTCCACGCAGATGGGCTGGCCGTCGTGGATGCCTGCCTTCGCGGGGTCCGGATCCGGATTGCCGGGCAGGTTGGCGCCGGCGTAGTTGCAGTAGCCCACGGGGTCCGTGGCCGGCGTCAGGTCCACCAGACCCGAGTCGCCGAAGATCCAGACGTACTGGTAGCCCACGTAGGGCGTGATCACCGAGGAGTCCGCGATGGGCAGCGGCTTGGAGATCTGCACGTCGAGACCCGCCACGGTGAGCTGGAACTGCGGGGTGCCGGTGATGGTGCGCACGCCGCCGCCCACCGCGATGTCCGGCAGGATGCCGGGCACGCCGGTGCGGAAGCCCTCGAGCAACGACAGGCGCACGTCCGCGCCGCCGGAGACCAGGCTGGTGTTCGGCATGAAGCCGACCTGACCCGTCAGCTCGAGCCCGAAGCCGAAGCTCTTGCGGATCTTGACCGAGTACAGCGACAGGATGTCCGACGGGCTCTTGTTGCTGACCGAAGCCTTGTTGCTGTTCGGGTCGATCTTGCCGCGGGTGCCCTTCTTCCAGTAGTCGGCGTCCGAGTCGATCTTCGTGTAGTCGGCCTCGAGCGAGAGGTGGAACCCGCCGAAGCCGGTGGTGCGCGCGGAGTGCATGGCGGTCGGCGCGAACGCGAAGCCGAACTGATTGATCAGGCGCTTGAACGCCACGTGGTCCGGGGTGCACCACGCCCGACCGGTGTCCGCCTGGAGCTGCGCGAGCGTCGTGGGGTCATCCACGTACTCGCCGACCTCGGTCCGGCAGCGCGGGTCCGTGACCAGGCGCTCGAGCGCCGGGTCCATGGGCTCCGCAGCCGCCAGCGAGGCAGCGGTCGTCACGAAAATTCCAGCAGCTAGAGCTGCGTAGCGAGCCTTCATTCCCACCGCTATCTCCGCCGGGCGAGGCTACTTGCCGGCTGGGATCATCGTCAAGCTCGGGGGGTTACGCCCGGCCAATGGGCCGGGAAGTGGGGTGCGCTAAGCTGCCCGGCCATGCCCGCCGAGCCCGTCCGCCTCCGCGGCCAGAGCGCCGAGCGGCCCTTCCACGTGGTGCTGGTGGAGCCCGAAATCCCGCCCAACACGGGGAACGTGGCGCGGATCTGCGCTGCCACCGCCTGCCCGCTCCACCTGGTGGGGCGCCTCGGCTTCAGCATCGACGAGCACGCCGTGCGGCGCGCGGGCCTCGACTATTGGCACCTGGTGGAGGTGCACCAGCACCCGGACCTCGCCAGCGCGGAGCGAGAAATCGCTTCCCGGAGCTGGCTCTTCAGCGGCAAGGCCGAGCGGAGCTACCTCGACGTGGACTTCCGACTGGGTGACGCGCTGGTGTTCGGCAAGGAGAGCGTGGGGCTGCCGGAGGAGCTGCTCGCCGCTCGCGCAGAGCAGGTGATCGGCATCCCCACGCTCGGGCCGGTGCGCTCGCACAACCTGGGCAACGCGGTCGCCATCGCGCTCTACGAGGCGCTGCGGCAGACCGGGCTGCTCGCGCCGCGTCAGCGCACGATCACGCGCGGCGACTGATCGGTGAAGTCGGCGTGCACGGAGCGCTTCGCGCCGGCGCTCAGCGTGACCTGGGTGCCGGTGCGCAGGTTGAGCGTCGCGTTGTCGAAGCCCACGTAGTAGCTCCCGGGCGCGAGGGGGACGGACGCCGGCGTGGTGTACGATCGGCCACCCACGCTGACCGTGCTCGGCGGTGAGGCCGTGAGCGTCAGCGACGCGCGCGCGCCGGGCTCGACGACAGCGGCGTCGCCAACGGGCTGCGGCACGGACGCCGGAGCGGCGGGACGCGTCGGCGGCAGCGCGCTCGGAGTCGGCACGGGGGCAGCGCTCGGCGGCCCCGAGGGCGGCGCGACCGGCGTGGCGCTCGGGGTCGCTGCGGCGGCTGGCACCGAGGCGGCTGGGCGTGGGTCTTGCGCGGGAACCACCGGCGCCTGCGCCCGCGAGCCCCACCAGATCGCCGTCGCGACGGCACCCACCAGGAGCAGCGTGACCAGTGGCCGGCCAGCTCGGTTCGGCTCGGAGCGACGCTCTTCACCCGCGGTGATCGGAGCCGTCTCCTCCGGCGCCGAGCTCTCGAGCGGGCGGGTGGACATCACCTCACTCGCGGGGGCGGGCTCGACCACCACGTCGTCGGGAGGCGGCGGCACGCTCGGCAGCTTGCGCGTCCACTCGACCAGGTCGTTCCGCACCGCGAAGGTCTGCGTGTCGCCGATGCTGGGCGCGCGCCGGGTGGAGACGTCCGGCTTCTCCTCCGCCGGCTCCCGCTCACCTTCCCCGAACAGCCAGGGGCTCGAAGCCAGGAGCTTGCGCCGCGTCTTTCTCACCCGCGCGCCGACGCGCCGCGCGACGTCTCCGAGATCGGCGCTCTTGACGAACTCGCGCAGCGGTCGCGCGAGCTGCTCGGCCGTCTCGGGTCGATCTTCCGGCCTCTTGGCGGTGGCGCTCGCGATCAAGTCCGCCAACGGCGCGAGCTCCGGCAGCTCCTCGTCCAAGCGCGGAGGCGGTGTCTCGAGGGCCTTCAGGCACTCGGCGGGAGTCTTGCGGCGAAAGGGCGGCTTTCCAGTCCATGCTTCGATCAGGAGCACCGCCACGGCGAACACGTCGGTGGCGGGCGTGAGCGCGTCGCCCGCGATCTGCTCCGGCGCCATGTGCCCGGGTGAGCCGAACAGCTCGCCCCGGGAGACGCCGCCGTCCTCCGGCAGCGTCACCGGCGCAGCGATGCCGAAGTCGATGATGCGCACGGCGCCCTCCTCGTCGAGCATCACGTTGCGCGGTGTGATGTCGCGGTGGACGATGCTCGCGCGGCGGTGCGCGTAGTCGAGCGCGCGACAGATCTCGATGCCCAGGTAGGCGCCCTCCTCGGGGGAGAACGTCCCGGTCTCGTTCAGAACCTCCGAGAGCGTGACGCCCTCGCAGAACTCCATCGCGATGTAGTAGACGCCTTGCTCGACGCCCAGCTCGTAGACCGGCACGATGTTCGGGTGGCCGAGCTCGACCGCGGTCTTGGCCTCCTCGACGAAGCGCCGCACGAACGCGTCGTCGGAGGCCAGCTCCGGGCGGATCTGCTTGACCACGAGCCGCTTCTCGAATCCCACGGCTCCGCGTAAGGTGGCGAGGAACACCTTGGCCATGCCTCCGGCAGCGATCTCTCGCTCGAGCACGTACTTGCCGAAGAGCTGCGGGAACATGCGGCTCGGCAAGCGTAGCGCCGTCTGGGCGATTCTGCTGCTTTCTGGCTGCTCTCCGGAGCCCGAGCCGGACCGAGTCCTCCGCATCGAGGTCCACCTGCCCGCCGCCAGCGGCGCCGCCCCTCCGGATCTCTCCATCGAGCTCACCGCCCTGGGCGACTTCGAGGGTTCGGCCTTCACCAGCAAGATCGCCCCGGGCAGCGCGCGCGCGCTGCCGTTGCCCTTCCCGGGGAGCACGCGGGCCGTCAGCGCGCTGGCCGAAGGCGACCACCAGAGCTTCAGCGGGGTCGGGAGCGCCGACGGCGCTGGCAACATCGACGTGCTGCTCTGGCGCACCAAGGATTCCACCCCGCTCTGGCCGGCGGGCGACGCGAGCTTCCCCGAGCAGGCGCCGGGCGTGGCGTTCGGCGTGCACGGCCGCCACCTGCTCGCGGCGGGCTCGCTCTCGGCGAGCGCCGACGCATCGCGCGCGTTCACCGTCGATCTGGCCACCGGTCGCGCCAGCGAGGTCGCCGAGGGCATGCTCGGCGCGCGCGCCTTCGCCAGCGTGACCGCCTTCGGCTCGGAGCTGATGCTGGTGGCCGGAGGCGTGGACCCGACGCTGTCGCCGAACGATCTCGCGGCGGCCCCTCCGCTGGACACGGCCACCGAATACGACGTGCGGCAGGGGCGCTTCGACCGCACGCGGGTCATTCCGTTGGCCCAACCGCGAGCCCGACACGCGGCCGTGGTGCTGGCGAGCGGCGAGACGCTACTGGTGGGCGGCGCCGGCCCGAACGGCGTCGCGCTCGGGACGCTGGAGGCGGTCTCGCCGAAGGACCACGCCTCGCGCAGCGCAGGCCTGGCCACCCTGAAGCAACCCCGCATCGCGCCCGTCGCGCTGCGCCTCAGCGACGACCGGGTGTTCGTCGGCGGCGGCTCGTCCGCTTTCGGCACCGTGAACGTCCTGGAGTGGTTGTCGCCGGACGCGCGCGTGCTGTCCTTCATCCAGGAGAGCTTCGTCGTCGCGGACGCACACGGCTTCGCCGCCATGCCCGGCGGTGGCGTGCTCGCCGTGGGGGTGTGCGTGCCGAAGGGCGTGCCGAGCTGCCTCACGCCGGCCGAGAGCGTGACCTGGTTCCGCGCGGACGGCAGCGCCGACGTGCTGCCTTCGCTGTCCTTCGCGCCGACGCAGGTGGCCCTGATCGCGGCGAACGACGGCGCACCGTGGCTCCATGCACGCACCAGCACGGCCGTGCTCTGGAAGCGCTTCGATCCCTGGACCGGTCGCTTCGACGAGCCCAAGACACGACCCGAGCTGGGCCCCGACGCGGATCTCCCGGTCCCACTCGGCGTGGACGCCGGCGCTTTCGTCTGGCTCGAGCGCGCGGGCACGCCGAAGCTCGCGGGGTTCCGCCACGACGTGCGCGGACCCTTCGCCCGCGACATCGCGCCGCTCCTGCTCGCGGGGCGCGAGAACGTCGCGCCGAACCGCTTCCCGATGGGCGTCGCCGCCACGGGCATCGAGTACTCCGGGGCGGGGCTCGGCCTGAGCGGTGAAGACACCCTCGCGCTCGTGGCCGACACGAGCTACGCCGACTTCGATCTCGAGCTCGCGCTGACCTCGGGGCCCCCGCCGGTGGTGGTGCTGGGCGGCACGCGGGTCGGCGGCGAAGAGTGCCCTTGGACGTCGCTGGACGCGGCGGCGCCCGGCGAAGTGCTGAGGCTGTTCCGGCGCGGGGACCAGGCGACCATCGAGCGCTCCGGCGAGCGTCGCGGGTGTCCGGTCGGCAGTGGGCGCCTGTCGGTCGGGCTCTCCGCTGCCGGACCGAGCGCGACCTTCGTGCGCTCGCTGGAGATCCACCGGCGCTGATCAGCGCTTGAAGAACTTGCCGAGCAGGCCCTTGTCGTCCTTGCCCTTGCCCTTGCCGGAAGCCAGAGACTTCTTGTCGGGCTCGCCACCGCGCATGGTGTAGAGGCGCACTTCGCGCGCGGCCTCCAGGTTCTTCGGGTGGTAGCGCGCGACCCAGCGGAAGTCCGCCACTGCCTGGTCGAGCTTGCCCGCTCGCTTCAGGAGCTCGCCCCGCGCCATGCGCACGCGCTCGTTCTCGGGCTCCTTCTTCACGGCCTCGTCCATCAGCTCGATCAAGTCGCGGTAGTCGCCCTTCGCAGCGCGCTCCGGTCGCTGCGACACGCACTGGACCCAGAGCGCGGTGTACTCGGACTGGCCGGGATCGCCATCGCGAGCTTGTTTCGCCAGCTCCTCGGCCTCAGCCAGGTTGCCCTTGCGGTAGTAGACCGTCGCCTTCTGGTAGGCGACGACGGCGTTCATGATCTTGTTGACCTCTTCCTGCTCGGCCTCGGTCCCGCCGCCGTCCTTGACCAGCTCGTCGTAGTTGCGACGCTTCTCGTCGTCGGTCAGCGTCTGGTGCGCCTCGGTCATCTTGGCGAAGAGCTTGACCGCCTCGTCCTTCACTGAGCCGTACTCTGGACCCAGCCGATCGGGGTGCCACTTCTTCGCCAGGTTGAAGAAGGCCGCCGAGATCTCCGCGCTGGCCGACTTGATCGGCACGCCGAGCATCTCGTAGTAGTTCTGGTTGGGCATCTTCGCCGAGAGCTCCGCGAGCTCGCGCCGGAACTCCAGCACGTGCGAGGGCTCGCTCGGGGGCTTGACCGCTCGGGTCGACGGCGGCGGCGCCGCGACCGGCGACGAGCCGACGAGCGCAGCGATGGGCGACGAGATCAGCGGCGCCGAGACCGACGGCGACGAGGGCAGCGCGGGCTCGGCCTCTCGAGTGGAGACGGCGATGGGCGGCGGCGGCGGCGGGGCTGCTCGGGCCGGCGGCGGCGGGGCCCCCCGGGCCGGCGGCGGCGGGCGCGCGGCACCTGCGGCGCCAGTGCCCAGAGGAACGCCGCCGATGTCCAGGTGGCGCGTGATCATCAGCGCGTAGATCAGGCGCTTGACCTCGATGGGCTCGCCCACCCCGGACTGAAGCAAATCGACCAAGGGCTGCGGCTTTGCCCGGAGCAGGTCCACGACCGCGCGCTCCATGTCGCTGAGCTGGAAGCGCGCGACCTGCGCCCCGACGTGCAGCTTGAGCGGGCGCGGCCCGAGCCGGGCCAAGGCGGCGTCCACGCGCTGGACGTTCTCGTAGCGACGAATTCCGCGCCAGATCAGCGCGAGCGGCTCCACCTGGACCGGGCCGCCACCCCAGCGGTCCAGGAAATTCTTGCCGGCATAAAACGCGTATCCCGTCTTGGGCCCGAGCGAGAACATCCAGACCACCTGCCGCAACAGCTGCTCGGAGAGCGCGGCCTCCAGCGTCTCCTGATCGAGAGCCCCGACCTCGATCAGGAGCTTGCCGTGCAGCTGGCGCTCCTTGGCGACGCGAGTCAGCGTCTGGTTGTAGGCGCCCTCGTCGATCTTGCCGAGCTCGAGCAGGAGCCGGCCCAGGTGGATGACGGGCTGCGCGGTCTTGGCGTTGGCGGGCGCGCCGTCGACGCAGTAGAGCGCGCTCTTCTGTCGGTCCGGCGTCTGGAAGATGAACGAGCCGGTCAGCCGCTTGTCGAGCGCGTAGACCAGCAGCTGGGAGAGCGGAGTCGCCTCCAGGTTGCCGGTCGCCGTCGCTTCGGACATGGGAACGCAGACTGTAGCAGAGCCACGGGCGCGCGGGACCCGGCGAAAAACGGCGCGGCGCGGCGCGGATTTCGCTGCCGCTTGGCGTCGCACAATTGTCTTGGCAAGGTCCGGTCCCCATGCCTCGCGGCCTAGTCCTCGTCGTCGACGACGAGCCGTCGATCCTGAACACGCTGAAGAAGGCCCTCTCGCTCGAGGGCTACACCGTGGACGTCGCCGGTGGCGTCGGTCTGGCGGAGGAGCGGCTGAGGAAGAAGAGCTACGACGTGCTCCTGCTCGACGTGTCGCTGCCCGACGGCAACGGCGTGGAGCTCCTGGAGAAGCTGCGCAAGTCGGGCGTGGACACGCCGGTCATCATGATGAGCGGGCACGCGACCATCGACACCGCAGTGCGGGCGACGCGGCTCGGCGCCCTCGACTTCCTGGAAAAACCCGTCTCGACCGATCGCCTGCTGGTGGTGCTGGAGAACACGCTGCGCCTGATGCGTGCCGAGGAGGAGGCGGCGGAGCTGCGCGCCGAGGCGGGCTTCTTCGACGAGCTGATCGGCCAGAGCCGCGCCATGCGCGAGCTGCGCGAGCACGTCACGCGGGCGGCGAAGGCCGCCGCCAGCGTGCTCATCACCGGCGAGCGCGGCACCGGCAAGGAGCTGGTGGCACGCGCCATCCACCGGGCCTCGCCTCGGGCGAACGGCCCCTACGAGAAGCTGAACTGCGCCGCGGTCCCCGCCGAGCTGATCGAGAGCGAGCTGTTCGGGCACGAAGCGGGCGCCTTCACCGGCGCGACCCGCCAGCGGCGCGGCAAGTTCGAGCGGGCGCACGGCGGCACGCTGTTTCTGGACGAGGTCGGCGACATGCCGCTCGCCATGCAGGCGAAGCTCCTGCGCGTGCTTCAGGAGCGCGAGATCGAGCGCGTGGGCGGGAGCGACGTGCTCAAGGTGGACGTGCGCGTGGTCGCCGCAACCAACAAGGACCTGGTCGCCGCCTGCCGCGAGGGACAGTTCCGACCCGATCTGTACGACCGCCTCAACGTGCTGCCGCTGGAGCTGCCGCCGCTGCGGGCGCGTCGCGAGGACGTCCCGCTCCTGGCCGGTCACTTCTTGCAGCAGGCCGCCAAGGCCAACGCGCGCCCCGGCGTGTCGCTCACCCCCTCTGCGATCGACGTGCTGGTGAGGCACTCCTTCCCCGGCAACGTGCGCGAGCTCCGAAACCTGATCGAGCGGCTGGTGATCTTGAGCCCCGACGACAGCGTCACCGGCGAGGACGTCGAGCGCTCCCTGGGCATGTCGGCGTCGCCACAGAACGCGGGGCTCTACCGGCCAGGGGTGCCGTTCCGCGTGCTGGTGGACGAGGCCGAGCGCACCATCCTCGAAGAGGCCATGTCGCACCACGCCGGGCAGATGGCGGCGACGGCGCGGGCGCTCGGGCTCGAGCGCAGTCATCTGTACAAAAAGGCGAAAGCGCTGGGGCTCCGCGGCAAGGACGAGCCGGAGGAGTAGATCGTCGGCTAGACTCCGGCGGGTGAAGACCGCACGCCTGGCCCTGGCACTCTGCACGCTCCTCTGCGCGGCCCTGCTCCTCGGGCCCGGCTGTGGCACGCGCACGGCGCTCAAGGCATCCGACGAGGACGGTGGCGTCGGCGGCTCGGACGCCGGCGCGACCTGCGGTGACGGCGCGTGCAAGGGAGGGGAGTCCTGCTCGAGCTGCCCGCTGGACTGCGGCTTGTGCAAGACCTGCGACGACGGCGTGTGCGATCCCGACGAGAGCTGCTCGTCGTGCCCGGAGGACTGCGGGCTGTGCACGACGTGCGGCAACGGCAGCTGCGACCCGAACGAGAGCTGCCTTTCTTGCACCGAAGACTGCGGCGCCTGCAAGACCTGTGGCGACGGCTTCTGCGAGGGACCGGAGACCTGTCAGTCGTGCGCGCCGGACTGCGGCAACTGCAAGACCTGCGGCGACGGCAGCTGCTCGACCGCCGACGGCGAGTCTTGCTTCACCTGCCCGGACGACTGCGGCAAGTGCGCCGGCTGCGGCGACGGCAAGTGCGCAGGCAGCGAGACCTGCTCCTCGTGCGCGCAGGACTGCGGCGTGTGCAGCGTGTGCGGCAACGGCAAGTGCGAGGCGACCCAGTTCGAGACCTGCTCGAACTGCCACCAGGACTGCGGCGAGTGCGACCTGATGTCGTGCTTCATGATCGTGACCTGCGCCCTGGGCTGCGTGGAGCTGCAGCAAGACCCGCCCAAGTTCAGCGTCACCTGCGTGGCGAACTGCGTGTCCAAGGGCTGCGCCGACGTGCAGTTCTTCGTCGATCAGACGTTGAGCTGCGCGTTCCAGAACATCAACGACATCGCCGACTGCGCCGACGGCCCGGGCAGCATCATCTCCTGCGCGGAGAAGTACTGCGGCCCGGAGATCCAGGCCTGCTTCGCCGCCAGCTGCGACGGCTGAGCGCGGCTCAGATCTTCAGCTTCTTCAGCCGCGCGTTGTTCGGGTCGAGCTTCTTGGCCTCCGCCGCGTGCTTCTGCGCTGCGGGCCGGTTCGGCACGAGCAAGTATGTCTCGGCCAGCTGCGCGTGCGCGTCGGCCTTCTCCTCCGGCCGGCCCGGGCACAGGACGGCGCTCTCCAGCTCGAAGACGGCCCGCGGGATCATCTTGTTGGCGACCAGCACCTCGGCGAAGAGCGCGTGGGTCTTCAGGCCGTTGACCTCGACCCAGACGGCCATCTCGCCCACGTCCTTGGCCTCCTTGTAGAGCTTCTTGTCGAGCAGCGCGCGCATCAGCCGCCGGTGCACGCGCCCGTCGTGCTCCTCGATGAGAGAGAGCTTGCGCAGGCCCGCGAGCTCGTCGTCCACGTTGCCCTGCTTCTTGGCCATGTCCACCAGCGCCTGGATGGGCTCGGAGGCGGACGGATCGTGTTTGTGCGCGTTCTCCAGCGCCGCCTTCATCTTGCCCTGGTCGCCCTTGGCCTCGGCGATGTCCGCGAGCGCCATCTGCACCGAGTAGCCGTCGTTGCCGCCGTCCACCATGCTCTTCAAGAGCGCCTCGGCCTCCGGCACCTGCTTCTTGCCGAGCGCGATGCGGGCCTTGACCCAGAGCGCGTCGGGGAACTTCGGGTCAGCCTTCAGCGCGGCATCCAGCGCCTTCAGCCCCTCGTCCTTCTTGCCGCTCTTCAGCGCGGCCAACGCGTACACGGTCTGCTTCAGCGCGTCGTTCGGCGCCTTCTCGGCCTCGGCCTTGGCCTTCTCGTACGGGCCGGTGCGCGAGATGGGCACGAACTGCGTCTTGAAGCGGGTCAGCCGCTGCTCGGCCCAGCCCCGGAACTCCTTGTCGAGCGCCTCGGGGCTCTGGCCGAGCGCCGTCTGGACCACCTCCGGCGTGGTCTTTCCGTCTCCCCAGAGCTCGAGCATCTTCGCCATCTTGCCCATGCCGTGCTTCTTCACCAGCATGACCATGATCTGGCTCGAGGCGTAATACGCCGTGGCCACGTCGCTCATCTCCTCGGCGCGGGTGAAGGCCTTCGTCATCGCGCCGACCTGCGGAAGCCGATCGTTGCGCAGCGCCTGGTACAGATCCGGATCGTGCTCGCGCGCCCACTCCGGGCGCTCCACCAGCGTCTCGTACTCGGCCAGGCCCTCGGTGAACCAGCGCGGCACGTGGCTCTTCGACTGCTGGATGTGGAAGACGTGGGCGAGCTCGTGCCAGAGCGTCATGCCCAGGTTGAACTTCTCCTGCATCGGGCTCATGGAGGCGAGCGTCTTGCCGAAGCAGACGCCCTGGATGGCCGTGGTCGGCAGGCCGCTCGTGCGGATGGCGAAGTTCTGCCGCTCCGCGTAGAGCTCGACGCCCACCGGGGTCGAGGGCGAGAAGCCATACCCCTTCACGAACTTCTTCCAGGCATTCTCCATCATGCCCGGCACGTAGCGCTCCAGGATCGCTTTTTCGTCCTTGTGGTAGCGGAAGGTGAAGAGCTTGTGCTTGACCGTGACGTAGTCCTTCGGGATGTCGCGCTCGTACAGGTTCAGCGTGTTGTAGACGCGGACGTTGAACGGATCCTTGTCGAAGGCGGTCTTCAGCGACTTCAGCGCCTCGTCGTCACGCCCCGCCCGAATCAGGTTCAGGCCGAGCTGCGCGTGGGCCTTGGCGTCGTGCCGATCGATGCGCACCGCCTCCTGCATCATCTTGACGATCTCGTCGTAGCGGTGCTCCCAGTCGGCGAAGTCGCCGATGATCTGGAACAGCTTCGTGTAGCGCGGGTTCAACCCCAACACAGCCTTCTTCGCCGCCTCGAACCCGGACAGGTCGTCGGCCAGGAAGCGCGCGGCGGCGCGCATGCTCAGGAGCTCCAGATCCCGCGGGTTGTGCTTCAGGCCCTCGGTGACGTGCTTCTCCGCGTCCGCGAGCTCCATGTCGCGGAGCGCGATGCCGGCGAGCACGACGTAGGGCCGCCCGAGCTTCGGGTTCACCGCCAGCGCCTTCCGCGCCAGGCGCTCCGCCTCCTCGAAGTCGAAGGCCTGATCCAGCTTCACGAAGGCCATGGTGACCAGCGCCTCGGGGTGCTCGGGCGCCTTGGCCAGGATCTCCTTGGTCACCTCCTCGGCGTGTCCAGGGTCGTACTTCTCCAGGAAGAGCTCCGCGCGCCAGAGCAAGGTCTGCGTGTCGCCCTTCAGCGCGCGCTCCGCCTCGTTGAAGGCGTCGTTGGCGTCGCGCGCCGCGTGCATCAGGTGCGCGGCGCGGCCGACCAGGGACAGGCCCTTGCCGTCGCTCTTGGTGATCTTGTCGTCGTTGTAGTCGCTGACCAGCGTCATCAGCACCGACTCGGCGTCTTGCTCCGCGCCGCGCTCGAGCAGCACCTCGCCGAGCAAGAGGCGCGCGCGCCGCGCCTCCGGCTCCTTCTCGACCTTGCGCAGCGCAGCCTCCGCCTCCGCGAGCTTGCCCTGCCGGCGCAGCGCTTCGCCCTCGACCCAGGCGGCTTCCGCCTTCGTGGTCTTCTCGCCCGCCGCCGACCGCGCGCTCTTCACGGCCTCGTCGTAGCGGCCGGTGACGAGCAGCGTCTCGGCCAAGCCGAGCTGGGCTGCGGCCCCCCGCGCCGCGCGGAAATGCGCCTCGGCGTCGGCGTATTTGCTGGCGTCGAGGGCCTCGCGGCCCGCCTTCAGCCGATCCGCGACGGGCGCGGGCTTCTTGGCGGCGCTGGCCGTCTTCGGCGCGGCGGGAGCGGGCTGCGCGACAGCCGGGGCACAAGCGAACAGCTCCGCGCTGACGAGCGCGGTGGCGACCAGAAGGGAAGTACGGGGGCGCATGGGGGTCAGACGCCTAAGCTAGTCGATTGTTGGGCGCGGCCTCGCGCAGAAACACTCCGGCGCCCCGCTGAACGCCGAGGACGCTCGACGCGTTCCCGTTCCGCACGGCGATCTCCAGGGTGTCGAAGGAGCTGACCAGGGCCACCGCTTCCTGGTCCGGCACCTCGGCGTAAGTGCCGGCGATGGGAAGCTCCCGCCCCGCCACGACCACCACCGGGCGCGCGAACGCCGCGAGCGCGCTCGCCTCGATGTCCGTGATCAGGTTGCCGAAGCGATCGACGCTGACCACCCGAGGTCCGGCCGCGGGCGTCAGCCGCCGCGCTCCCCCCTGCGGCCCCACGCCATCCAAGGGCAGGCGCCCCGCGGCCAGCTCGGCGGCCACCGGCGCGAACACGTCCCGCCCGTGGAAGGTCCGGCTCGGCGGGCCGAGGCCCACCCGTTCCAGATCGACGTGGCGCACCTCGGCGTCCAGCGTGTGGGCGATCTCACCCAAGAGACCGTTGTCGGGCGCGACGAAGAAGCGCTCGTGCGCCGCGACCACCAGCGCGGCACGCGCCGTTCCGACCTCCGGATCCACCACCGCCACGTGCACGCTACCGGGCGGAAACCAGCGGTACGAGCGTTCCAGCCAGAAGGCCGCCTCGTCCAACGCCTGCGGCGCGACGCCATGAGAGAGGTCCACGACGCGCCCCGCCGGGAAGCGCGAGAGGATCACGCCGTGCATGACGCCCACGAACGGATCGCGCAGCCCGAAGTCGGTGAGCAGCGTGATCACTCCGGACGGAGACGGAGCCATCGAAGGTCGAGCCTAGCACTCGCGCTCGGGAGCGAGACGCCAGCGCGTGATGCGCCGCGGCCAGGGCGCCGCGTCCGCGCCGCGGCGGTTGCGCCACTCCGCGCGCAGGATGGCGCTCACCGCCTGGCGCAGCCACGCCGGCGCCTCACCTCCCAGCTCGAATCGCACCGCGCCTTCGGCGTCCACTTCGACGCAGCCGTGCCAGCTCTCGCGCCCGGCCGAGAGCTCCGCCCGGTAGCGCACCGCCGGTCCCACCGAGCCCACCGAGCCCACCGGTCCCGCCGAGCCCACCGAGCTCGCCGAGCCCACCGGTCCCGCCGAGCCCACCGAGCCCGCCGAGCCCACCGAGCCAGTGCTCGGCTCGAGCCTGAGGTTCAGCCTGCCGCTGCTCACACGGCGAGCCTACATGTGGCGATCGCCACTGGCGAGCATGGCGATCGCCAGGCTGTCGGCGGGCGAGTCCCGGGAAATCTGCGCGCGCTGCCGCTGGCACCCTGGTTGCAGCGCGTCGATGTCGATGACGCCGAAGCCACCGAAACCGCCACCCCGCGATCCCCGAACGCCGCGCCTGCTCGATCAGGTCAGCGGCGCCCTGCGCTCGCGCGGCATGAGCCCACGGACCGAGAAGGCGTACTGCCACTGGATCCGCCGCTTCATCCGTCACCACGAGCTCCGCCACCCCGCCGAGCTCGGCGCGACCCACGTCTCCGACTTCCTGACCCACCTCGCCACCCAGCTCGACGTCAGCGCCTCTACCCAGAACCAGGCCGCCGCCGCGCTGCTCTTCCTCTACACGGAGGTCCTCGGCCGCGACATCCGCGCCTTCGACGACGTCGTGCGCGCGAAGCGACCCAAGCGGCTCCCCGTCGTCCTCTCTCGCCAAGAGGTCGCCGAGGTCCTCGGTCGCCTGTTCGGACGGAACTGGCTGATGGCCTCCATCCTCTACGGCGGCGGCCTACGGGTCACCGAGTGCGTGCGCCTTCGCATCAAGGACATCGACCTCACACGGCACGAGATCGTCATACGCCGCGCCAAAGGCAACAAAGACCGCGTCACCATGCTCCCCGTCTCCCTGGTGGAGGCCGTGATGTGCCACATGGCCGAGGTCCGCGCCCAGCACGACGCCGACCTGCGCCAAGGCCTCGGCAGCGTCGAGCTCCCCCACGCGCTGGACCGCAAATACCCCAACGCCCCCCGCGAGTGGGGGTGGCAGTGGCTCTTCCCCGCCGAGCGCCACTACACGGACCGCCTCACCGGCGAGCGCCGCCGCCATCACACGCACCCGACCGTCTTGCAGCGCGCCATCCGCATCGCCGCCCTCGAGGCCCGCATCGCGAAGCACGTGAGCTGTCACACCCTGCGCCACTCCTTCGCGACCCACCTCCTGGAGGCCGGCTACGACATCCGCACCATCCAGGAGCTCCTCGGCCACCACGACGTCAGCACCACCATGATCTACACCCACGTCCTGAACCGCGGCGCCCTAGGCGTGACCAGCCCCCTCGATCAGCTGGCCACCGCCGTCCCTCCGTCCCTCCCGACCCCCAAGCGACAATTATCGTCTTATGCAGCCCTACCTAACACGCCGCCCGCCCTCCCCCCAAAGCCCAACACCTTGGATCTACAGGAAGGCGCTCCACCCCCAAAGGGCATCCGCAGAGAGAAGTCTCCGAGGTAGAATGTTAGTTATACAGATCAGATTCTTCCATCGGGGAGGGCAGCGCTGCGAACCAGCACCGCCGCGACTCCATCACCGCCGTAAGTCACTCGCGCCTCCGGTCGCGCCTTGCCAAGCCCCGACCGTCGTGCCGCTCGAGGCCGTGCCCACCGCGAACGAAGGCGGCGCTGCTTGGTGGCCCAACGCGGCGGCGCTTCGTGTTTCGTACTCGAACGCCGAGCAAGCAGAACCGCGCCGCGCTGAACCCGAGCTCCAAGACCACGGCGCTGCGACAAACGGTGACGCCAGGAGCCTCAGTGCCCAGAATCACCGAGTTTCCTGCGCACTGTATAACTTGTCGTTCCACCCGCCGAACGCCGGCTATGCCCTGTTTCACCGTCCGTTCCGCGCCGGCGGGCGACACACTGTCTTCGGCGCTCGCCCGCCGCTGCAGCGCCTCGCGCTCTGTTAAACTCAGGAGCCGGCGTTCGCGGGTGAACGCCAATTCGTTATCCAGCCGAAGTTTTCCGCGCTGTTGTGCAGCGCCGGCGAACCACTGCGCCTCGCCCGCGGTTGGACTTTGAAAGTCACTCGCGCGTTCCCACGCGTCTCGCGCAGCCCTGAGCTCGTGCCGCTGGAAGCGGAGCCACCAGTGGCGTACCGGCGCTGCTCGCGGTCCATGGCGCTTTGGCCAGAATCACCGTCAGGAACCGACGAAGCACGGAACTTCACCGTCGATTTTCAACGCTGGCTAACTCGACGTTGCACCCGCCGAACGCCGGTAGTGGCGAGTTTCACCGTCCGTTCCGCGCCGGCGGGCGACCACTCTGTCTTCGGCACTCGCCCGCCGCTGCAGCGCCTCGCGCTCTGCTAAGATTATCTCCGGCGTTCGCGGGTGAACGCCGTTCGTTAGACGGACTGTGGGTATCACCTCTCATTGGAAGGCTTGGGTAAACTGCACGACCGAGGCGAAAGCTCGCACCGTGGTCGGCAAGCTGCTTGACGTTGCGTTTGCCGGCACGCCCGCGGTCACGCTTGAGCCCTACTCGAAAGGCGGATTCGTGAGCTGCTGGACGTTCGAAGTTGCGCCCGGCTGGAACGACGCAGTCGTTGAATCCATCGCGTTGGGGCAACGTCTTGGTTCCGGCTGGCTCTTGTCTGGCAACGTGGCATCCGACGTCGAGGCAGTTCTCACAAACACCGGCGGCGGCCACTGTGTCATTTCCGGTGTAACCATGATCTCGTGGTCGCTTCTTCGCGACACTTCGGGCTCTCCCGGCCGAGCCGTCTAACTCACGTTGCACCCGCCGAACGCCGGCCTTCCGCGCTTCACCGTCCGTCCCGCTTCCGCGGGCGAACATTCTGATGCGGCACTCGCCCGCGTCTGTGGCGCCTTGCCCACTGACGACTTGACGCTTGGCGTTCGCGGGTGAACGTGTGTCTCGTTATCCAGCTTTGTCGCTTCGCTGTTGGGCAGCGCCGCTCACGCGACCCACAGCGCCTTGCCCGCGGTTAAAGCTGACGGTCTCTGACGCTTGCACAGCGCCTTGCCAAGCCCCAACCGGTCTCGCGCTCGAGGCGATGACGACTGTGAAGTCGCGGCGCCGCATCCAAGACCACGGCGCCATGACTGCTGCACCGCTCGGACAAGCAGAACCAAGCCCACGCGCCTCGCTGCTTTCCCGAGAATTACCGCCGTGCCAAGACCTGTATAACTCGCGGTTGCTCCCGACGAACGCGGGTCTGGCCTTGCCCAACCGTCCGTTCCGCAGCGGCCGGCGCCCTCTCTGTCTACGGCTTGCGCCGGCCTCGGATTACGCCTTGCCGTCTGTTACGATAGAGCCCGCGTTCGCGGGAGAACGCGACGATCGTTATACCGCTGTCTCCCAAGCGGAAACGATCACGCAAGATCACCAGCGCCCCGCCGACTGTCTTTGCCGCGCTGCGGTCTCAGAGTGCTTCGCCCAAGCGCCACGCGCAGCCCCAAGCGCCTTGCCGACCGTGGCGCTGTGAACAGAAGCCGCGCGAGCTGGCACCGAACTCCGAGATCACGGCGCCAGGCGAGCTGCGACGCCAGTCGTCGCTACTCCCCGAACAACCGTGGCTCCACCACGGTATAACTCGCGTTCCACCCGCCGAACGCGCGCCTTGCCGACTTCACCGTCCGTCCCGCGGCGGCCGGCGCCCAATTTTCAACGGCACGCGCCGGCCTCGAAAATGCCGCGCGCTCTGTTACGATGACCTCGCGCGTTCGCGGGTGAACGCGTGTCTCGTTATCCGGCCGAACTCGAGACCCATGTCGCAGACGCGGTCACTGCTGCTGGTTGGGGCCGTCGCGCTGCTCTCGTCGCAGTGCAGCCGGCGAAGCCCGCCCGGCGGTCCTCCAGTTGCCTCCTCGTCCGCGGCGCCCTCCGCACCAGGCGCCGTGTCGCCCGCACCCTCGCCTTCCGCATTGTCTCATGTTCAGCTAACCGGAGTGATTGGATACGGGATCATCACGCTGCCGAACTACCCCGAGGCGAAACTCTCGCGAGCTGCGTGGCTTGATTTCGTCCGCGGCGAGGCCTTACTGAAGGCTCGCGACTCCTTCAGCGGGATCAACCCTTTCACGCGCGAGCCTGTCGTCTTTGACGTCCCGGGCAGTGCCCAAGTCGTTCAGAACGGCAACGCGGTCGGGATGTTCATTTGGCAGGACGGCCGCGTCTTCGCGGATGGTGAGGAGGCCGTGCTCACGCCCATTGCGCTGCGGTGCGCGAAAGCGCTTAACGCGCGCTTCGAGGACGAGGATGGAAACCCGATTCAGCCCTGAGTTCCATCCAACGGGCAGCGCCGTATAACTCGACGTTGCACCCGCCGAACGCCGGCCATGGCGGGCTTCACCGTCCGTTCCTCGCCGGCGGGCGACCACTCTGTCTTCGGCACTCGCCCGCCTCTGCAGCGCCGTGACCGATCAGCGACGCCGGGATGCGCGGCGGGTGGAATCGTGCGTGGGGCTCAGCCGAGGGTCTTCTTGAACGCGGCGGGGGTCAGGGCCTCGAGCGGCAGCGCGAAGACATCGCGGTGGGTCCCGAGGCGCTCGAAGGCCCAGGTGAGATAGGCCTGCGCAGGGACACCTAGAGCTCGACAGGTGGCGATGATGCCGAGGAGCACGCAAGCACGGTGGGCGCCTTCCGTGCTGCCGGCGAAGAGCATGTTGAGGCGCAGCTTGGCGACGTTCTGAAACTCGCGCTCGGTGGGAGAGTTGTCGATGGGGACCAGCGGGTCGTCGACGAAACGGAAGAGCGCGTCCCGATGGTTCTTGTAGTACCGAATCGCCGCCGCCAGCGGCTCGGAGGGCAAGAGCGTCGGCTCGACGGCGTCGCGCCAGCGCTCGAAGTCCTGGACGATGGGGCGAATGCACCGCTGGCGATGTTCTCTGAGCGCCTCTCCGACCAGGCCGAGCTTCTGCGCCTCTCCCTCTTCGCCGTAGATCGCGCCCAGGAAGGCGCCGCCTTCGAGAGCGAGCACCGGCTGGGTGTCTTCTGCGTCACGGAACTTGCGACGGCCGTGGGCGTTGCACCCGGCCTCGAGCACGCGGCCTGAAGCGAAGACGTCGTTGAAGCGATGCTCGGCATCGGCGGTGAGGGTACCTCGGAAGGGTCTGAGCTTCGCGGCGACGACCTCGCCGCTCTTGTCGGGCTCGTACTGAAAGACCGCGACGTCGTGGTTGCGGTAGAGCTCCACGTAACCGTTGTGCGCAGCGGGAAGCTTCTTGATGATGACCTTCAACCCGGTGCCGTCGGTAGCCATCCAGGAGCCGGCGAGCAGCTGCTTCCAGTGCAAACCGTCGATGCCCGACAGCAGGTCGGCAGCGCGCTCGATGAAGGTCACCAGCGTGCTCATCGCGATCGGGACTCCGCGCTCGGCGAGGTCGCGCCGGATGCGGTCGAGCGGCGTGAGCAGCCAGAACTTCTGGTACACGAGCCACGCGAGCCACTCGCAGGTGACCTTGGAGCGCTCGTAAGGGGCAGGCAGAGAGCGCAGCGTCGTGCGCTCGCCACACTCGCGACAGCGACACGTGTAGCGACGAACGACGCGCCGGCGCTGGTGTTCCTTGACGACGTGGAGCTTCTCCTCGACGAGCTCGTCGACGACGTCCAGGGCAGCTCCGCCGCACTCGCCGCACGCATCGGGGCGGAGCTCGTGCTCTTCGGCTTCGAGGTGGCTGGGGATCGGCTTGCGCCCCGTTGGCCTCGCCTTCTTCTTCGGCGGAGGCTCGGCGGCAGGCTTGTCCGGGGCCTTGGGCCGCTCCTCGAAAGCACGCTGGGCTTCTCCCTCGACGACGGGCGGGGCAGCGGCTGGCGCTGCAGCGCCGGGAGCAGGAGCCTTTCGCTGCTTGCGCTGCGCTACCGCGAGCAGCTCCGAGACGCGATCGTTGAGCCGTGCCAGCTCGGTGAGGAGCTGCGCGACTTGCGCACGGAGCTCGGCGTTCTCCTTGCGCAGCGCTTCCAGCCCGTCCACAGACGAGTAGAGATCATACTTGGAGATCCGTGTCGATCCCCTTGCGTGCTTTTTCGAATCGAGGCCGCCGGTACCAGCCGCGCCGCGCCGCTGTGAAGTCGATCCCAGCCAGCAGCGAGGCGAACGCCGAGCCGTCGATCACCACCTGCGGCTTGTCGCCGTCCAGCAGCGGAAGCTGAAAGCTCCCAGCCTCGAGGCGCTTGGCGAGAACACACCAGCCCGACCCGTCGAACCACAGAGCCTTCGCGATCCGCCTGCGCTTGTTGAGGAAGAGATACAGGTGGCCATCGACTGGATCGAGCCCCAGGCCGCGCACAGCGCCGGCGAGGGCGTCGAAGGAGCCGCGCATGTCGAGCGGGGCCACCGCCACGAACACGCGCACCGTCGGAGGTAGGCTCAGCACGAGCGCAAAGCCTCGAGTACCCGGTGCAGCGTCTCGACCGAAACGTCGTCACCGAACTCCACCCGAGCCCTGGCAACCTCGAGAACGTACCGGCCCCTCCCGGCCACGGCGATGCTCGGCGAAGCGGGAACAAGCTCGACCAACGCGTGCGCCGTCGCTGCCGCCTTCGACTTTCGCCGTTGCGGCTGAGCGCTCGCTCCCCGCCGTTCGAGATTCACCCGCCACGCGTTCAGAGACCGCCCGTCGATGTCGTGCGCCCGCGCCCACTCCCCGGCGCTCAGGCCCTTCCGCTTCGCCGCGAGCAGGCACCGCCGCGCCTCCGCCTCGTCCTCGATCTTCCGTCCATTTGCCACTGATGACCTCCGCGTCGAAGCCGAGCCTGGCGGCCACGTCCGCGGAAATCATCCCGGTGTCGCTGATGGGTCACGCAGCGCCCCGACGTCTGCTACGATGATCTCCGGCGTTCGCGGGTGAACGCGAATGTCGTTATGCAGCTGCAATGACCGATTTGTTGCCCGAAGGAATGGCGGCGCTCGGGCGCCTGCGTCTCCCCGTCCGTGAAGCGACGCTCTCACTGCGTGATCGCGGCGCGGAGCCTATCGAGTGGACTCTCGAGGCGGAGACCGCTCGGCTGCAAGACGACGACGACGAGTGGCAGCTCTACTTCTACGGACACGGCGTGCCCATCGACGGAGCGCGTCTTCCGCTCCGCGCCGGTGACGTCTACACGCCTCCCACCGAAAACGAGCGAGGCGAGCATCAATTCACGCTGTACACCGGTGCGCACCAGGCGGCATACGATGTCCGTATCGCGGTGTTGCACGTCGAGGCTGCGCAAGTACGCCTCCGGGTGTCGGGAAAGTGCGATGTCGGTTGGTCCCAGGAGTTCGCCACCGCAGTGCCGTTCGAGATCCACGCTGACTTTCAGCTCGAGCCCCCGCGCCCGGACCCCTGGCTGCGCGTACACCAGTAGCGCGCACTGGCCACTGCATAACTCACGTTGCACCCGCCGAACGCCGGTCTGGCCTTGCCCAACCGTCCGTTCCGCTTCCGCGGGCGAACATTCTGATGCGGCACTCGCCCGCGTCTGTCGCGCCTTGCCGCCTGACGACTTGACGCTCGGCGTTCGCGGGTGAACGTGTGTCTCGTTAGGCGGACTGCGTTGAGGGTGCCGACAGTACTCGTGGCCTTTGCAGGCGTGCTCGCGCTCGGCACACGCGCGTGCTCGCAGGGCGGCACTGGCGATCCATCCCACAAACAGTGTCCACCCGAGTATCCCCCGATCCCATCACAGATCGAGTTCTCGTGTGCGCCGAGCGCGCCAGACGGCGGAGGCTGCCGCTATCCGGGCCCGTGGGGCGACCCCAACGCCGTTGATGGCGCCGCAGTTGAGAGCAGGTATCCGCTTGGCTGCCGCGTGACGTACCCGATGGAACACCCCGCCTTCGAGTGCATGCCGGCCGACTGCGACTGTCTCCAGAATCCGTATTTCAGCGACGGTGCGCCGCATTGGTCTTGCCCACTGTAGTGTCCCGACCGTGCCGCCTAACTCGCGTTCGACCCGCCGAGCGCCGGTCGTGGCGAGTTTCACCGTCCGTTCCGCGACGGCCGGCGCTCTCCCTGTCTACGGCTTTGCGCCGGCCTGCGAAAACGCAGTGCCGTCTGTTACGATGAGCCACGGCGCTCGCGGGTCAACGCGTGCCCCGTTATACCGCCATGAACCAGCACTCACGTGTCGTGCTGTCGGTGCCGGTGGTGCTTCTTGTTGCCGGCCTATTCTCGGCGTGCGGCAGCGTCGGCGTGAACGTCCATCTCTACATGCGAAGCATGGACACCCTCGCGAACAGCGATGTGCCGACGGAAGAGAAGTCCCGCGCCCTCGGGGAGTCCGTCGCGCTCATGATGCGGGTTCGTCGCATTACCCGCATCACGATTCCGGTCGGGATTCTCGCCGCGCTTGGTGGCGCCATTCTGCTCATTGCAGCTCGAGCACGTTCCCGTGGGAAAGAAGACCCGCCCGAGTAGGCCGCGACGCCTGCGGTCTAACTCGACGTTGCACCCGCCGAACGCCGGTCTGGCCTTGCCCCAGCGTCCGTTCCACGACCGCGGGCGACCACTCTGTCTTCGGCACTCGCCCGCGACTGTAGCGCCTCCCGCTCTGCTAAGATGCTCTCCGGCGTTCGCGGGTGAACGCCGTTCGTTATCCGGCCTAGATTTCCTGTGCCCCCTGGCAGACGATAGAGTCGTTCACATGCGACCTGGATATCTCATCCCGTGTCTCTGCGTTGTAGCGCTAGCCCAGTCCGCGTGCCGAACAACGATCACACCCGACATGGTCAAACAGATCAAACTCTGCGTGACCACCCACAAGGAGCTCGAGGAGATGCTGGGCGGCCCCGACCAAGTCGGAAGGCTCGGCGACCGCACGACTTGGCGCTACAACACCTCGGACATGGCCGATGCGTACAAGAAGCCACCGCGGCTTCTCCTGCTCTTCTCCGAGGATGACTCTCGCGTTGCCGATCTTGCCTACAACCCGTCGGGGGTTGTCGAACTCCGAGACCGTTGCCAGAAGTCGGGCAAGAGCAAATAGCTCGCACGCCGTATAACTCACGTTGCACCCGCCGAACGCCGGTCTTGCCGACTTCACCGTACGTCCCGCTTCCGCGGGCGAACATTCTGATGCGGCACTCGCCCGCGTCTGAAGCGCCTCGCCGACTGACGACTTGACGCTCGGCGTTCGCGGGTGAACGTGTGTCTCGTTAGACAGACGAGGATCCGATGAGTTGGGACATCGTCGTACAGGATATTCCGGCCGATGCGCGGGCCGTGGACGACATCCCCGACGACTTTGAGCCTCGTGCCCTGGGCACCCGATCGGACCTGCTCAGTCGCATAATGGAGGTCGTGCCGAACGTTGACTTCTCCAACCCTGCATGGGGAGTCGTCGAGAGCCCGGAGCTCTCTGTCGAGTTCAACATGGGTGAAGATGAAGAGGTGATGTCCTTCGCACTCCACGTTCGCGGAGGCGAAGCGGCAGCCGGATTGGTCGCCGACCTTCTGAATCGATGCGGCTGGCGAGCATTTGACCCGTCGTCGGATACCGGTCTCTTCGAAGCCAGCGGCGCTGTCGAGAGCCTCCGGAAGTGGCAAGCGTATCGAGATCGTCTGTCTGATCGCGGCAGTGCTGTCTAACTCACGTTGCACCCGCCGAACGCCGGCCATGGCGAGTTTCACCGTCCGTTCCACGACCGCGGGCGAACACACTGATGCGGCACTCGCCCGCGTCTGCAGCGCCTCGCCGACTGACGACTTGACGCTCGGCGTTCGCGGGTGAACGTGTGTCTCGTTATACAGATCAGGCTTCTCCAACCGGAGAGACAGCGCCGAGCGCGCCAGTACCGCCGCGACGACGGACGACGCTGACGGTCTCTCGCGCATCCGGTCGCGCCTTGCCGACCCCCAACCGTCTTCGCGGCTGAAGCGACGACGACTGCGAACGCAAGCGGCGCTGCATGGGCATCGGAAGCGCCACGCCGAGCAACAGGTCCGAGAAATGCCCAGCACTCAGCACCCGCGCCGGCTGAGCTCGAGTTCCAAGTCCACAGCGCCCCGACTCACGGTGACGCCGGAGTCTCAGTGCCCAGAATCACCGATATTTCAAAGCACTGTATAACTGCCGTTCCACCCGACGAACGCCGGCCTGGCCTTGCCCCACCGTCCGTTCCGCGCCCGCGGGCGACACACTGATGCGGCACGCGCCCGCGTGCGTTCACGCCCCGCGCTCTGTTACGATGTTCCTCGGCGTTCGCGGGTGAACGTCATCTCGTTATACAGCCCGAGGAACATGTCGTTGATTCGGCCAGTGCTCGCCGCGTTGTTCCTGCTGCCGCTGGCCGCCGCGTGCGGAAGCGACGCGCAAGCTGAACCCACATGCCCCGCTTGCGCGAAGGACTACACCTCCTGCTCGTTCCCCAATCTCCAGGAGTCCATGTCGTTCCATATTGAAACTCGCGATTCCAATGGGTGCTCAGGCGTCGTCCAAGGCGCCCCGATGCACCTGAAGTGCGAGCCTCTCTTGGTCTGTTGGGACAAGCTGGGAACGTGCGAATCGGCGAAGTTCACGGACGAGAAGTTGTTCATTAGCGGCAACGGAGTGTGCGGCTGAGCTGTCTAACTCGCCGTTGCACCCGCCGAACGCCGGTAGTGCCGAGTTTCACCGTCCGTTCCGCGCCGGCGGGCGACCACTCTGTCTTCGGCACTCGCCCGCCTCTGCAGCGCCTCGCGCTCTGCTAAGATCATCTCCGGCGTTCGCGGGTGAACGCCGTTCGTTATACCGCCACGCTGCACCCGAGAAGGCCGATGCGATGGACACACCGGAGCGCGTCTACGTGGAATTCAAGGGAGAGTCCGATCGTGCCGTCGCCCTGCTTGCGGCCGCGTTTCTCGATCACGAACTCGAATGCCTCCTTCGACGGTTCTTCCGGGAAGTTCGCGTCGCCGACTCGCTTTTTAAGCCGATGCAGCCGCTCTCGTCGTTTAGCGCCCGAACCAAACTGTCGTACGTGCTTGCCCTGATCGACGTCAGATCGTATCGAGATCTCAATCGGATCCGAAAGATTCGAAACGTCTTCGCACACGACCGTCACCCGCGAGCGTTCGCTGATCCCGAGATCTCTTCTCTCTGCGCTGCGCTCGAATGGCCAGCGGTGCTCCCGAACCATGCCCGCGAAGCCCAGACTCCTCGCGCGCGTTTCGAAACCGCAGCCTTCGGAATGTTGGGCGCAATCAGCACCCTTCAAGACCAAGCGCATTCACAGAAGCGTGTCGCGTTAGACGAACAGGACTTCGCCCCGGACCGAGAATTTTCGCACAGGGAAGTAGACCTGTGCACTTCAATCTACGAAGGTCGAGGACCAAAGTCAGCACAGTTGACGATCACCTATGCAACTCCTTCGCCGATTGTGATCAACTGGGATCGGGTCGAGCCCGTCAGAGAACTGATGCGCCAGCTCCGCATAGTCGAAGCAGCGCTCTCCACGCCTGCGGCCCAAGAGTAGGCAATTCGGGCCACTCGGTGCGGTCTAACTGGACGTTGCACCCGCCGAACGCCGGTAGTGCCGCGTTTCACCGTCCGTTCCGCGCCCGCGGGCGACCACTCTGTCTTCGGAACTCGCCCGCGTGCGTTCACGCCCCGCGCTCTGTTACGATATTCCTCGGCGTTCGCGGGTGAACGCCGTTTCGTTAGGCGGACCGATGGCGGAACTCGACACCGTCAAGCATGAGAATGAAGCGCGGATTCGGGCGTGGGGTCTCGAAGTCAACCCCGGCCTTCCGCTCATTGAGTCCCTCGACGAGGTGTCACCCAGGACCGCTCGAGATGTCGCCGCTCGAGGCTCCGCGTTGGGCTACGTTGTGGGCATCGGATTCGGGGCCGACCCCGTGGAACTGCGCCGCGATCTCGAACGCTTCGGGCTATGGGACTGGGTGTCCGCCCGCGAGCGGGGCATGCTGACCGAGGGTGCCTCTCGTCAGGATGAGATCGACTGCACCTGGCTTACGGAGGGCATCCAGGCGCTTGGCTACTGCCTTGGGATCGTCGACATGGACCCGAGTCGTCACTGCGACGATGACCTTGCCGACAGGTTTCCGCTCGGCGTCGACCCGCAGCGGTTTATCTCCGCCGCAACGCTGCGCCCCCTCGACGAGATCCAAGCCCAGGTCGATCTCCACTACAGATTGCACTGGTACGTCCGGCAGTGTGAGCTCACCGGCGTCCCGCCCAAGTTCGTCGATGGCGGCGTCATCAGGGAGCGCCGACGAGCACTTGATTGGGTCTACGGAGTCGAGGCCGATTGGGACGACGTTCCATGCGACACGTAGCCGACGCTGCTGCGCAAGCCGCCTAACTGGACGTTCCACCCGCCGAACGCCGGCCAGGCGAGCGTCACCGTCCGTTCCGCGTCGCAGGCGCTCTCACTGTCTGCGGCACTGCGCCCGCTCTGCAACGCCACGCGGTCTGCTAGGATAACGCTCGGCTTTCGCGGGTGAACGCCGCTCCGTTATGCAGCTCGACCAATAGCTTCCCATCCACGGGAATGCGCCCGACGACGGCCGGGTTCAGTGGCCAGTGATCGCCGATGCGCGCCTTTTCGTCGGGTGCGCGGTTCCGCTCTTCGCACTGGGTGCCACCTCGCCCGAAATCCCCCTCGGCCCGCCGTCGTCATCCGAGTCGCCGCGCGAAACCGCGCACCTCTCGTTCGAGCATACCGAGCTGCGTGCACGGCAATGCGAAGGCGCGCAATGCTGGCCGGATCTCGTTCGGCGGGCAGCCGTCGGGTCACTCCAGGTCGAGGCAGTGCCGGTCCCAGAACCCCGACTCGGGCGAAGGGACGAGCGTCAGACCAAGGACATCACCGTCCCCGCTGGGCGCACGCCGGGTCGCGCCAGTCTCACGCTTGCCCCTGGCGAGTGGGAACTGCGCGTTCCCGCGGGACGCCCCCTTCGCGTCAGGCTCGGCGATGCCGACACCATGAACATTCGGATCTGGACCGTCTTCGGCCAGTGCGTGCAGGGCGAGAAGGGTTGCTTGCTCCACGCCGCTGGTTTGCGACGGAGGATCTGGCCGCCGCAGCCCTGACCACTGCATAACTCGCGTTCCACCCGCCGAACGCGCGCCTTGCCGACTTCACCGTCCGTCCCGCGGCGGCCGGCGCCCAATCTTCAACGGCACGCGCCGGCCTCGAAAATGCCCCGCGCTCTGTTACGATGATCTCGCGCGTTCGCGGGTGAATGCGTGTCTCGTTATCCGGACTTCGCACCGGCCCCGATTGCTCCGAACCCCGACCACTCCTCGCGGCCCGCGCTTCAGGCGCACCTTGTCAAGTCGCTAGCGCGGTGTGCAGGTCCAGACCGAAGTCCGGCGCCCGGCGTCGAAAATCAGCGCCGTTGCCGACGGGCCGCGTCGTTGGCACAACCGACCTCCGACGAGAAGCCCGTAGCCTTCGTCGATCATCGCCGACACGTTTTTCCCGACCACGGCGACTTCCACGCCATTCCTGTCGAGCATCCGCACCTCCTCGTACGCGAGAAATCCAAACTGGTTCGATTCGAGCGCGTGCATTAGCTCGTCGTCCGGAATTTCTCCGCCGTCGGCGTATCGGGGGCGGGCGCCTCTCGGTGACGATCGGGTGGGCTCCGTGGAAGCGGAGGTCCGTACGTCAGGAGAAACTGGAGGGGCTTTCTCCGCCTCGCAACTACATCGCCACAAAAGCGCGACCACCGCCGTAAGTCCGGCCCCAACCAGAGTCCAGAGGACCGGCGCGACCCTCTCACGTTCCATTACTCGGGATGTATACAACGATGCGCGCGGGGGCGTCACTTGCCCAAGGGAGGGTGGGCAGTCGGCCCGGTGGATGCCACCGGGATCGCCAGCGCGTTCTATCGACCTGTCCACGGCATCGCGCCACTGCGCCCGCCCTGGAGCGCCCCGACGCCTGTTGCGACGAACCTCGACGTTCGCGGGCGAACGCGATCACGGTGCCTTGCACGACCGCGCACGCGGAGGACGGGCGAGGGCGCGAACACGCCCTGCCCCCAGCCCATGGCCGAAGAGACGTTCTGCGCGCTAGCATGCTCAACAGGCAACCGTATGGAGGTTCTTGCTTTCTTTGGCTGCTTCGGCTTCGTGATTGTCGCCGTTCTATGGTTCGCGCTCTCCGCAACCAAGCAGATCTCAGTCGCTCAGCACGTCGAAGAGAGAAAAGACGAACTGTGGGCGAAGGCAGTACGAGACACATTCATCGCCGATCCGCTGGGTTCAAATCCTGATGATTTTGCTGACCGCGTCCTCGACCATCTCTCGAGGACGTCCCGGATCCACGACCGCACGCAACTCCGTGGCGCCGTTGAAGCGCTCGCGCCCAGCCAGGTCGGCGAGTACATCCGGTTTGCCGAACAGCACGCCGTCGCGGCGGTCATGGCCCTCTCGGGTGCCGATCGTGAGTCTTTGACTTTCTCGGCCCTCAAGGAGCAACTGCGCGCGGCCATCACAAGCCGCCAAGTCGATGAACTCGCCCGGCTCACGGGAGAGCAGATTGACGACGCGGTAGGACTCCGCCGCGCGCTACTCGAGCGCGCGGCATGGTCGGTCTTGCCGTTTTCAAACGTAGTTTCGGGCAGCGACGACTGGATTCCGACCAGGGGCGTCCTCGTGTGGCCATGCCCACACTGCGACCTCTTGATGCGCGACATGGCAAGGAACACGTGCCGCGGCTGCGGGCACGACTTTCAGGATCCCGCATCAGCGAAGCGCAGCCCGCTGACCGCATCCGAGTAGTGCAGATGCCGCAATGAGGCGCACCAACCGGTGACTGCGAGACCGGCTACTCCGCTATCCGGATCACGCCTGGACGCCGTACCGCGAAATCTCGGACGGTCACTGACCCCTCGCCGGCATCCTCGAAGACGTCCCAATCCAGAACGGTCTCAATGTCCGTGCAGAGCGTGTATTGTTCGCTGGCCGAGCAGGCGACCCCGTGGACGAACACCGTTCCGCAGTGGACAAGCGGTCCTCCGCTTGCCCCGCCCAAATCCGCCAGTCCCGATCCCGGTGGTGGGACGATGCCCGTCGAGTAGGCCGGCCACTTCGCGAGTCCAACCCCGCCAGGATGGTGCTCGAGCACTTCGCCCTCGTAGAAGTCGGGCGTGACTGTGAATGAGGTTAGTGCAACGCCCTCATCGCTCAGCGCGTGCTCGCTCAGACTCTTCGGGTACCCCAGGATGGCCACCCACTCGCCAGGTTCCAAGCGGCGGCGAGACAGCGTCATTGGCCTCGGTCGGGTGGGCGCCGCCGGACTGATATTCGCGATGCCCAGCGCGACGTCTGCCGTCGGGTGGCGAATCACCATAGCGACCGGCATCACCGAGACCCCCGCGCCGCCGATGATCATCACGGCCAACTTTGGCTCTATTGGCGGGTGATCTTCGACGACGTGAGCGGCCGTCAGGAAGAAGCCGTCGTCCGAAATGAAGAACGCGGTACCGTGAAGTTGGTGTACTCCAACCGCGCCGTTTGGAGTCTCCTCGATTCGAACAAGAAGTCCTGCGGCTTGAAGCGGCGCGACAGACTTGTTCGCCCAAGGTGACGGGTTCACGGAACTCATCCTGCCACGGGGCACCCGCGCGGGCCACCGCACGACTGCGCCCACGTCATGCGAAACCGACCGGCGCTCTGCATGGACGCGTCTCCGAAGATCCAATGTCTGCCAGCTCAGCGCGACCGGCGCCGGATAACTCACGTTGCACCCGCCGAACGCCGGCCTTGCCGACTTCAGCGTCCGTTCCGCTTCCGCGGGCGACCAAACTGATGCGGCACTCGCCCGCGTCTGTGGCGCCTTGCTGACTGTCGACTTGACGCTCGGCGTTCGCGGGTGAACGTGTGTCTCGTTATCCCGCTGTCTTCCGACGGGTGACGCTCGAGCAAGACTACGGCGCCGTGCCCGCTGTTCTCTTGACCCTGCGGGGCCAGAGTTCCTCCGCTTCCAACCAGCGCGGCCAAGACCACAGCGCCGTGTCCCCGGTCAACGTCGAAGGTCACCCACGCCTCCGGTCGCGCCTTGCCAAGCCCCGACCATCGTTGCGCTCGAGAACGAGCCAGCTGTTGAAGTAGCCGCGCTGGGACCAAGCCCCGCACGCCTTGCCCGCTGAACCGATCAACCAGAAGACGGGCGGGCCGTCGCCGAGCTCCGAGATCATGGCGCTGTGGCGCGCTGCGACGCCGACGGTCGCTGCTCCCGGAACAACCGTGAACCCTCACGGTATAACTCACGTTCCACCCGCCGAACGCGCGCCTTGCCCTCTTCACCGTCCGTTCCGCGGCGGCCGGCGCCCAATTGTCTACGGCACGCGCCGGCCTCGAAAATGCCCCGCGCTCTGTTACGATGATCTCGCGCGTTCGCGGGTGAACGTGCTTCCGTTATGCAGCTGGGGCCACGCTACAGCGGAGGCCCGGCGCCCCGACCGCCGTACCACACCGCGGTGATGGTCACGGTCTTGGAGGCCGAATCAACCTCCCAGTACACGTGATACCGGGACGCGCCGATCACGACGCGCCGCACGCCGGGCACTGGCGCAGCGGTGTACTCGGTTCCTAGCTCAGGCCAGTCCTCCAGCAAACGCACGGCGGCGTGCAGCTCCTCCTTGAAGAGGTTCGGCGCGGCCGGTCGGTGCTCCACCCACCACTGCTGGATCGCCTCGACCTGCTCCTGGGCGACCAGTGCGAACTCGACCCGGTACCGACTCATCCGCGCGTGCCGAGCTTCGACAGCACTTCATCAGCAGGCACAACCTCGCGGCGCACCATCTGCTCGTGTCCGTGCGAGAGTGCCGCGTGGAGGCGGGCGCGTGACTCGTCGTCGAGCTCGTCTCCGTCGTCGATGATCGCCACGTCGACCTCAGTGCCCTCCGGCGCCTCATACGGCTCGTCCAGCCGCAAGCGTCCGTTTCGCACACGCGCTTTCATGGTCAACATCGACGCCAAGCCTAGCGTGATGACCGTCACATCGCCAGCCTCTGTCGGACTCCAGAGCCGAGGCGTATTTCCATGCACTGCATAACTGGACGTTGCACCCGCCGAACGCCGCCGTGCCTTGCCCCACCGTCCGTTCCGCTTTCCGCGGGCGCCCATTGTTCAGCGGCACGCGCCCGCGTGAGTAGCGCCTCGCGCTCTGTTATCTTGGAGTCCGGCGTTCGCGGGTGAACGCCGCTCCGTTATGCAGCCACAGCCGCCGCCAAATCGGAGTGGGCTGCTACGGCGCCTTCCGGGACACGCGCTGAGTCCGGATGGTTTCGGCTTGGTCGAGCAAGGGTCCGACCTCAGAGGGGCCACGCGAACATCCTGAGCACGATTCAACGACCGGGGTCAGAAGTCTGAGCTGCGCGATCGTCTGACTGTCAGCCTCGTTCGCCGCGCCCTGTAGAATGAGCTCCTCAGCCGCGAGAAGTCTGCCTCCCTCGTTGGGGCCTCGGAGAACCTGCCGGATCAGGTCCAGTCTCTGCGCGTCA
This sequence comes from Polyangiaceae bacterium, assembly GCA_015075635.1. NCBI lineage: Bacteria > Pseudomonadati > Myxococcota > Polyangiales > Polyangiaceae > Polyangiaceae bacterium. The sequence continues at coordinate 684,860 of JABTUA010000001.1, forward strand.
GCCAACGCCTTGATCGCGGCGCCCCCAGGCGTTTCGCCGTCGCCCTTGCCGCACGACCTCGCGAAGACGAGCGGCGCGAACCTCGACGTCAGTGTTTCGTACGCCTGCCGCAAGGCGAACGGAACCTCTGTTGACTTGACCTTTCCGAGGAGTCGCGCCCGCTCCGCGTCCGCTCTTTCGACCACGTCTGGGAACGTCCCTTCTGCCTGGAGCCGATCGCCCCGTACCGTGAGCTTCACCACGTGCCGTTCGTATTCGGGCAGCGCTGCCGACCACGTCTCCTTTTCTCCGCCGCAACTTGCGACCCACCCGAGCGTTTTGCCGGAGTAGAAAGCAACTGTGAAGCCGCAGCCGAGGCTGGCACCAGCCGCGCGCCAGCTGCGAGTGCTCGTCCCAAGAGCGTCCTTTTGTGACTCGCGCGAGAACTTCCCGTCGAGCAATTCCGTCGCGGCCTGCACTGGATCCGCTGAAGCTAGCACCTGCTCCAATCGCTTGATCGCAACCACATCGTAGGCCAGACGAGTCGGGTCGAGCCCGTTCGCGAGCGCTCGCTCGCGTAGGTCTTCCGCTTCGATCTCCACGTCGGCTGGCAGACCGCGGGACTCCCCTCGCGTGTCAAGTCTCCACTTCGTGTATCCCGCACCTGCGACGCAAAGAGTCCCGAGGGCGCCGATCACTGCATTGCGCAAGCGCCCCATTCCCGGAATGATATTACCTCCGCGGGGACGATGCACATCCCGCGAATTACCCCGCTTGCGCGCACTGCATAACTCACGTTGCACCCGCCGAACGCCAGTCTTTCCGACTTCACCGTCCGTTCCGCTTCCGCGGGCGAACATTCTGATGCGGCACTCGCCCGCGTCTGTTGCGCCTCGCGGACCCGCGACTTGACGCTCGGCGTTCGCGGGTGAACGTGTGTCTCGTTATGCGGCCGGACCCATCGGCGTCCACCATGGCGTGTTTCCAAAAGTTCAGACCAGTAATCCCAATCGGGAGCGTTCTCGCTCTCTGCGCGTGCTCCGCCAACGACCCTCCAGCTGACCCCAAGCCGTGCTCGCTCGCGGTCGAGTTCACCGGCGGGCTGACGGCGAACGTGCACCATTCCAAGGCCGACGGGGTGCTCAGCTGCGCCGCAGGCACTGCCAAGGTCGATACGTCGACGCGGACCATGTTAATCCTCGGCGGCAACATCAACCTCCACTTAGAACTTGAGCTCCAGGAGATTTTGCCTGGACAGACTGGACCGGCCTTTCCCACCACCGTCCGACTCGACCTCTTCTTCGAAGGCCGAACCTGGACCGGCCTTGACTGTGCGACGCGCATCGACCGTCAGGTTCTGGATGTCACAGACGAAGACTCGGTTTCCTATTGGCTCTCCGGGAGCACCACGTGTTTAACCCCTCCCGCTCCAGACTCCGGCCTTCCGAGCGACAACCTCGCGATGTCGCCGATCACGTTCACCGGTTTCGGATTGTGGTTCCTGTGACTCTCGCCTCATAACTGGACGTTGCACCCGCCGAACGCCGGTCTGGCCTTGCCCCACCGTCCGTCCCGCGCCCGCGGGCGCCCAATGTTCGGCGGCACGCGCCCGCGGCTGTAGCGCCGCGCGGTCTGCTAGGATGTGCCTGGCGTTCGCGGGTGAACGCCGCTCCGTTATCCCACCGTCGCACCTCCGCCCAGGGGCAGCGCTGCCAAGACAACGGCGCCCGGACCGCTGTTGAAGTTGGAAGTCTCTCGCGCGTTCCCACACGTCTCGACAAGACCCAGCCGTCGTCGCGCTGGAAGCGATGCCGACTGACACGGCGCTGCATCCGCGGCCCCACGTGCCGCGACGACCACAGCGCCCTCGAAGAAGTCCAAGTCGACGCGGAGTTTCGAGTCCTCGAGGCCGACCTTCGCCGAACCCAGGCCACTGTCCCAGGAATCACCGCGATTTCCTCCGTGGCATAACTCGACGTTGCACCCGCCGAACGCCGGTCTGGCCTTGCCCAAGCGCCCGTTCCACGACCGCGGGCGACCACTCTGTCTTCGGCACTCGCCCGCGGCTGTAGCGCCTCGCGCTCTGCTAAGATGATCTCCGGCGTTCGCGGGTGAACGCGATTCGTTATCCCACCGTCGCACCTTCGCCCAGGGGCAGCGCTTCCAAGACCACAGCGCCGTGCCGGCGGTTGAAGTTGAAAGTCTCTCGCGCGTTCCCATACGTTTCGACAAGCCCCAACCGTCGTCGCGCTCGAGGCGATGGCGACTGACACCGCGCTGCATCCGTGGCCCCAAGCGCCGCGACGACTACAGCGCCTTCGAAGAAATCCAAGTCGAGGCGGAGCTCCGAGTCCTCGGGCCCGCGCTTCGCCGAACCCAGGCCACTGTCCCAGGAATCACCGCAATTTCCTCCGTGGCATAACTCGACGTTTCACCCGCCGAACGCCGTCTCGCCGTGCCCAACCGTCCGTTCTGATTTCGCGGGCGAACACACTGTCTTCGGCACTCGCCCGCGCTGCACCGCCCCGCGCTCTGCTAAGATCATCTCCGGCGTTCGCGGGTGAACGTCATCCCGTTATCCAGCCGCAGTATTTCGCGCTGTTGTGCAGCGCCGCCAAGACCACGACGCCCTGCCCGCGGTTGAAGTCGAACGTCTCTCACGCGTTCCCACGCGTCTCGCGCACCCCGGAGCTCGTGCCGCTCGATGCGAAGCCACCGGCGGCGAGCCGGCGCTGCTCGCGGCCCATCGCGCTATCGCCCATTTCACCGTCGGGATCCGTCGATGCACGGACCTTCACCGCCGATTTTCAACGCTGTCTAACTCGACGTTGCACCCGCCGAACGCCGGCTGTGCCGAGTTTCACCGTCCGTTCCGCGCCGGCGGGCGACCACTCTGTCTTCGGCACTCGCCCGCCTCTGCAGCGCCTTGCCCTCTGCTAAACTCTTCGCCGGCGTTCGCGGGTGAACGCCGTTCGTTATCCCACCGTCGCACCTCCGCCCAGGGGCAGCGCTGCCAAGACAACGGCGCCCGGACCGCTGTTGAAGTTGGAAGTCTCTCGCGCGTTCCCACACGTCTCGACAAGACCCAACCGTCGTCGCGCTGGAAGCGATGGCGACTGACACGGCGCTGCGTCCGCGGCCCCACGTGCCGCGACGACCACAGCGCCCTCGAAGAAGTCCAAGTCGAGGCGGAGTTTCGAGTCCTCGAGGCCGACCTTCGCCGAACCCAGGCCGCTGTCCCAGGAATCACCGCGATTTCCTCCGTGGCATAACTCGACGTTGCACCCGCCGAACGCCGGTCTGGCCTTGCCCAAGCGCCCGTTCCACGACCGCGAGCGACCACTCTGTCTTCGGCACTCGCCCGCGGCTGTAGCGCCTCGCGCTCTGCTAAGATGATCTCCGGCGTTCGCGGGTGAACGCGATTCGTTATTCGGACTCGGGTGAGACCGATCCTCTGAGCCTTTGATCGTGACGCCACCTGGCGAGCACACTGCCCAAGAGCTGGAACATGAACGCAGACGTGAGCCACGTCCTCGAGTACGCGTTCCACTGCGCTCCTCCCCAACCGAACACCCGGAACCCGGCCCCGATCATGATCGGCACAGCCGCCCATGCGACGATCACCGCGACCTGTTTTCTACGCACTCTGTAGCGCTCCAGCGCCATGACCGCCCACCACCCGAGCGGCAGCCCCAGCACTGCCGCTGCGGCAACCAACCACGGCGGACGTGGCCTGTACCCGGCGCATGCAAAGACGATGACGAGCATCAGCCACCAGGCGAGCCCACGCTGTCCTCTGGTCGCCGCCATCTGCCGTGGGCCAAGTCTACCCCCGGCAACCGGCGTGACGCCGCATAACTCACGTTCCACCCGCCGAACGCCGGTCTTGCCGACTTCACCGTCCGTTCCGCTTCCGCGGGCGAACATTCTGATGCGGCACTCGCCCGCGTCTGTTGCGCCTTGCCGACTGACGACTTGACGCTCGGCGTTCGCGGGTGAACGTGTGTCTCGTTATACAGCCGCACTTTGCCGCGCTGATATGCAGCGCCGCCAAGACCACGGCGCCTTGTTGACGGCTGGGGTCGAACGTCTCTCACGCGTTCCCACACGTCTCGATCAGCCCCGAGCTCGTGCCGCTGGTGGCGGTGCCGCCGGGGACGTACCGGCGCCGCTCGCGGTCCATCACGCTTTCGCCCGTTTCACCGTCGGGATCCGTCGATGCACGGACCTTCACCGCCGATTTTCAACGCTGTCTAACTCGACGTTGCACCCGCCGAACGCCGGCCATGCCGAGTTTCACCGTCCGTTCCGCGCCGGCGGGCGAACACCCTGTCTTCGGCACTCGCCCGCCTCTGCAGCGCCTCGCGCTCTGCTAAGATCATCTCCGGCGTTCGCGGGTGAACGCCGTTCGTTATACAGCCGCACTTTGGCGCGCTGTTGTGCAGCGCCGGCGACCCACGGCGCCTTGCCCGCGGTTGAAGTTCGAAAGTCACTCGCGCGTTCCCACGCGTCTCGCGCACCCCGGAGCTCGTGCCGCTCGAGACGGTGCCACCGGTGGCGTACCGGCGCTGCTCGCGGCCCATGGCGCTTTGGCCAGAATCACCGTCAGGAACCGACGAAGCACGGAACTTCACCGTCGATTTTCAACGCTGTCTAACTCGACGTTGCACCCGCCGAACGCCGGTAGTGGCGAGTTTCACCGTCCGTTCCGCGCCGGCGGGCGACCACTCTGTCTTCGGCACTCGCCCGCCTCTGCAGCGCCTCGCGCTCTGCTAAGATTATCTCCGGCGTTCGCGGGTGAACGCCGTTCGTTATACCGCTGTCTTCTCACCGGACAGCATCACACAAGACCACGGCGCCGTGCCCGCAGTTCTCTCGACCCTGCGGTCTCAGAGTTCCTCCGCTTCAAACCAGCGCGGCCCAAGAGCACAGCGCCGTGTCGCCGGTCGAGGTCGAAAGTCGCTCACGCGTCCGGTCGCGCCTTGCCGAGCCCCGCGCGTCGTCGCGCTCGAGAACGAGCCGGCTGTTGAACGAGCCGCGCTGGGACCAAGACAACGGCGCCTTGCCGCCTGAACCGATCGACCAGAAGACGGGCGAGCTGTCGCGGAGCTCCGAGATCATGAAGCCTCGGCACGCTGCGACGCCAACCGTCGCTGCTCCCCGAACAACCGTGGTTCCACCACGGTATAACTCGCGTTCCACCCGCCGAACGCGCGCCTTCCCGACTTCACCGTCCGTCCCGCGGCGGCCGGCGCCCAATTTTCAACGGCACGCGCCGGCCTCGAAAATGCCCCGCGCTCTGTTACGATGATCTCGCGCGTTCGCGGGTGAACGCGTGTCTCGTTATTCGGCCAATGAGGACCATGCCACGGCACTGCAACGCGCTTCTGCTCGCCGTCCTTGCGACTGCCGTGGAGGCCTGCACCGTGCAGTCTGGTGAGACAGACACCGACTGCCCCTCGCATTCCGTCACACTCGACGCGGCGGCGACGGGCTTTTCCAAGGTCGGCGAGTGGCGCCACGACGACGTCTGCCTTCAATACTGCACCGACCCTCACGAGGCGTGCACCCTGGTGACTGCCACGACGGTCAAGTGCCAGGTGCCCTGCGGCTAGCGCTGCGACCGGTTTCAACCTCACCTCGCGAGTGCCGCATAACTCGACGTTGCACCCGCCGAACGCCGTGATGGCGTGTTTCACCGTCCGTTCCGCGTCGCGGGCGCTCTCACTGTCTGCGGCATTGCGCCCGCTCAGCTGCGCCTCGCGGTCTGATAAGATGATGCTCGGCGTTCGCGGGTGAACGCCGTTCGTTATACCGCTGTCTCCTGACCGGAAACGATCACGCAAGACCACCGCGCCGAGCCTGCTGTTCTCTCGACCCTGCGGTCTCAGAGTTCCTCCGCTTCGAACCAGCGCGGCCCAAGACCACAGCGGTTTGCCCGCGGTTGATGATGGAAGTCTCTCACGCGGCCGGTCGCGCCATGCCGACCCCGACCGTGGTCGCGCTCGAGGACGAGCCGGCTGTTGAGCAGCCGCGCTGGGACCAAGACAACGGCGCCTTGCCGACTGAACCGATCGACCAGAAGACGGGCGAGCTGTCGCGGAGCTCCGAGATCACGGCGTCGCGGCGCGCTGCGACGCCAACGGTCGCTGCTCCCCGAACAACCGTGGTTCCACCACGGTATAACTCGCGTTCCACCCGCCGAACGCGCGCCTTGCTCTTTTCACCGTCCGTTCCGCGGCGGCCGGCGCCCAATTTTCAACGGCACGCGCCGGCCTCGAAAATGCCCCGCGCTCTGTTACGATGATCTCGCGCGTTCGCGGGTGAACGTGTGTCTCGTTATTCGGCCTTCACACGCCAGGGGGCGGCTTGTCAAAGTACCTCACCAAGCAAGTGAGGGCGCCTTGGTCGAGTGAGAGTTCGAAGTCCGCAACCTTCCCAGGTTCTGGCTTGACCTCCACAGTGCAGCTGCCGTGCTCGTCCGTGAACGTCAGCACGCATACTGGTGTCGCGGACGTGAAGCAGCCGAAACAGGTTCCGCCACCGTTGTCGCACCGCGGGTGCTCGCAGTCCCCGGTGGCGACGATGGCGCTCGACTTCAAGTAGATCTCTGTGCTGGTGCGGTCGACGCTGTACCCCAGCTCGCAATCGGGCCAATCGTCCTCGGAGTCTTCACTGCAACCGGCGACGCACGCGAGACACGTGGCACATGCCACGATCCCCCAAACGCCGCGAGAGGCCACTGACTAACGATAGCATGCACCGGCCCAACTGCTCCTGCCCAAAGCCAACCACCCGAGACTCGTGCGCGTGCCAAAGCGCGACGACCGCCGCATAACTCACGTTGCACCCGCCGAACGCCAGCCCTGCCGACTTCACCGTCCGTTCCGCTTCCGCGGGCGAACATTCTGATGCGGCACTCGCCCGCGTCTGCAGCGCCTTGCCGACTGACGACTTGACGCTCGGCGTTCGCGGGTGAACGTGGTTCCGTTATCCCGCTGTCTTCTCACCGGACAGCATCACGCAAGACCACGGCGCCGTACCCGCTGTTCTCTTGACCCTGCGGGGCCAGAGTTCCTCCGCTTCAACCAGCGCGGCCCAAGACCACGGCGCCTTGCGCACGGTTGGCGCTGAAAGTCGCTCACGCATCCGGTCGCGCCTTGCCAAGCCCCGCCCGTCGTTGCGCTCGAGAACGAGCCGGCTGTTGAAGTGGCCGCGCTGCAACCAAGACCAGGGCGCCTTGCCGACTGAACCGATCGACCAGAAGACGGGCGAGCTGTCGCGGAGCTCCGAGATCATGGCGTCGCGGCGCGCTGCGACGCCAACGGTCGCTGCTCCCCGAACAACCGTGGTTCCACCACGGTATAACTCACGTTCCACCCGCCGAACGCGCGCCCGGCGGACTTCACCGTCCGTCCCGCGGCGGCCGGCGCCCAATTTTCAACGGCACGCGCCGGCCTCGAAAATGCCCCGCGCTCTGTTACGATGATCTCGCGCGTTCGCGGGTGAACGTGTGTCTCGTTATACCGCTGTCTCGTGACCGGAAACGATCACGCAAGATCACAGCGCCTTGCCGACTGCCCCTGCCGCCCAGCGGGCTCAGAGTGCTTCGCCCAAGTGCGAAGCGAGACCCCGAAGCGCCTTGCCAACCGCAGCGCGGTGAACAGAAGCCGCGCGAGCGTAGCGTGCGCGTGTGGGCTATTCTGCGATCCAAGTGAAAAGCAGCGTGGCCCTCACAGCGACACCGCTCATGGCGTGCCTCATCGCCACCATCACGTCGGTCCTGTTCATGACAGCGTGCCCGGGTGCTGAGGATTCGCATCGTCCCGGGGCCGATGCTGGATCTGACTCATCGCCAACGAACTGTGATAACGACGAGCAGTGCGGTCCTGGACAGTGCTGCCGGACCGCAGGCCAGTACTGCGCTCCGCGCGTTCCGATTGACCCGGGCGAATCGACCTGCTCGATGTGGGGCGCGGATGGGTATTTCGTCTGTTTCTGTATCCCACCCTCCGCCGAAACTTCGTTGTGTCCCAATTTCCCCGTCCAGCCGCAAGTCTCTGAGAGTTGTTCCCCTCAACCCTATCTGCGCTGCGCCTTGTTGTGTGATTCCGGTCTCTGCGTGTGCGAGACAGAGGGGCCCAAGTTTTTGGGGGACGGGGGTGCAACCGTCGCCAGTTGCCCCCCACCTGATTGGACCGCGTGCAATGCCGATTCTGGCGGGGCCGACTAAGTTGTCGCACGGGTGCGCAGCCGTTCAATCCGGCTCTACCGCGGGCACCGGAGCAATCGATCCGAATCCGAACGGAAGCCGCGCGACCTGGCGCCGAGCTCCGAGCTCACGGCGCCGCCCCGCACGGAAACGCTCACGGTCTCCGCGCCCAGAACAACCGTGGTTCCACCACGGGATAACTCACGTTGCACCCGCCGAACGCCGGCCTTGCGGACTTCACCGTCCGTTCCGCTTCCGCGGGCGACCATTCTGATACGGCACTCGCCCGCGTCTACAGCGCCTTGCCGACTGACGACTTGACGCTCGGCGTTCGCGGGTGAACGTGTGTCTCGTTATACCGCTGTCTTCTGACCGGAAACGATCACGCGAAGACCACGGCGCCTTGCCGACTGTCTTTGCCGCGCTGCGGTCTCAGAGTGCTTCGCCCAAGCGCCACGCGCGGCCCCAAGCGCCTTGCCGACGTGGCGCGGTGAACAGAAGCCGCGCGAGCTGGCGCCGAGCTCCGAGATCACGGCGCCAGGCGAGCTGCAACGCCAACCGTCGCTGCTCCCCGAACAAGCGTGATTCCACCACGGTATAACTCGCGTTCCACCCGCCGAACGCGCGCCTTGCGCTCTTCACCGTCCGTCCCGCGGCGGCCGGCGCCCAATTTTCAACGGCACGCGCCGGCCTCGAAAACGCCCCGCGCTCTGTTACGATGATCTCGCGCGTTCGCGGGTGAACGCGTGTCTCGTTACCCAGCCACACTTTCGCACGCTGTTGTGCAGCGCCGGTAAACAACAGCGCCTTGCCTACGGCTGAAGTTTGTAAGTCTCTCGCGCGTACCCACGCGTCTCGATTCACCCGTAGGTCTTGCCGCTGGCAGCGGTGGCAACAGTAGCGAACCGGCGCTGCTCGCGGTCCATCGCGCTCTGGCCAGAATCACCGTCGGGAGCTGACGAAGACGACAGCGGCGCCCTGCTCTCCGCGCCGCGCTTTTCCCCCAGATTTTCAACGCTGGGTAACTCGACGTTGCACCCGCCGAACGCCGTCGTGCCTTGCCCAACCGTCCGTTCCGATTTCGCGGGCGAACACACTGTCTTCGGCACTCGCCCGCGCTGCACCGCCGCGCGATCTGTTAGGATGTGCCTGGCGTTCGCGGGTGAACGCCGTTCGTTATCCAGGCGCACTTTCGCGCTCTGTTGTGCAGCGCCGCCAAGCCCACGGCGCCTTGCCCGCGGTTGAAGTTCGAAAGTCACTCACGCGTTCCCACGCGTCTCGATCAGCCCCGAGGTCGTGCCGCTGGTGGCCATGCCACTGATGGCGTACCGGCGCTGCTCGCGGCCCATCGCGCTCGGGCCAGAATCACCGTCAGGATCCGACGAAGCACGGAACTTCACCGTCGATTTTCAACGCTGGCTAACTCGACGTTCTGAGGGATCCCCACGAAAACTAGACGGGCACCGGGGGCAACAAGTGCCGGCGCAGAGTGATGAGTGCCGCCAGAAGAGGTGGGAGCAAGGACGCCGGACGAGCGAGTAGCTGTCGGCCGATGAAGAAGGTCGAGAGCACCTCGCGTTTGCGCACTGTGTTGGCCTGCAGGTGCCTGGTCCAGTCCATTGCACGAGCTCCGAGCCCAACGAGCCAGGTGACGAGGGCAGCGAGAGTTCCGACGAGGAGCAGCAGCTCGAGTCGCTTCGCGGTACGGCAGTTCGCGTATCGCAGTCCGAAGCCCCAACGATGGCACTTGAGGTCGCGAAAGGTTTCTTCAATCTGCATGCGCAAGGTGTAAAGCTGCTTGATCCTGCGCTCACTGCCTTGGGTGTGAGGAAGCGATGTCGCGAGCAGCCATGGAGCTCGGTGAAGGCGACGATACATCGCTGCGTTTGGCCCTCTGGGACCGCGGCGCGGGGCGCCCAGCGCGAGGCCTGTACGCCCGGACCAGGTAGAGATGGAAGCGGTAGTGATGGCGCCGCGAGAGCGCGACCTCGCCAACGTAGCGCGCCTTGGTGGTTGCCAGCGGATAGAGCGAGTGGGTGTAACACCAACGCCCCGTCTGCTCACGGAGGTACTTGATCTGGTTTCGAATTCGCCCGACCCAATCCCAACCGTAGGATTCGACTGCGCGAAACCATGGCCCGCGGAAACCTGCGTCCGTGACGATGATCGGTCGACAGTCTTCCGGCAGCACCAGACGCAGCGCCTGCAGGAACTCGCGGTGCGCGCCAGGGCTGTTGTAGCGCTTGAACGGGAACACACGCTCGTAGACAGAAATGGCCCGCCCACCCACTGGAATCGCCGCCTTGAGCATGAGCCATTGGCGCCCGAGCTCGAAGTCCGACCAGTCGACGATGATTACCGGCCGCTTGTTCCCGGCCAAAGCGTTCGAGCCACGGCCCGGTAGATCCGGTCACGCTCGCCCTGTAGGTGTTGATTGCCGAGCAGCCTGTCAACGGCCTTGATCTGATGCTTCACGTGCGCGCGGCCAGCGAGGTTGCGCCCGAGCTGCGTCAGCGAGAGCTTCCCGCCGACCAGGAGAGCCTGGACGACTCGCACGAGTGCCGCGGCGCGTGCCGTGTGCCCGACCACTTCTCGACGCCCAAGCCAGCGTGATAGAACCTGAACGGCGTGCATGTGGATTCTCCGATCGTTGGGGTTGTCGCAAACACCAATTGATCAGAAGTCCGCATGCACGTCGATCCCCCATTTCTCTAGCGATCCGTCACCAAATTCGAGGGGATTCCTCAGCTCGACGTTGCACCCGCCGAACGCCGGCCAGGCCGAGTTTCACCGTCCGTTCCGCGCCGGCGGGCGACCACTCTGTCTTCGGAACTCGCCCGCCTCTGCGGCGCCTCGCGCTCTGCTAAGATCATCTCCGGCGTTCGCGGGTGAACGCCGATCGTTAAACAGCCGAACCATGGCCCTGGGACCGCACGTTCCGGAGTGGGCCCAGCTCCAACAGGCCCTCGCGGCGCTCGCGCACGACGCGTGCGCGACGAGCGCCTCCGTTCTCGACGCTTGGGGCTTGCCTTGGTGCTGCGCGCCGCACCACAACATCGCCGTTGCGAGGGACGCCGCGCGCAGTCTCCGCCGCGCGCTCGCGTCGCTTGATCTTCCACTGCAGCAGGGCGGTTCACTTGATCGCCTCTGTAGCGCCGACGATGCTGGCGTGGCGTACGTTCGCTCCTTCGCCACCGTCTACGTGCTCGTCCTGCGATACGACGCACTGCCGGACCTAACCAGGGCGCGACGCGCGACCCTCCAAGCCCTTCCGCAGATCGAAGCGCTGGTCGAGAAGCTGCCGCCACCGGCGGGCCCAGGTTCAGGGTCGGCCGAGGCCCTTGGCAGCGCTTGAGATACCGCGACGTCGACACCGTTCCTCGCGCTGTCTAACTCGACGTTGCACCCGCCGAACGCCGGTAGTGGCGAGTTTCACCGTCCGTTCCGCGCCGGCGGGCGACCACTCTGTCTTCGGCACTCGCCCGCCTCTGCAGCCCCTCGCGCTCTGCTACGATGGTCTCCGGCGTTCGCGGGTGAACGCCGTTTCGTTATACAGCCTGGGCTGACCGCGATCTCCGACCGGAGCAGCACTTGCCATCCTCCAGTAGACGCATTCTCGTCTCAGCCCGAATCTTCCGACCGTCAACCCAACTGCTGGCTGCGCTCCGGCAGCTCAGGGAGGCTCGCGGCGCAGACGAGATCACTGACGCTTACGATGCGTTCCTTCTAGATCCTGGTCTGGGCCCGCCGACCTACCTTACAAGCGACGGCCGCATCGTGTGGGATGACGACATCTGGGACGTTGCAGGGACACGCGCCGACGCTTTCACCGCGCTCCTCGCTGGAGTGCGGAAGACGGGCCTTTCGGAACTACGCGAGCTAATGCCGCCACGTCCACCAACCTCGTCCGACTGTGCAGAGTGCTCCGCGACCGGCTGGTTTGATGCGCATGGCGCTCTGATAGATGTGAACGGTCGGCCATTCTCGATCGTCTGTTCAAAATGCGCTGGGCTCGGATGGACAGATCCGTCCGTGGTGCTGGACGAGTCGGTGCTCGAGGCTGGGTTACCCTAGCGTGGGATCAGAGCGCACTTCCGCGCGCTGTCTAACTCGACGTTGCACCCGCCGAACGCCGGTCATGGCGTGTTTCACCGTCCGTTCCGCGCCGGCGGGCGACCACTCTGTCTTCGGCACTCGCCCGCCTCTGCGGCGCCCCGCGGTCTGGTACGATGTTCCTGGCGTTCGCGGGTGAACGCCGTTCGTTATCCAGGCGCACTTTCGCGCTCTGTTGTGCAGCGCCGCCAAGCCCACGGCGCCTTGCCCGCGGTTGAAGTTCGAAAGTCACTCACGCGTTCCCACGCGTCTCGATCAGCCCCGAGGTCGTGCCGCTGGTGGCCATGCCACTGATGGCGTACCGGCGCTGCTCGCGGCCCATCGCGCTCGGGCCAGAATCACCGTCAGGATCCGACGAAGCACGGAACTTCACCGTCGATTTTCAACGCTGGCTAACTCGACGTTGCACCCGCCGAACGCCGGCCAGGCCGAGTTTCACCGTCCGTTCCGCGCCGGCGGGCGACCACTCTGTCTTCGGAACTCGCCCGCCTCTGCGGCGCCTCGCGCTCTGCTAAGATCATCTCCGGCGTTCGCGGGTGAACGCCGATCGTTATCCAACCGTCGCACCTTCACCCAAGGGCAGCGCTTCCAAGACCACGGCGCCATGCGGACGGTCGAAGCTGAAAGTCGCTCGCGCGTTCCCACGCGTCTCGACAAGCCCCGACCGTGATCGCGCTCGAGGCGGTGGTGACTGACGCCGCGCTGCATCCGCGGCCCCAAGTGCCGCGCGAACTGTACCGCCGTCGAAGAGTCCCACGGCGACGCCGAGCTCCGAGTCCGTGGCGTCTCGCTCCGTCGTCACCAGGCCACTGTCCCAGAAATCACCGTAATTTCCTCCGTTGGCTAACTCGCCGTTCCACCCGACGAACGCGGTCTTCGCGAGTTTCACCGTCCGTTCCGCGACGGCCGGCGCCCTCTCTGTCTACGGCTTGCGCCGGCCTGCGAAAACGCAGTGCCGTCTGTTACGATGTTCCTCGCGTTCGCGGGTGAACGCGATTCGTTATCCCACCGTCGCACCTTCGCCCAGGGGCAGCGCTGCCAAGACAACGGCGCCCGGACCGCTGTTCAATTTGGAAGTCTCTCGCGCGTTCCCACACGTCTCGACAAGACCCAACCGTCGTCGCGCTGGAAGCGATGGCGACTGACACGGCGCTGCATCCGCGGCCCCATGTGCCGCGACGACCACAGCGCCCTCGAAGAAGTCCAAGTCGAGGCGCAATTTCGAGTCTTCGAGGCCGACCTTCGCCGAACCCGGGCCACTGACCCAGGAATCACCGCGATTTCCTCCGTGGCATAACTCGACGTTGCACCCGCCGAACGCCGGTCTGGCCTTGCCCAAGCGCCCGTTCCACGACCGCGGGCGACCACTCTGTCTTCGGCACTCGCCCGCGGCTGTAGCGCCTCGCGCTCTGCTAAGATGATCTCCGGCGTTCGCGGGTGAACGCGATTCGTTATACAGATCAGGCTTCTCCAACCGGAGAGACAGCGCCGAGCGCGCCAGTACCGCCGCGACGACGGACGACGCTGACGGTCTCTCGCGCATCCGGTCGCGCCTTGCCGACCCCCAACCGTCTTCGCGGCTGAAGCGACGACGACTGCGAACGCAAGCGGCGCTGCATGGGCATCGGAAGCGCCACGCCGAGCAACAGGTCCGAGAAATGCCCAGCACTCAGCACCCGCGCCGGCTGAGCTCGAGTTCCAAGTCCACAGCGCCCCGACTCACGGTGACGCCGGAGTCTCAGTGCCCAGAATCACCGATATTTCAAAGCACTGTATAACTGCCGTTCCACCCGACGAACGCCGGCCTGGCCTTGCCCCACCGTCCGTTCCGCGCCCGCGGGCGACACACTGATGCGGCACGCGCCCGCGTGCGTTCACGCCCCGCGCTCTGTTACGATGTTCCTCGGCGTTCGCGGGTGAACGTCATCTCGTTATACAGCCGCACTTTCGCTCTCTGAAGTGCAGCGCCGCCAAGACCACGGCGCCTTGCCGACGGTCGAAGTTCGAAAGTCACTCGCGTGTTCCCACGCGTCTCGCGCACCCCGGAGCTCGTGCCGCTCGAGACGGAGCCACCGATGGCGAACCGGCGCTGCTCGCGGTCCACGGCGCTTTCGCCAGTTTCACCGTCAGGAACCGACGAAGCACGGAACTTCACCGCCGATTTTCAACGCTGTCTAACTCGACGTTGCACCCGCCGAACGCCGGCTGTGCCGAGTTTCACCGTCCGTTCCGCGCCGGCGGGCGACCACTCTGTCTTCGGCACTCGCCCGCCTCTGCAGCGCTTCGCGCTCTGCTAAGATCATCTCCGGCGTTCGCGGGTGAACGCCGTTCGTTATCCGGACGTTCCAATGCACGTCGACGTGGCGACTATCAACGATCCCGAGGTTCGCGAACTCGCACGAGAGGCCGAAAACTTTCTCACGTCGCACACCTGGTGCCGAAGCGTCGTTGCGGGCCGGCTTGCATTCGCAATTCCTGCGGTGCTCGGCGTGTTTCTTTTCGACATCGTCCCCGCTCAGCCCGAAATCGACGCTACACTCTGGGTCGTCGTCGGCGATGTTCCACCGGCCTATCTGGCTGTGGATCCCGACGCTTCCTGGCAGTCCGCACTGGCCGGCTACGTTGATGAGATGCGGCTCTGGATCGCTGCAGTTCGAGCGGGTACACCCACGACCGACCTAATCCCCGTTGATGCAGAGCCGACCCTCGAGCACGCGGATATGCTCGCGAGCCGCCTCGACTTCATCGAGGCACAGCTCATTGAAGTCCCCCCGGCCTCGATCGAGAGCGCCGGCTAACTCACGTTCCACCCGCCGAACGCCGGTCGTGTCGACTTCACCGTCCGTTCCGCGCCCGCGGGCGAACATTCTGATGCGGCACTCGCCCGCGTCTGCAGCGCCTTGCCGACTGACGACTTGACGCTCGGCGTTCGCGGGTGAACGTGTGTCTCGTTATCCCACCGTCGCACCTTCGCCCAGGGGCAGCGCTGCCAAGGCCACGGCGCCCGGACCGCTGTTGAAGTTGGAGGTCTCTCGCGCGTTCCCACGCGTCTCGACAAGCCCCAACCGTCGTCGCGCTCGAGGCGATGGCGACTGACACCGCGCTACATCCGCGGCCCCACACGCCGCGACGACCACGGCGCCCTCGAAGAAGTCCAAGTCGAGGCGGAGCTCCGAGTCCTCGACGCCGACCTTCGCCGAACCCAGCCCACTGTCCCAGGAATCACCGCGATTTCCTCCGTGGCATAACTCGACGTTGCACCCGCCGAACGCCGTCTTGCCTTGCCCAACCGTCCGTTCCGCGTCGCGGGCGACACTCTGATACGGCACACGCCCGCTCTCCGGCGCCTCGCGCTCTGCTACGATGTTCCTGGCGTTCGCGGGTGAACGCCGTTCGTTATTCGGCCGACGGCAATTGGCTGCAACTCGGGTCGCCCAGCCTCTGGCAAAGGTGGCGGAGCATTCTGCGGTTGGGCTCGTTGAACGCTCTCCCCGCCTGCCAATGTCTCTTCAGGTTCTCCTTGACCCTCACCATCTTCTTCACTTCGCCGAGCCCCGCATCAAGGCCCTGGTCGCGAATAGCACGACGCGCCTCCATCTCCTCCTCAAGCTCGCGCTCGTCCGGGCTGGGTGAAGGGGCTCGCTCATCAAAGTCCACGGCGTCCTCGCCCGCTGCAGGGCTCGTCGGGATGCGCGCGGGTGTCTGCGCCGTCTTCATCAAGCCGACCGTGGCCGCCACCCCAAGGGCAATCACGACAAGCATTGCGATCGTGAGGACGCGAGCCCGAACCATTGGGTCACTCGAAATGATACGCCGTGCGACATGATGTCGCGATCGCCCCGAAACGCCGCATAACTCGACGTTCCACCCGCCGAACGCCGGCCAGGCGAGTTTCACCGTCCGTTCCGCGTCGCGGGCGCGCTCACTGTCTGCGGCACTGCGCCCGCTCTGCAGCGCCTCGCCGTCTGCTACGATGATCTCCGGCGTTCGCGGGTGAACGCGAATTCGTTATCCGGCCGAGGACCGCCATCACCGCCGTGGCTCGCCGTGCTTCACACTCGCCCTACCGGCACCGGCGTCAAGCTCGGCTAGTTGTCCATGGTGAGCCGGTCATCACAGTCTACGTCTGGGCGAGTTGGCTCGCGGCGGTTGGTTTCACCGCAATCCTGTTCGTCGCGACTGGACCCACCCTGTCCCGGATTCTTCTCGTGGGCGCAGTAGCCATCCTCGCCCTCGCGGTGGCCCTCGTGCGGCGCGCCGCTCAGCGCGTGCACTGGGTGCTCACGATTGACGATGGCGACTTGCGCATTGAACGCCACGCCGGCGCCGCGACAGAGACCATCGTCGTCGACGTGCGTGAGGGCGTGCGCTTGGGGCTTGGCCTGACGGAGAGCGCAGGTCACGTCGATCCATGTATCGCTCTCACGACAGAAGCCGGTCGCGTCACGATGACTCCGGGCACTAGCCCACCGGCCACGCTTGATCGGCTGGCGGAGTTCCTACGTGAGAACGACGTGGTGGTAATCGACGCTCTTCCGCCCAACCCAGCGCCCGAGGCGCCTCGTCGCAACGCCTGATAACTGGACGTTGCACCCGCCGAACGCCGGCCACGCGAGTTTCACCGTCCGTTCCGCGCCCGCGGGCGACCACTCTGTCTTCGGCACTCGCCCGCGGCTGTCGCGCCTCGCGCTCTGCTAAGATGATCTCCGGCGTTCGCGGGTGAACGCCGTTTCGTTATCCAGCCGAAGTTTTCCGCGCTGTTGTGCAGCGCCGGCGACCCGCAGCGCCTGGCCCGCGGTTGAACTCTGAAAGTCACTCGCGCGTTCCCACGCGTCTCGCGCCGCCCGGAGCTCGTGCCGCTCGAGACGGTGCCACCGGTGGCGTACCGGCGCTGCTCGCGGCCCATGGCGCTTTGGCCAGAATCACCGTCGGGAACCGACGAAGCACGGAACTTCACCGTCAATTTTCAACGCTGGCTAACTCGACGTTGCACCCGCCGAACGCCGGTAGTGCCGAGTTTCACCGTCCGTTCCGCGGCGGCGGGCGACCACTCTGTCTTCGGCACTCGCCCGCCTCTGCAGCGCCTCGCGCTCTGCTAAGATCATCTCCGGCGTTCGCGGGTGAACGCCGTTCGTTATCCCACCGTCGCACCTTCGCCCAGGGGCAGCGCTTCCAAGACCACAGCGCCGTGCCGGCGGTTGAAGTTGAAAGTCTCTCGCGCGTTCCCATACGTTTCGACAAGCCCCAACCGTCGTCGCGCTCGAGGCGATGGCGACTGACACCGCGCTGCATCCGTGGCCCCAAGCGCCGCGACGACTACAGCGCCTTCGAAGAAATCCAAGTCGAGGCGGAGCTCCGAGTCCTCGGGCCCGCGCTTCGCCGAACCCAGGCCACTGTCCCAGGAATCACCGCAATTTCCTCCGTGGCATAACTCGACGTTTCACCCGCCGAACGCCGTCTCGCCGTGCCCAACCGTCCGTTCTGATTTCGCGGGCGAACACACTGTCTTCGGCACTCGCCCGCGCTGCACCGCCCCGCGCTCTGCTAAGATCATCTCCGGCGTTCGCGGGTGAACGTCATCCCGTTATCCGGCCGTGAGACGACTTCCCTCGATTCTGGTTGCCGGTTGCCTTCACTGCGCTCCAGCAGAGGCGCCTCTTCGGACCGACGCGCCACCGACGCGCCTCGCTCCATCGGCCACCGCCTCGTCGCCCCGGGCCAAGGCGTGTCTGTCGGACGAGGCCGTTTCCGGCGCTTCGTGGGCCACTGCGAGCGACTCCACTTTCAAGCGATTCTCCGTGCCCAACGACTCGACAGCATGCCTAGCGGCGACTGGCTGCCCTTTCACGCCACGGGACCTCCCGCGTTGCCAGGGGCATGCCACCGGGTGCGCCGTCCGTGAGCTCCTCTCGGCTGCGGCCGATCTCACGGGTAGACGAGTCGTCGTTCGTGGCGCTCTCGCGTCGGGGAACCGCGGCTTGGTCACGCTGCGGGAGCCGACCTGCGGAGACCTCTCCAACTGGCAGCTCTTGCGGGTCCACGACTCGAACGGAGAGGGCCTGTTCCTTTTGCCCGGACAGCCGGGCGACGCCTTTCTCTGTCTCGGCGACGCATCCCTGCTTTGCTGCGGGTTCCCACGTGAGGGGCGCGTGCTGGTCTCCGGAACGCTCGCAGAGCGCCCCGTTCCCCGGGGCGACTACTCTGACCACGTCTTAGAAGATCCCAAGCTGTGCAGGCTCGACTCGACCGACGCCGGATAACTCACGTTGCACCCGCCGAACGCCGGTCTTGCTGACTTCACCGTCCGTTCCGCTTCCGCGGGCGACCAAACTGATGCGGCACTCGCCCGCGTCTGTGGCGCCACGCGGACTGACGACTTGACGCTCGGCGTTCGCGGGTGAACGTGTGTCTCGTTATCCAGCCGGGAATTCTTCCGGGCCTTGTCAATGCCGACCCACCGGCCGCTCTACGCTTCGCCCGGGGGCGTCCCTCCTCTTGGGTTGCCCATCCTCGCGTGGACTTCGATCAATCGGGCAGTTGCGCCGGCGTGATTCCGATCCGTTCGCAGGACGAGCTCGAACTCCGCTGCGGCGTCTGCAAACAACCCCATCTCCTGATAGGCAATGCCGAGGTCGAAGTGCACCGCGACATTGTCGTCGCTCACCTGGGCCTTGACCCCCTGCTTGAACTTCTCGAACACCGCCTTCACGTCGATCGGATCGTCCTCGTCGTTCGCCACGGTCCACAGTCTCGCACCAGGCGAACACCGCGACCAGCTCGCTCGCACCGCTGTCTAACTCGACGTTGCACCCGCCGAACGCCGGTAGTGGCGACTTTCACCGTCCGTTCCGCACCGGCGGGCGACCACTCTGTCTTCGGCACTCGCCCGCCTCTGCGGCGCCCCGCGCTCTGCTAGGATTAATCTCCGGCGTTCGCGGGTGAACGCCGTTCGTTAGACCGACCAAGTGCCCGGGCGTCCGCCATGCGGAAAACCATCAACGACCTTATTGCCGTCGTCGAATCCACTCAGCCCCACGTTGTCGCCGACGGAGAAGCCCGGCAGGACCTAGACCGATTCACGGCTCGGTCCGGCTTCGCTCTTCCCTCAGATCTGACGGCGTTCTATGAGCGCATTTCGTCCGCGACCCTCGTCGAGAGCTACCAGATGCTGCCCCCTTCGGCGTGGGTTCGTACGGGCGCTGCCCTGCAAGGACCGGAGTGGGCCGAGTCAGAGCCTCCGTCCTGGTACGCTTTCTGCGACGCCTTCGACGGGAACTACATCGGGATCGATCTTGCCACGACCGCCGCTGGAGCCAATCCCATTCTGGACTGTGATCATGACGACGTCCGGGAGAGACGTGTCATCGCCAACTCATTCACCGAGTTCTTGACCGAAGCGCTTCGCTCTCCCGACCGCCCCTTTTACCTTGGGGTCGACTTTCAACCGATCACGACAGTGCACCTCCCGTACAACCCGCCGCTCTCGTGGCTACGACGTGAATACCACCGCTGGTCCGTCGATCCGGAAGTGGGACCCGAAACCTGCCGGCATCCCGGCTGCGCGCGTCTGCATGTTCATCTCAGCGTGCTGTGTCGCCGCCATCACTTCGAGAACATACAAAGGCTCCCCTATCCTTTTGACGACTAGTAGCTGGCGTCCAGCGGTCTAACTCGACGTTCCACCCGCCGAACGCCGGCCCTGCCTCCTTCACCGTCCGTTCCGCGTCGCGGGCGCCCTCACTGTCTGCGGCACTGCGCCCGCTCTGCTGCGCTTCGCGGTCTGATAAGATGACGCTCGGCGTTCGCGGGTGAACGCGAATTCGTTATCCAACCGTCGCACCTTCGCCCTGGGGCAGCGCTTCCAAGACCACGGCGCCGTGCGCGCGGTTGACGCTGAAAGTCTCTCGCGCGTTCCCACGCGTCTCGACAAGCCCCGACCGTGATCGCGCTCGAGGCGGTGGCGACTGACGCGCGCTGCATCCGCGGCCCCAAGTGCCGCGCGGACTGCACCGCCGTCGAAGAGTTCCATGGCGACGCCGGGCTCCGAGTCCGCGGCGTCTGGCTTCGTCGTCACCAGGCCACTGTCCCAGAAATCACCGCTATTTCCTCCGTTGGCTAACTCGCCGTTCCACCCGCCGAACGCGGTCTTGCCGCGTTTCACCGTCCGTTCCACGCCGGCCGGCGCCCTCCCTGTCTACGGCTTTGCGCCGGCCTGCGAAAGCGCTGTGCCCTCTGTTACGATGTTCCCCACGTTCGCGGGTGAACGCGATTCGTTATTCGGACAAAGCGACAAGGGGCATCGCGTGACCGCACGGGCGTTGCGGTGCCGCCGCGCCGCACGGCGACTGCAGTGCTCTCCAGCGGTCCATGGGCGTCAGCCCGAAGCGCAGGTTCACCCACGGCGCCGAACCGCGCCAAACAGTGCGCTCGATAGCGCAGCGAACGCCAGCCCAACCAGCATCGCGAGTGCCAGCGTCCAATCCTGGCGCTTAGGAACGGCCTTCTCCCCGGTCGAATCGGCTGTGAGTCTGATGCCCGAGTTTTCTTCTATCCACGCACGCGCCGGACCGAGGAGGACGAATTGCGCGGGTCTTTCCTCGCAGCGCGGCGACGTCGTCGCGGACGCGATGGCTAATACCGTGCAAGGCGCGTCGGAGAGACCCGCGCAATCGAGCGCAGGCGCACCGGAGTCGCCCTCGCAGATCCCTTTCCCGGGCGCACCAATCGAGGCCATTCCGGCCGTTCGGCCGATCGACAGTACTTGCACGGTCATCTCGCGCTTACCCAACCGACCAACAGCGTCAGTTCCGAATCCAACAACCGTCGCGTGGCGCCCCACCAAATTAATGTGCCCCTCGGTGCCCGCGGGCAATCTGGGCAAAGGAACCTCTGCTGGGAGAGAGAGCACGCAGAAGGCTATGTCCTCCCGCGTGCCGGCAAAGGCATTGCGGTGCGCCTGGCACTTGACGAGCGGAACACGGCGCACCTGTCGCCCCGACAGACGAACCTCGGTGAAGGCCGTCCCGCAATGCCCAGCGTAGACAACGACCAGCGGGTGAATGATGACCCCCGTGCAGCGTTCATCGAGCTGAACGACGAACGGCCATGCCGATTCGTCGACCGACCGCGCGCCGTAAAGCGCATGCGCTTCGTGAGGCAGCCCGAAGAGTGCTCCCGATAGGAGCCCGGGCAGTGCCGCAACGCGAATCTTTCGACTCACTCCGACCCGCGAACCAGTTGGGCGCTGCTGCTTACCACTCGGCATCGAGCACCGGCTCGACAGCGGTCGTGGCCGGGTCAAACTGCTTGCACGGTGCCGCAGCGACGGTCTTCTGCACTGCGCCGGTGAATAGCGGCTGACCAACCAGGCCCGGCTTGAGATGGACCGCAACGAAAGTGTCGAGCAGGCAGCTACCTGCTGGGACCACCGGCTTGTACGTCCCGCCCGCCGACCCTTCCTCGAGCTCAGCGGAACCGTCTAGCCACCCCTCCTTCCACCCCCCGTCGGGGACGAACTGTTCGGTGGGTTGAAAGGCCAGCACAAGCCCCGTCCACTTCTCATCGAGCTTCCCGTCAAGTGTGGCCAATGTAGCGGCGACCACCACTTCGATCGAGTCGCGGCATTCCACTTCGGGGACGATTCCGGTGGCCGGATTGTGTTCCGATTTGACGAACCAACCCGAGGCGGCGGTGCCGTCCACAGTCAAAGTCACTGAACTCGTAGAAGAGTCGGCCCACGTCAACTGCTTCACATGCTTTCCCGCGCCCAGGGCGAGCAGATGACCCGCGGTTAGGCCCAACGCAGTCTGTTCCGAAAAGCTCACTTCCGTTCGAGTCTCGATGCAGTAGCCCGCGTTGGGCCCGCCATCCGCGCCGTCGTCGTGCTTCTGTGGCGCGTTGCAGGCCGTCACGGCCGCTGTGAGAGCAAGCAGTGCTCCATGACCGATAATCGATCGAAGGTTTGCCGCGCGCATGGGGACCTCAGTACTCCGTGGACGCGGATTGGATGAAAGAGAGGTATGTGCTCTCCAATCGTCGCGCGCGCGCACAGCAAGTGTTGTTCTCGTAGCTGGTGATGGTCCCGGTGACGTACCACCCGCCCCAGACGTTGACGTACTGGATCAAACCGGTTCCGCTATTGCCGGCGCTGACGTCCCCGGGAGTGTACGTAACGTATGTCGACACCGAAGACGGGTACCTGATCGCAGTCGATCCCCGGATTCGCGGCCAGGTCGAATAGGGCGTGTCGTAGAAGTCCGTCTTGGGGACGCCCCAAATCTGGTACATCGAGTTGAGCGTGTCCGAGTTGTTCAGAACCCCCCATCCCACCCAACCCGCGGTGTACCCTGGGTTAGGAATCGCGTACCCGGTGAAGTCGATGACGGCGTAGTCGTACTGAATGGCCAGGTACGGATCGGTGGCCTGGTACCACAGGAAGGGTACCTGCATGGAGTAGCCAGCCCACAGGGTTGGGTACCCAGGCGGAATCGGCTGCATCGCGTTGTCCGAGGCGTCCGGTGCTGCACCCCAGCGATAGCGGCAGAACGGCCCGTAGCCGTCCTCGAAACAGGGCAAATACTTGTTGGCAGCGGTGTCGTAGAAACAGTGTGCCGCCGCGATCGCGGTCGAGTGCCCGATCAGCTGCCAGGTGCAATCCCGCGAGTAAACGTTCGAACCATTTTGGCACCAGAGGTCGTTTCCCCAGTTCGACGAGAAGATGTTGCACACGTTGAAACTCGCAATGACCGTGGCGTAGGGCCAAGCCGTATTGGCGCCCACCGCCCATCGGTCATCGGTGCCGCAGCAGCCATGCGTTGGCTGTCCATGGTGCTTTCCAAAGTAGATGTCGTAGTTGCCTGACGGGCTGTAACTCTCAGCCAGCTTCACCGACTTCCCTTTCAAAGCGCGCATTGCCTTGACGACGGGCACGTCCCCATCGGCAGCCAGAAAAACTCCCTCGTCGACGTGCAGAACCGGTCGAAGCGCGTCGGCTAGCTCCTCATCGGATAGCTGGTCGACGGGTCTGGTAGCGAGCTGGTGCGCGCGGACTCGTTCAAGGAACGCTTGCACCGCGGGATGTTGGTCGGAGTAGTCGCCCTCGAGCCCGGGATCGCTGCGCCAGCGCTTCACCAGGTCATCCGTCATTCGGAGGTAGCGCTTCCCCTGCGTGGTAACGAGTTCCTGACCTTGCACGACAAATGCGGCGCGACTCGAGGTCACACCCGTCACACCTTCTCCACTCGTCGGAAGTGCAGGCTCCTCAACGGCGCAAGACGTCAGTGACAAGCTGACCGCGATCAACGCCCAGTTCCCGTAGCGGCATCGGAGTTCCATGACAACGTCCTCCCTTGCGACGGTTCTCCCGGCCACGCTAACGCG
Source organism: Polyangiaceae bacterium (assembly GCA_015075635.1). Lineage (NCBI taxonomy): Bacteria > Pseudomonadati > Myxococcota > Polyangiales > Polyangiaceae > Polyangiaceae bacterium. The sequence continues at coordinate 708,543 of JABTUA010000001.1, forward strand.
TGTTCCCAGCTAGGCAAGTCGCGAGCCCGCGCAACGACCGCGCGACCAGCGTGGCCACGGAATGCCGGTTGTGCCGTTCCGGCACGTTCCCGCACGCTTCCAGAGCTGGTCGCAAAGTCCCTGTGTCAGCGGCCGGTGTGTTACTGGATGCACCTCCTCGCCGTCGCGCTCGTGCGCCCCGGTGTGTTCGCCGCCGCGGGCGGACCCTGAGGGCCCTCCCCATCTCGACCGAAGGCCATGAGATGGACGTTCGCGCCAATCGCCGCGGATGTGCGGCTGTGCGCGTCGCGAGGCGCCGCGGCAGGGTGCTGCCGGGCTCATGCCGCATAACTGGACGTTGCACCCGCCGAACGCCGGTCGTCGCGAGTTTCACCGTCCGTTCCGCGCCGGCGGGCGACCACTCTGTCTTCGGCACTCGCCCGCCTCTGCGGCGCCCCGCGCTCTGCTACGATCATCTTCGGCGTTCGCGGGTGAACGCCACTCTCGTTATACAGCCCAAGTCTTCCGCGCTGTTGTGCAGCGCCAGCGACCCACGGCGCCGCGCCACCGGTTGAAGTTCGAAAGCACTCGCGCGTTCCCACGCGTCCCGCGCACCCCGGAGCTCGTGTCGCTCGAGGCGAAGCCACCGGCGGCGAACCGGCGCTGCTCGCGGTCCACGGCGCTTTGGCCAGAATCACCGTCAGGAACCGCCGAAGCACGGAACTTCACCGTCGATTTTCAACGCTGTCTAACTCGACGTTGCACCCGCCGAACGCCGCTTTGGCCTTGCCCGCCCGTCCGTTCCGCGCCGGCGGGCGACCACTCTGTCTTCGGCACTCGCCCGCCTCTGCAGCGCCTTGCCCTCTGCTAAACTCTTCGCCGGCGTTCGCGGGTGAACGCCGTTCGTTCGTTATCCAGGCGCACTTTCGCGCTCTGTTGTGCAGCGCCGCCAAGCCCACGGCGCCTTGCCCGCGGTTGAAGTTCGAAAGTCACTCACGCGTTCCCACGCGTCTCGATCAGCCCCGAGGTCGTGCCGCTGGTGGCCATGCCACTGATGGCGTACCGGCGCTGCTCGCGGCCCATCGCGCTCGGGCCAGAATCACCGTCAGGATCCGACGAAGCACGGAACTTCACCGTCGATTTTCAACGCTGGCTAACTCGACGTTGCACCCGCCGAACGCCGGCCAGGCCGAGTTTCACCGTCCGTTCCGCGCCGGCGGGCGACCACTCTGTCTTCGGAACTCGCCCGCCTCTGCGGCGCCTCGCGCTCTGCTAAGATCATCTCCGGCGTTCGCGGGTGAACGCCGATCGTTAGGCGGACTCATGACGTTCCCGTTAAGCTCCCTTCGCATTGCTGCAGCCGCGCTGTTGATGACGGTCGCTCAATCCACAGGCGCCGAACCACCGCCCGGCCTCGAGCAGCGCACTCCCGCCGCCACTCAGCGCGCCTGGGGGTGGATCGCCACCGCCGCGGGCTCCAGCCTCCTCTTCACAAGCGCCTACGCATACACGCGCGCTGGCTCCCTGACCGGCGATGTCCCGGCTCGCTGTGATGACCGCTCAAGGGATGGTGAAGCCGGATGCGACTCCGCTCGATGGCGTCGCATGTTCTGGATGACGGGCCCGCTTGGTGCTGCAACAGCGACCGCGGGCATCGTTCTGCTGGCAACCGCTCCCACCGCCGAGCCCGACCGAAGGACTTGGCACATCGACGCAGCACCTGGACCGCGCGACCTTACACTTCGAGTTGGCGCAACATTTTGACTGAGTTGTCAGCCGCCGCCTAACTCGACGTTCCACCCGCCGAACGCCGGCCGTGCCGTGTTTCACCGTCCGTTCCGCGCCGGCGGGCGACCACTCTGTCTTCGGCACTCGCCCGCCTCTGCAGCGCCTCGCGCTCTGCTAAGATCATCTCCGGCGTTCGCGGGTGAACGCCGCCCCGTTATGCGGACGAAGGCCTCGCGAGCAGCGCCCAAGATCGTCTCGCGCCTGCGCATTGACGGCATGCTACCGTTTCCCCAATGCGACTCGCGGCGCTCACGTGCATTCTCGTTGTGCCCGTCGCTTGTGCCAGCGACTCGAAGGACTCCGCGGAAGCAGACGCGGCCGATGGCACGGCGCCCGAATGCTCGACCAGCTGCGATCCGTGTCCAGCTGGCAGCCATTGTCTAGCAGTAGGCAGCTTCGGCAAGCCAATCGTCCCCGCTTGTGTGAAGCTGTGCAACGCCACGGACGAATGCGGCGCCGATGAAATCTGCCTCATCCCAGGCGCAGTCGGAAATGCTTACTGCGTCTCCGGAGCCCTTCCTGCCCAATGCGGCGCGTACGCCACAGGACACTGCGATTTCTTCGGGTACTCCGAGTGCCGGGACGCGAACACCCTGGCCGTGGGCATCGACAAGATCGGGGTTCTGTGTGGCCACAAGCTTGTTCGGTGCCCGAAGGGATGCGAGGGCGGGCCTTTCGACGGCGGGTACGCTCCGGCCAAGTGCGTGCCGTAGGCACAACGGCAGCGACGTCCCGGATCCGCCGCATAACTCACGTTGCACCCGCCGAACACCGGCCCTGCCGACTTCACCGTCCGTCCCGCTTCCGCGGGCGACCATTGATTAGCGGCACTCGCCCGCGTGCGTTCACGCCTTGCCGACTGACGACTTGACGCTCGGCGTTCGCGGGTGAACGTGTGTCTCGTTATACAGCCATCACATGAGGCGAAGAGCGTTCGTCGCCGTGGTTCTTTCGCTGGCTGCTGCGGCTCCAGCTTGCGCCGATCACGCTGCGGCCCCGACCGCGTCTGGCGCTGTCACAGTCACGGGCAAAGTCCTTCACATCGCGGACGACAGTGAAGTCGACGGCCCCATCGTCCTCATGATCGAGTCGCCACCCGGTGAGAGCATCGACCTGCACTTCGGCTCTGTGTTCACTTCACCGTCACCGGATGCTGCCCGACGTGCCACCTTTGCGGTCGTGCGTCGGGCCAAAGTGGGCGACATCGTCCGAGCTCGAGGCACGCGCACGCGCAAAGGCGAGATCTGGCTTGAGCATCTCGAAATCCTGGGCCGAGACTGATTCGATCAGCCTTCGCCGGTGCTGTCTAACTCGACGTTGCACCCGCCGAACGCCGGTAGTGGCGAGTTTCACCGTCCGTTCCGCGTCGGCGGGCGACCACTCTGTCTTCGGCACTCGCCCGCCTCTGCAGCGCCTCGCGCTCTGCTACGATGATCTCCGGCGTTCGCGGGTGAACGCCGTTCGTTATCCAGATCAGATTTTCCCGACGAGGACGGCAGCGCCGCGAGCCTGAAGCGCCGCGACTCCATCACCGCCGTAAGTCACTCAGGCCTCCGGTCGCGCCTGGCCAAGCCCCGAGCGTCGTGGCGCTCGAAGCGGAGCGAGCCGTGAACGAACGCGGCGCTGCTTGGTGGCCCAACGCCGCGGCGCCTGCCGTGTCGTCCTCGAACGCCGAGCAAGCAGAACCGCGCCGCTCTGAACCCGAGCTCCAAGACCACGGCGCTGCGACACACGGTGACGCCAGGAGCCTCAGTGCCCAGAATCACCGAGTTTCCTACGCACTGCATAACTTGTCGTTGCACCCGCCGAACGCCGCTTTGGCCTTGCCCAACCGTCCGTTCCGCTCCCGCGGGCGACCACACTGTCTGCGGCACTCGCCCGCGGTTGCAGCGCCACGCGGTCTGATATGTTTGGCCTGCGGCGTTCGCGGGTGAACGCCAATTCGTTATACAGATCAGATTCTTCCATCGGGGAGGGCAGCGCTGCGAACCAGCACCGCCGCGACTCCATCACCGCCGTAAGTCACTCGCGCCTCCGGTCGCGCCTTGCCAAGCCCCGACCGTCGTGCCGCTCGAGGCCGTGCCCACCGCGAACGAAGGCGGCGCTGCTTGGTGGCCCAACGCGGCGGCGCTTCGTGTTTCGTACTCGAACGCCGAGCAAGCAGAACCGCGCCGCGCTGAACCCGAGCTCCAAGACCACGGCGCTGCGACAAACGGTGACGCCAGGAGCCTCAGTGCCCAGAATCACCGAGTTTCCTGCGCACTGTATAACTTGTCGTTCCACCCGCCGAACGCCGGCTATGCCCTGTTTCACCGTCCGTTCCGCGCCGGCGGGCGACACACTGTCTTCGGCGCTCGCCCGCCGCTGCAGCGCCTCGCGCTCTGTTAAACTCAGGAGCCGGCGTTCGCGGGTGAACGCCAATTCGTTATCCGGACCGACCGTGCATGATCCGCTGGGACTGGGACCCCGTCACGGAGGACCTCGGTCTTGCCAGCTGCCTATGCGGACGTGTACGTTCCTTCGGTCTCACTCTGAGATCGGGACGGGCGGCGATCCTCGCGGCCCTCGCGCCGTCTTCGCCCCGGAAACCCAGATGCCCGTTTCGTCCGCGACTTTGGGGAATTGAACAACCTCAGCTTGCGTGTCGCCGAGGGCGCAGAGCACGCGAACGGGCTCCATCAAGCGGCACTGAACCTCGTTTCGGGGAGGACCTACCGCAAGCCACACGCGCTGCGCCCGTTGCCTTTGCTGGCCGCCCAGGCGCAGAATCCAAGGGTTTCGGCACGGAGGAATCCAAGTGCGTTTCGCCACACTCTTGCTGATTAGTGCCTTGCTGGGGTGCGAAAGGGCAGGGTCCGCCGAGCGCGCGCCGCCGGACCACCCAACACAAGAGCCCGCGCCGGAAACGTCGCCGACCGAATGGCGGAAGGCGAAGTGCGACGACGGCGATGGCGAGGCCTGCTGGACCATCGGCTACAGGTACGAGAAGGGGTACAGCGACCAGGATGGCTTCTATCCGCAGGACTACGGCGCTGCCGCAAACTACTACAAACGAGGATGTACGCTTGGTGCGCTCAGTGCTTGCAACAGCTTTGCCCGTCTGCTGCGGGATGGCCACGGAGTCACCCGCGACGACCGCGGCGCAACGAACTTGTTCGTGGCCACGTGCGAGCGCGGGGACGCCATGTCGTGCGCCGAGGCGGGTGTTGCGCACCTCAACATTGATGTCGCCCGCGCAGAAGCGTTCTTTCGCAAGGCATGCACCGGGGGAAACATCGCGGGATGCAAAGCGCTGCAACGAATGGCTACCATGCCCAGGGACGCAAAGGTCCCGCCGCCGGTCGGCGGCGGAGGCTTCCGCCTTGGCTCGACACTCGACGAGGCGGCCGCCGCGTGTCGCGGGGGCGGCTTCGACTGGATGGTCGCCGTCGAGAACGAGACGCACGGCAAATGCACCGGAGTACCGGGGAAGGTCGGTTTGGACGTCGCCTACGTCCAGTCCTGCGCAAGTGGCAAGGTCTGTGACATCATGCTCGGCAAGACCCTTAGCCCCTCCAATCCGAACCAATGGCCAAACGAGTTTCAGGCCAAGCTAACCGCGCTTGAGGCCCACTATGGCAAGCCGTCGGAGCTGAAACACAAGGTGCCAACAGAGTGCTCCACGACGTTGGCGAATTGCATCGAGAGCAAGCGCGCCGAGATACACGCATGGTGGACGTGGGCAAGTGGCGAACAGGTTGTTCTGGTCGTGACCGTCATCACGGGCCGTCCGGGTCTTTGGGTGAAGTATCTCACCGCCGAATCATCGCGGCGCGCAAACGTCAATTCGCTCTGAGCGAGCCGGCTCCGCAAAGCCGAGCGGAGATCCTTCGGATGCTGAAGCGTTGGAGGCGCACCGCGCGATGTCCAACTCCGCCGAACAAGGGCGGCGCACGCGCTCGCCGTCGCACTTCAACACCGTCGTTGCACCAACGTTTGAGACGGTCGTCATCGCCGCAGAGTCCACGAGGAGTCGGCCAATGACTCCGCGCATCATCTCCGAGGGGTCACCACTGGATCGGCTGCCCGCCGGTCTCGATCATGCGCAGCGTGGGTGGCTCGAGGGCCTCCGATACTCCGTGGAGATCGCCGACCTGTCGATGCGTCGCCTTCGTGGACTCCTTCTTGACCTGGTGGGGCGCGCTTCCGCTGCCGGAGAAAGCCAGCAGGTCATCTTGGATCCCGACGCCTACACAGCGGTCGTCGCTGATGCCTGGACGTTCCTCGATGCGACCTGGCGCCTGAAACGATTCCTTGTCGACGGTCGGCTGCCTCGCCCGCCTGGTCCACCGCAGGAGCCTCCAGAAGAAACCGACGTGACGCTCGATCTGTCCCGATTCGAGGATGCGCTGACCGACGTGAAGGCCGCGCGCGACGGGTTTCAGCACTTCGACGACCAAGCCGCACGCATCGCAAGTGAACGCAAACCAGTCTGGGGGTACATCAATTGGGCTGTGATCTCGCCGGAAACGAAGACAGGCCACACGTGTTTGCTCGTGCCCGGTGGGCTACCGCCGGGATCCACCAACTTCAGCTTCGTCAACCCGGCCGGCAAGCCCTTCCACCCGCCGGTGGACCATATCGTGCTGCATGCGTTCGACAAGAGTATCGACCTCACCGAGCTTCATCGTCAGCTTGCAGATGTTACGCAGCGCCTGGAGACGATCCTTCGACCTCAGTTTGAAGGTTCCGGGGTCAACGCGGCGACCTTCTTGGTGTTGATAAAGCTGAGCTTCGGTTCCACAGGCGAGCCCGAACCCACCGTTGGCGCCGCCGGATAACTCACGTTGCACCCGCCGAACGCCGGTTTTGCCTTGCCCAACCGTCCGTTCCGCTTCCGCGGGCGAACATTCTGATGCGGCACTCGCCCGCGTCTGTCGTGCCTCGCCGACTGACGACTTGACGCTCGGCGTTCGCGGGTGAACGTGTGTCCCGTTATTCGGCCGACGGCAATTGGCTGCAACTCGGGTCGCCCAGCCTCTGGCAAAGGTGGCGGAGCATTCTGCGGTTGGGCTCGTTGAACGCTCTCCCCGCCTGCCAATGTCTCTTCAGGTTCTCCTTGACCCTCACCATCTTCTTCACTTCGCCGAGCCCCGCATCAAGGCCCTGGTCGCGAATAGCACGACGCGCCTCCATCTCCTCCTCAAGCTCGCGCTCGTCCGGGCTGGGTGAAGGGGCTCGCTCATCAAAGTCCACGGCGTCCTCGCCCGCTGCAGGGCTCGTCGGGATGCGCGCGGGTGTCTGCGCCGTCTTCATCAAGCCGACCGTGGCCGCCACCCCAAGGGCAATCACGACAAGCATTGCGATCGTGAGGACGCGAGCCCGAACCATTGGGTCACTCGAAATGATACGCCGTGCGACATGATGTCGCGATCGCCCCGAAACGCCGCATAACTCGACGTTCCACCCGCCGAACGCCGGCCAGGCGAGTTTCACCGTCCGTTCCGCGTCGCGGGCGCGCTCACTGTCTGCGGCACTGCGCCCGCTCTGCAGCGCCTCGCCGTCTGCTACGATGATCTCCGGCGTTCGCGGGTGAACGCGAATTCGTTATACAGATCAGGCTTCTCCAACCGGAGAGACAGCGCCGAGCGCGCCAGTACCGCCGCGACGACGGACGACGCTGACGGTCTCTCGCGCATCCGGTCGCGCCTTGCCGACCCCCAACCGTCTTCGCGGCTGAAGCGACGACGACTGCGAACGCAAGCGGCGCTGCATGGGCATCGGAAGCGCCACGCCGAGCAACAGGTCCGAGAAATGCCCAGCACTCAGCACCCGCGCCGGCTGAGCTCGAGTTCCAAGTCCACAGCGCCCCGACTCACGGTGACGCCGGAGTCTCAGTGCCCAGAATCACCGATATTTCAAAGCACTGTATAACTGCCGTTCCACCCGACGAACGCCGGCCTGGCCTTGCCCCACCGTCCGTTCCGCGCCCGCGGGCGACACACTGATGCGGCACGCGCCCGCGTGCGTTCACGCCCCGCGCTCTGTTACGATGTTCCTCGGCGTTCGCGGGTGAACGTCATCTCGTTATTCGGCCGTTGACCGTACGGCTCACTTCTCCCAGAACACCATGCCCCGCATGGAGAACTCGCTGATGTCCACCGTTCCTGACGGACCAGACGCGCCCAGGTTGCATGAACCCGTACCCCCAACTCGGTACTCGCGCACGTCCGGATAGTTGTCATCAACCACCGTGTGCTCGGCCACATCAATCGTGCAGGCGCCACCTGGCGTCTGCCACGCCTGCTGAGAGCTCTGCCTGACCACGCCGACGTCGGCCTGCACCATGCCCGTGGTTCCCTCTGAGACCTCGTGCAACGCGAACTTCATCTGCTCGCCTTGGTCCCCTGGCAGCCCGATGAACGTGACCACCGTCCGCGGGCCGGGCGGGTAGCTCCCGCTTGCATCGCAGGGTGCCTTGCCGCTCGTCGTCACCTCCACCGCTCCAGAGAGGGTAACCGTCAAGGCGCAGTCCTCACCAGTGGCCTGTTCGCCATCGTTGTCGTCGCCGCCGCACCCTGCAATCGCTACCGCACACGCCAGCGTACACAAGCGCAACATGCTGGCTGGCAGTCTAGGCGTCACTGCCATCGACGTCGAGCGTTCGCGAAGGACGTGGGCCGACCGCCGAAGCATCCGCCGCATAACTCACGTTGCACCCGCCGAACGCCGGCCCTGCCGACTTCACCGTCCGTTCCGCGCCCGCGGGCGACCAAACTGATGCGGCACTCGCCCGCGTCTGCAGCGCCTTGCCGAACGACGACTTGACGCTCGGCGTTCGCGGGTGAACGTGTGTCTCGTTAGACCGCCGTAGCAGAGTGGCCATGCCTTCCGAGTTGATCCTCTGTGTCCCCGGGCCTTGGCGCGACAGAAACGAGTTTCTTGGACGCGTCGTCACGCACGAGCCCAAAGGGCGCTTCATGTTCGCCGGAGGCGTGCTGGCTGACATCGAGATGAAAGACCACGTCGCAGCGGAGTTCGAGGAGGGGGTTCCACATCTGTCTCGTGCGTTTGCCATCGCGGGACAGGGTTGCGTCCCCGACACCCTTGCTGCCAAGCTCGAGAATTGCCCCGTGGTCTTCCTGCATTTCCCCATCAACCTCGCTGAACAGCGAGACCGGGTCGTCCGGTTCTCCACGGTTCTGCGAGGCGCTGGGGGGCTCGCCGTGAAGGTTGAGTCGGCAGGCGTGGCGCACACCTGGGAGCGTTGGTTCGAGCTCCTTGGCGGGAGTGCTTTCGACCTCTATTGCGCTGCGGTCGTCCTCGTTGGGGGTGATGACCGCTACTACTCTTGCGGCATGCACCACTTCGGCCTCGCAGATTGCGCGGTGTCGCGTCGGATGCCGATCGAATCTGCGGCCGACCTGATCAATCAGTTCAACTACTGGTGCATCGCGGAGCGCCCGACGCTCGCTTCAGGGCACACATTTTCGGTCTCGGCCGACGCTCCCGCGTATCGCCTGGCGCAGCACCCAGACTCCCTCCACCCTCCAGATGACCTATTCCACAATCCACACGGCGTATGGCATCTGGACGCGGTCTAACTCGACGTTGCACCCGCCGAACGCCGGTCTGGCCTTGCCCCACCGTCCGTTCCGATTTCGCGGGCGACCACTCTGATGCGGCACTCGCCCACGCTGCAGCGCCCCGCGCTCTGCTACGATGTTCCTGGCGTTCGCGGGTGAACGCGAATTCGTTAGGCGGACAAACGTTGAGCGCATACTCGACCAGTTCTCCCTACTGCGTGTGCCGAGTCGCCGCTCGACTTCACCGATACTCTGCACTTGCAGCGCTCTCCGTAGCTTTTGTGACTTGCCATGACAAGCGCGACTCGCCGGGCGCACCTGGCACGCCTTCTGTGGCGCCTCCGCTGCCCTTGGAGGATGCTCCGTCGCCGGACCAAGCAGCTTTTTTCGAGCGCGTTGCCAAGTACAGATTGACCCCTGACCGAATCGGCGACGCGGCACCGACCTGCCGACCCACCCGATCAGACAGCGGTCCATGCGAAACCGTGCTGCAGGTGAGGACCAACCCGGATCGGGTCTTCGTTGCCACGTTCTACAGGGACGCTCCGGCGGCCATCCATTTCTCGCAGGAGTTCGGCACGAGTGTCCGGTGCCCGGGGATCGGTGCGACGATTCTCTTCGGGTATCGCACACCCCCCGGGGTGACACCCGAAATTGCCGGGCAGCGCTGCGAATTCCGAACGGGTGCGCTTTCCGGCCTCCAACTTTTGATCGAGAGGCTACCCATAGACGGCGGCGCCTACATCGGGCGAGTGCACGTCTTCTCCCAGGAGTACGTGGAGCGAGATCGCGCTTTCGCCGACGTGGTTGCGAAGGGCGCAGCCCTGGCGGTGCCTCCCCACCGGTAAAGTCGGCAACCACGTTTCGTTGCTGATGAAGGGACCTCGGGCGAGCCGCCTAACTCACGTTGCACCCGCCGAACGCCGGTCTTGCCGACTTCACCGTCCGTCCCGCGCCCGCGGGCGAACATTCTGATGCGGCACTCGCCCGCGTCTGTGGCGCCTTGCCGACTGACGACTTGACGCTCGGCGTTCGCGGGTGAACGTGTGTCTCGTTATGCAGACACGCCGCACTGCTAGCCGGTGCATCTCGCGTAGTCTGCTACGCTGAAGCTCATTGTGTGGCTTGGAGTGCGGGTCTTTCCCTTGTTCAACTTGGGGCTGCTCGCGTTTCTCGCGGGCGCCGCGACCGCGCAGGCTGAGCCGGAAGTCCGATCGCGAGACGCAGGCTCGTTGTGGGCGCGCGGCACCGCAGGCCCCGCGTATCTCGCCGGAACGTACTCGCAGACCGAGGATTCACCGGCTGGCAGGCGAACCTACGCCGGCACGGTCGATGGTCCTGGGGCCGAGCTCTCTTTCGCGGCCGGGCCGCTGCTGGCTCCGGCGCTTGGGATTGGCGGATACTTGGACATTGGCATGTTCGGCGCCGGGACCAAGATGGGCCTGACGACGGCCTCGATGCCATACCAGGCCTCACTCGGTGTCCTCTCTCTCTCGCCGCCACCGACGAGCTGTACTCCTCGGCATCTGTCGGTGCCGCCCAGGTCGGGTGGCTATCTGGTAGCCGAGCAGCCGTTGCTGGCGCCCCGCGCCTTGCCGGGCGCCTGCGTGGACTGCTCGCGGCCCTCAGCGCGGGTTGGTTCGGTGGCTCGCTCGGGTTCGAAGGGCGTCTCGCGTACTCCCATGTGTTCGGCGACGACGCGGACCTGGAATCACTCATCTTCGGAATCGCGTTCGCCGCGCAGCACTGGTAGTGCGACCGAACTCGTCGTGCGGTGCGTAGACCAGGGATTGAGTGAGCTGGAAGTCACCACGCTCCGTGCCCTGCATAACTCGCGTTCGACCCGCCGAACGCCGGTCATGCCGCGTTTCACCGTCCGTTCCGCGCCCGCGGGCGACCACTCTGTCTGCGGCACTCGCCCGCCTCTGCAGCGCCACGCGGTCTGCTACGATGACGCTCGGCGTTCGCGGGAGAACGCGATGGTCGTTATTCAGCCGGAACCCGGATACTCGCCGGCCTCGTGCCCGTGCCTGTCACGGTCAGTTGCACAAGTATAGACGTCTGTCTATACTTCCTCTCGTGACTGCTCGAGCCAAATTGTTCCAAAACGGCGGGAGCCAGGCGGTTCGATTGCCCAAGTCGTGCCGGTTTCCGGGCAACCAACAAGAGGTCGTCGTCCATCGCGAAGGGCGCCGCGTCGTGCTGGAGGCGCCTGACGAATGGCCAGCTGAGTTCGTTCGATGCCTTGGCGCATGGCCAGAAGAGATCGAGCGGCCCAAGGCACATCGCCTGCGTGCGCCTGGCGATCCCTTCTGAATGAAGTACATGCTCGACACCGACACCATAAGCTACGCGCTGCGTGGTCAAGGCGGGGTTGGTGCGCGCCTCTTGCAGCATCGCCCATCCGAACTCTGCATGAGCACCGTGACGCTGGCGGAGTTGCGTTTCGGTGCGGACAAGCGCGCTTCACGCAAGTTGCACCGTCTGATCGACACGTTCACCGCGAGCGTCACGCCGCTCCCCTTCGACGCCGAAGCGGCTGCCCACTTTGGCCGACTTGCTTCCTCCTTGGCGGCCAAAGGGACACCGATCGACGGCTTCGACGCGATGATCGCTGCGCACGCGATCGCTCAGCAGGTCGTTCTCGTGACGAACAATGCCAAGCACTTCGCTCGCGTGCCCGGACTTCGTTGCGAGAACTGGGTCTGATGTCGCGCGCAGCCGCTGCATAACTCACGTTGCACCCGCCGAACGCCAGTCTTGCCGGACTTCACCGTCCGTTCCGCTCCGGCGGGCGACCATTCTGATGCGGCACTCGCCCGCCTCTGCAGCGCTTTGCCGACCGACGACTTGACGCTCGGCGTTCGCGGGTGAACGCGTGTCTCGTTATACAGCTTTGTGGCTTCGCTGTTGGGCAGCGCCGCTCGTTCCGCCGGTCGAAGTTGTAGGTCTCCGCCGCTTCGCACAGCGCCCTGACGAGCCCCAGCCGTCGTCGCGCTCGCGGCGATGGCTGCTGCACCGCGCAAGACCACGGCGCCTTGCCCGCGGTTGAAGCTGACGGTCTCTGACGCTTCGCACAGCGCCGTGCCAAGCCCCCGCCGAGCTCGCGCTCGAGGCGGAGCTGACTGTTGAAGTTCGCGGCGCTGCGGCCAAGACCACGGCGCCATGACGACTGTACCGTTCGGACAAGCAGAGCCGAGCCCACGCGCCTCGCCACTGCTCCGAGAATCACCGTCGTGCCAAGACCTGTATAACTGGTCGTTGCACCCGCCGAACGCCGTTGTGGCCTTGCCCAAGCGTCCGTTCCGATGCCCGCGGGCGCCCTCACTGTCTGCGGCACTGCGCCCGCGCTGCTGCGCCTCGCGGTCTGGTAGGATGACCCCCGGCGTTCGCGGGTGAACGCCCTACTCGTTAAACAGCCGAACCATGGCCCTGGGACCGCACGTTCCGGAGTGGGCCCAGCTCCAACAGGCCCTCGCGGCGCTCGCGCACGACGCGTGCGCGACGAGCGCCTCCGTTCTCGACGCTTGGGGCTTGCCTTGGTGCTGCGCGCCGCACCACAACATCGCCGTTGCGAGGGACGCCGCGCGCAGTCTCCGCCGCGCGCTCGCGTCGCTTGATCTTCCACTGCAGCAGGGCGGTTCACTTGATCGCCTCTGTAGCGCCGACGATGCTGGCGTGGCGTACGTTCGCTCCTTCGCCACCGTCTACGTGCTCGTCCTGCGATACGACGCACTGCCGGACCTAACCAGGGCGCGACGCGCGACCCTCCAAGCCCTTCCGCAGATCGAAGCGCTGGTCGAGAAGCTGCCGCCACCGGCGGGCCCAGGTTCAGGGTCGGCCGAGGCCCTTGGCAGCGCTTGAGATACCGCGACGTCGACACCGTTCCTCGCGCTGTCTAACTCGACGTTGCACCCGCCGAACGCCGGTAGTGGCGAGTTTCACCGTCCGTTCCGCGCCGGCGGGCGACCACTCTGTCTTCGGCACTCGCCCGCCTCTGCAGCCCCTCGCGCTCTGCTACGATGGTCTCCGGCGTTCGCGGGTGAACGCCGTTTCGTTAGGCGGACAGATGAGAACTCATTGCGGGTTGATCTGCGGACTGTCGGTGGCCACGGTTGTTGCGTGCGGTTCCGAGCCCGCCGCCTCGACGCGAACTAGCTGCCCTCACTACTTCGTCCAGGTTGACGCGGGTGCCACTGGATTCACCTCGGTTGGAGAATACCAACAGGATTCTGCGTTCTGTGCGCAGTACTGCGCCGCCGACTACCCCGTGTGTCAGTTGGCCGAGGAGACCAAAGTGAAGTGTCAGCGCGGGTGCGCATGATGCAGGTCGCTCGACGCGGTCGATGCCGCCTAACTCGCGTTCGACCCGCCGAGCGCCGGTCGTGGCGAGTTTCACCGTCCGTTCCGCGCCCGCGGGCGACCACTCTGTCTTCGGCACTCGCCCGCGTGCGTTCACGCCCCGCGCTCTGTTACGATGAGCCCCGGCGCTCGCGGGTCAACGCGTGCCCCGTTATTCGGACAAGCCTCATGCCCACGCGGAAACGGTTCGTCGCATTCGAGGTCTTCATCAACAGAAAGCGCCAATTCCTTGCGGGCCACGCGAATCAGTCAGTGCTCACTGCAAGCGTGACCTGGGGCGCTAGCGATGAGCCCTTCCTGTACGTCGGAGGACTGACAGCCTCGCGGGCCGGAAAGGAGAGCTATACGACTTGGTGCAAGAAGGGCTCCCAGGAACTCTACCAATTTCTTCGCCCCGGAGATGAAGTCAGACTCCGCGTCCTGGAGGTGGACCACGCGGATGCGCCACACCATCGGGAGACCAAGCCTGCCGAAAGTAACCGCCAGCCTCGGAAGCGACCAACGCGATCGAAAAAGCCCCGAACGAGTCGCTGAGTGCGGTGCGTACGAGCCGCATAACTCGCGTTCCACCCGCCGAACGCGGGTCTTGCCGACTTCACCGTCCGTTCCGCGACGGCCGGCGCCCTCTCTGTCTACGGCTTGCGCCGGCCTGCGAAAGCGCCGCGCTGTCTGCTACGATGTTCCTCGCGCTCGCGGGTGAACGCGTGTCTCGTTATACAGCCGCACTTTTGCGCGCTGATATGCAGCGCCGCCGAGCCCACGGCGCCCTGCCCGCGGTTGAAGTTGAACGTCGCCCACGCGTTCCCACGCGTCTCGATCAGCCCCCAGCTCATGCCGCTGGTGGCGGTGCCGCCGGTGACGAACCGGCGCTGCTCGGTGACCGATCAGCGACGCCGGGATGCGCGGCGGGTGGAATCGTGCGTGGGGCTCAGCCGAGGGTCTTCTTGAACGCGGCGGGGGTCAGGGCCTCGAGCGGCAGCGCGAAGACATCGCGGTGGGTCCCGAGGCGCTCGAAGGCCCAGGTGAGATAGGCCTGCGCAGGGACACCTAGAGCTCGACAGGTGGCGATGATGCCGAGGAGCACGCAAGCACGGTGGGCGCCTTCCGTGCTGCCGGCGAAGAGCATGTTGAGGCGCAGCTTGGCGACGTTCTGAAACTCGCGCTCGGTGGGAGAGTTGTCGATGGGGACCAGCGGGTCGTCGACGAAACGGAAGAGCGCGTCCCGATGGTTCTTGTAGTACTGAATCGCCGCCGCCAGCGGCTCGGAGGCAAGAGCGTCGGCTCGACGGCGTCGCGCCAGCGCTCGAAGTCCTGGACGATGGGGCGAATGCACCGCTGGCGATGTTCTCTGAGCGCCTCTCCGACCAGGCCGAGCTTCTGCGCCTCTCCTCTTCGCCGTAGATCGCGCCCAGGAAGGCGCCGCCTTCGAGAGCGAGCACCGGCTGGGTGTCTTCTGCGTCACGGAACTTGCGACGGCCGTGGGCGTTGCACCCGGCCTCGAGCACGCGGCCTGAAGCGAAGACGTCGTTGAAGCGATGCTCGGCATCGGCGGTGAGGGTACCTCGGAAGGGTCTGAGCTTCGCGGCGACGACCTCGCCGCTCTTGTCGGGCTCGTACTGAAAGACCGCGACGTCGTGGTTGCGGTAGAGCTCCACGTAACCGTTGTGCGCAGCGGAAGCTTCTTGATGATGACCTTCAACCCGGTGCCGTCGGTAGCCATCCAGGAGCCGGCGAGCAGCTGCTTCCAGTGCAAACCGTCGATGCCCGACAGCAGGTCGGCAGCGCGCTCGATGAAGGTCACCAGCGTGCTCATCGCGATCGGGACTCCGCGCTCGGCGAGGTCGCGCCGGATGCGGTCGAGCGGCGTGAGCAGCCAGAACTTCTGGTACACGAGCCACGCGAGCCACTCGCAGGTGACCTTGGAGCGCTCGTAGGGGGCAGGCAGAGAGCGCAGCGTCGTGCGCTCGCCACACTCGCGACAGCGACACGTGTAGCGACGAACGACGCGCCGGCGCTGGTGTTCCTTGACGACGTGGAGCTTCTCCTCGACGAGCTCGTCGACGACGTCCAGGGCAGCTCCGCCGCACTCGGCGCACGAGTCCGGGCGGAGCTCGTGGTCTTCGGCTTCAAGGTGGCCGGGGATCGGCTTGCGCCCGGTGGGCCGTGGCTTCTTTTTCGGCGGAGTCTCAGCGGGGGGCTTCTCCGGGGCCTTCGGGCGCTCATCGAAAGCACGCTGGGCTTCTCCCTCGACGACGGGCGGGCAGCGGCTGGCGCTGCAGCGCCGGGAGCAGGAGCCTTTCGCTGCTTGCGCTGCGCTACGGCGAGCAACTCGGCCACGCGCTCGTTCAGCCGCGCGAGCTCCACGACGAGCTGGCCGACCTGCGCGGTCAGGGACTTGGTCCGCTCGCGAAGCTCCGCGTTCTCTCTGCGCAGCGCTTCCAGCTCGTTCACAGACGAGTAGAGATCATACTTGGAGATCCGTGTCGATCCCCTTGCGTGCTTTTTCGAATCGAGGCCGCCGGTACCAGCCGCGCCGCGCCGCTGTGAAGTCGATCCCAGCCAGCAGCGAGGCGAACGCCGAGCCGTCGATCACCACCTGCGGCTTGTCGCCGTCCAGCAGCGGAAGCTGAAAGCTCCCAGCCTCGAGGCGCTTGGCGAGAACACACCAGCCCGACCCGTCGAACCACAGAGCCTTCGCGATCCGCCTGCGCTTGTTGAGGAAGAGATACAGGTGGCCATCGACTGGATCGAGCCCCAGGCCGCGCACAGCGCCGGCTCGGCGGTCACCTTGACGGTCTGCTTGCCAGCCCCCGCCACGCACATCACCACATGCACCTTCGCGGCAGCCCGGGTGTGGTTGGTGCGGCAGGCCGGAAACGCCTTGGCCAGCAGCTCGTGCAGGCGGATGACCGTCGAGTCCGCGATCAGGATGTCGCGGAACTGAGCGGCCGTTCCCCGATGCCAGCGACGAGCGCATCCACCTCGTCGAGGAACTCACCGCCCAGGCCAGCGCGCGCCTCTTCGTAATGCAGCATCGCGCTGCGCAGGTCCTCCTGCGCGCCGTCAGAGAGCCGCGTTCTCACTTCGCGCGCAGCTCGGCCCGCAACCTGGCCTTCACGGTCTCCCAGTCCTCGAGCTTGTCTTCACCGCGGTCGATCGCGGCGCTCCGTCGGTCCAACTCCGCAAGCCACTCCCGCTCCCAGCGTTCGTCCTGGCGCTCTTCGACACTGTTCAGCAACTCGGTCGCCAGCGCCAGCCGCTTGTCCGGAGGAAGCGCCAACGCGCGCCGCAACAACTCGTCGGGGTGTGACTGCGCCATGCGTGAAGCATAGCTCGATTGCGCCCCGCCGACAGCCGCATAACTCGACGTTCCACCCGCCGAACGCCGGCCTCGCCTTGCCCCACCGTTCGTTCCGCGCCGGCGAGCGACCACTCTGACTTCGGCACTCGCCCGCCTCTGCACCGCCCCGCGCTCTGCTACGATGATCTCCGGCGTTCGCGGGTGAACGTGTGTCTCGTTAGACGGACGCATGATCGGCGGTGAGCCAGGCTGTGCCACTGAACTCGCAGCGCCGCTGAGTTGCGGCAGGCACGGTTCGTGCAGAGTTCGTGCCATGCGCAACGCCGGTCGGGTGCTTCGTAGCTCGGCGACAACCGTCGCAGCGATCTTGTCGGCGTTGCTGTTCGCCTCGTGTGGCGGGGATAGTGCCGAGACCATTCTTCACGCGTCACATGACGCATCCTTCTCCGACGCGACAGACGCCGACGCCAGCGACTCACATGATTCAAGTGCTGACAGTTCTCCTGCGGATGCGTCCACACATTCCTGTGGCCTAGGCGCCTGTCAGACTGGAGAAGTCTGTTGGTGCACAAGCCCGGTTGTCTGCTGCCCCATCGGCACTCTCTGTTACGTCTGTCCTGACGCAGCCCAGGCTGATTCCGGCGACGCAAGTGCCGAGACTGACGTCGAGCAGGCGCCCGACTAGAAACGGTCGAGCCGCGCGGACGACGCCGCCGGCGCCTACAGTTGCACTGCTGCCGTCTAACTCGCTGCTGCTCCCGCCGAGCGCGGCCTTGCCAACTTCAGCGCCCGTTCCGCGGCGGCCGGCGACACACTGATACGGCACACGCCGGCCTCGGACAACGCCCTGCCGACTGCTATGATGTTCCAACGCGTTCGCGGGTGAACGCCGTTCGTTATACATCCACTGGCAGATTCCCCATCGCGGAGGCACAATTCGACTCGTGGCACGCCCAGCCCTCGATATCTCGCAGATGACCCCGGACGAGCGCCTCGATCTGATCGGGGAACTCTGGGACAGCCTCACCCCTGCAGACGTGCCACTCTCCGCTGAGCAGCGCGCCGAGCTGACTCGCCGGCTGGATCGTTTGGATGCCGAAGGATCGCGCGGCAGCCCCTGGTCTGACGTTGTCGCTCGGATTCGCGCTCCCCGCTGATGCCCCGCGTCGTCCTGGAGCCCGAAGCCGAGCGCGACATCACCGACGCGTACGACTGGTATGAGGAACAACGCTCGGGCCTAGGCGAGCGCTTCCTGGCCTCGGTAGCGGAATCGCTCGAGCAGATCGCGCGCGCGCCCAAGGCGAATCCGATCGTCGAACGCAGCGTGCGCCGCAAGCTTCTCCGCACGTTCCCATACAGCGTTCTCTACCGCGATTCCGACGACACGCTGTTTGTCGTGGCGTGCTTCCACGGCAAGCGCGACCCCGCTGTCCGGCGACGACGGCTGTGATGCATAACTCACGTTCCACCCGCCGAACGCCGGCCTTGCCGACTTCACCGTCCGTTCCGCTTCCGCGGGCGACCAAACTGATGCGGCACTCGCCCGCGTCTGTGGCGCCACGCGGACTGACGACTTGACGCTCGGCGTTCGCGGGTGAACGTGTGTCTCGTCATGCGGACGTGAGGAAGTTGTCGCAGTGGCTTGAACTCCACGACTCCGACCTCGTTGCGATCACCAACGTCGGGAACGACCTCGTCGTCGAACTGCGAGGTTACATTCATGCTTGGGAGCGTCGCGACGATCGCTGGGCCGGCACCGGCTCGATGCAATCCGTCTCCATTCGCGTCTTGGCCGGAAAGACTTCTTGGGTCGCCCCATTCAAAGCCGTCGCGCTGTCGGGTGGAACCCTGGACGTAGGCAAGGTCTTCGAGAATCTGATTCCGATCCCCCTGGTTGCGAATCACTCAACACGTCTTCGTCTCTCACTTCCTGCCGGCGAGACGGTGGAGGTTGCCGGCGACGGCGTGCATGTCGCCGCGCACGGCGAGGCGGTCTTCGTCGAACACCTTCCCGACCATCTCCGCCCCGACGCCTGAGCCGCATACCTCGCGTTCGACCCGCCGAACGCCGGCCATGCCGAGTTTCACCGTCCGTTCCGCGCCGGCGGGCGACCACTCTGTCTTCGGCACTCGCCCGCCGCTGCAGCGCCTCGCGCTCTGCTAAGATCACCTCCGGCGTTCGCGGGTGAACGCCGTTCCGTTATCCGGCCGAGGACAGCGCCTTCGCCAACTTGGGCGTCACCTTGATGTCGGCGAAGAAGCCCACCGGGTAGAGGTAGTCTTCGCCGGATTCGTCCACCACTCGGACCAACCCGAGCCGCTCTGCGCCCTGGTCCGCGATCGCCGTGTAGATCTTGCGCCGTTCGAGCGAGGCGGCGTACCCCTCATTCTCCACGCACACGACATGTTTGGTTCGCGGCCGAGCCATCGGCGCCTTACGAGATGAGGCGCTTGATTTTGAGCTCTTTGCGCCCGACGCCGTGCGCCTCGTACCAGTGGAGCTCCGCCGTGCAGGTCGTGCCATCGTCGAAACGGATCTTAGCGATCCCCTTGCGCTTGCGCCAGCGTCCCGGACCGTAGAGCCGACGAAGCCTGGCCAGTTCGCGAATCCCACGCCCCTGCGCGATGGTCTCCACTTCGAGAACTGCGCCAACAACGACGAACCGCACCGCAGGGGAGACTACCCGAATCGCCTCGGCCACTGCCGCATAACTGGACGTTGCACCCGCCGCACGCCGGTCTGGCCTTGCCCAAGCGTCCGTTCCACCTCCGCGGGCGAACATTCTGATGCGGCACTCGCCCGCGCTGCACCGCCCGGCGGTCTGATATGTTTGGCCTGCGGCGCTCGCGGGTGAACGCCACTCCGTTATTCGGCTGCGACGAAGCGCCGAGTGCTTTCAGCTCGAGCCTCGATACCCGACTTGCCGACCGGCACGACGTGGTACGATTGGCGCGATGTCCCGCATCGACCTCATTCTCGCGGAAGCGCTCGAGCTTCCCGACGACGAGCGCGCTCAGCTCGCCCTCCGGCTGGCCGAGAGCTTGACCCCGACACCAGCGCCGTCTGCGCACGACGCTTGGGTTGGAGAAATTGCGCGACGGGTCGAGCGCCTTCGTGACGGAACCGCGAAGACCGTTTCCGCACAGGACGCGCTCTCGATGGCTCGAGCCGCAGTGGCTGCTCGCCGTGCCTGAAGTCCTCGACGCGGCCTCGCGTGAGCTCGCCGCGAACGCTGTCTGGTACGAGGAAAGGCGGTCCGGCTACGGCTCCCGCTTCATCGACGAAGCCGAAGACATCTTCCGGCTGCTCGACGAGTCTCCTCTGCTCGGCCCGCCCTGGGTCCTGGAGGGTGTCCCGCCCGGCGTTCGGCATGTCGTTCTGCGCACGTTCCCCGTCTCGGTCATTTACGTCACCGATCCGCGCGTCGTGGTCGTCGCATTCTTGGGCAGCCAGGAGCCGCTCCATTGGATCGATCGACTCGACGAAGTCAGGTGACCAGGCACCGCATAACTGGACGTTGCACCCGCCGAACGCCGGCCCTGCCGCCATCACCGTCCGTTCCGCGCCCGCGGGCGACACACTGATGCGGCACGCGCCCGCGTGCGTTCACGCCCCGCGCTCTGTTACGATGTTCCTCGGCGTTCGCGGGTGAACGTCATCCCGTTATGCAGCTGCGAGCAGATGTCGTCATGACCTCTCCGCTCGGCGCGTCCCCAGGGGATATCGTGACTCCGCCTCGAACACCGCTCGTATTTTTGGCCGACTTGTTTCCTCCTTGGCGGCCAAACGGACACCGATCGACGGCTTCGACGCGATGATCGCTGCGCACGCGATCGCTCAGCAGGTCGTTCTCGTGACGAACGATGCCAAGCACTTCGCTCGCGTGCCCGGACTTCGTTGCGAGAACTGGGTCTGATGTCGCGCGCAGCCGCTGCATAGCTGGACGTTCCACCCGCCGAACGCCGGCCTTGCCGACTTCAGCGTCCGTTCCGCTTCCGCGGGCGAACGTTCCGATGCGGCACTCGCCCGCGTCCACTCCCGCTTGTCGCTCTTCTGGCCCTGGCTTCGCTCGCTCTCTTGAATCATTACCAGATCGTCAGCGTGCTCAGAACCCGACGAAGTCTGGCCAGTTCGCGAATCCCACGGCCTTGCGCGATAGTCTCCACTTCGAGCATTGCACTCGCCCGCGTGAGCAGTGTCTCGCGCTCTGATATGTGTTGCGGCGTGTCCTTCCTGATCTTCGCGCAAGCTCCCGAGCCGCGGGTGGACCCGGCGGCCCTGGTCCGGAACGCGACCCGGCACTTTCGTGCCGACGTCGAGATTCTGGAGGAGGGCGCGGGTACGCTGCGCTTGAAGCTGGGTGACGCGAGCTTCGCGCTGCACGCGCGCCCGCGAAGCGAGGCCGACCTCCAGCGCGCCCGCCAGGCGGAGACGCGCGGACGCGCCGCCGGCATGGCGGACCTGGCCGCGCGCTGCCCCACGGTGTGGGAGGTCGAACCAGAGCCGGGGACGGCGGAGGGCGCGCTCCACCGGCTCTGCGCCGTCCTCGCCATCACCGCCCTCGGACCGGTGCTCCCCCCGGACGACTCCACGCTGTATGGCGTGCGCGGCGCGCTGGAGCGCGCTCAGAAGGCGTAGGACAACGTGGCGCCCCCGCTCGCGCCGCCGCTGGTCGCCAGGCGTGCCTGGTAGCCGCCGCGGAGCGCGGTGGAGAAGCCTCCACCCACGTCGATCGCCACCTCGCCGAGCAGACGCACGCCGTACTCCTCGGCGCTCGGCATGTTGGTGACCTCGATCACGGGGCCTAGGATCACTCGGTCCGTCGCCGTCACGTCCATGCGTGCATAGAAGCGGTTGCCGAAGCTCTGGATCGACTCGAAGCCGAAGGTCAGCTTGTTGCCGTAGGGATCGCCGAGCAAGAGAGCGCTGCCGCCGCCCAGGGAGAATCCCGTCTCGGTGATGCTGCTCAGGAGCTCACCCTCCAGGTGGATCTGGTCGTGCAAGCGGAAGCGCACGGTGGGCGCGCCGTAGTTGAGGCCGACGTCGAAGCGCTCGGACTCGTCCTGCCCCGGCACCAGGTCGCGCACCGGGACGGGCGCCGTGCCGCGCACAAGACCGAGCCGGATGCTGAACTCGGTGACGACTCGGAGCGGCCGGTAGGTGTAGCTGCCTTCGATGCGGAAGTACCGATCGCGCACGCTCTCGACGCCCGGCACGTTCTGGACCTTGCTGCGTCCGAAGTCCACGTACTCGCCGGTGGCGCTGAACACCGAGCGCCGGCCGCCCAGCCGCTGGTCCAGCGCGCGCTCGCGGATGTCCATCAGGTCCTCGGGCACCTGCACGGTGAAGAGCTCCGAGCGCGACGCGAACGCCGCGACGCGTGTGCCCGAGGTGAGCTCGAGCTCGATGGCGTACGACAAGCTCGGCCAGGTCACGTCGTCGGCCGGCACCTCGGCACGGTAGGGTCCGTCGGAGGCGCGCATCAGCTCGACCTCGCGCAAGGTCTGGTTGTCGGCGGTGCGGTAGACCAGGAGCGCGCGCTTGACCAGGTGAGGGTGCTCGATGTCCGCACGCACGGCGAGGGTCTCGTGGGCGGTCGCCACCGAGGGAGGCGAGTGGTGCAGTTTGGGCGTCGCCGGAGCGCTTGGCGCCGCGGCCGTCTCCGCCGGGGCGGGGCCGGCGGGCTTCGCGGCTTCCGCGGGCTCCGCCGCCTCTTCCGCGCGCGCCGCCAAGGGGATGGTCGAGAGGGCGAGGACGAGCCACGCCGCGTGATGGATCCGCGTCACCATGTGTACGTCACCGCCCCGCCGAACCCCGGTCCAGCGTGATTGATGTTGCGGCCCTGGTAGGAACCTCTTCCGGCGACCACCAGGCCGGGCATGAGTCGGTACCCGACCTGCACGATGGCCCGCGCTCCGACCTCACCTTGCTCCAGCGAGACGCCGGGCGCGTCGGGATCGTCGGGTCGCACCGAGCCCGGGCTCGCGGCCACTCCCGCGGGCTGGTTCGTGACCTCGGTGCGGAACAGCATCGGGACCTTCTCGATGCCGTTGAACTCGAGCTGGGTGATGCCGCGCAGACCGACGCCGCCCAGCACCTCGCCGCCGATCTGGAGGTTGGTCTTCTTGTCGTTGCCGATGCGGACCAGCGCCTGCGCGCCGCCCGTGATGCCGTCGTCACGCAGGCCGACCACACCGCGGGCGATGAGCCCAGTGAACGAGGTGATGCCCCACTCGGCTTCCAGGTAGCCGTAAGTGAGCCCCACGCGGCGCGCGGAGAGCTTCTTTTCGTCCAGATCTTCCAGCGAGCCGCCGACGCCGCGGAAGACGCCGAAGCCGGTGCGAATGGCCCGGAGGCCTTCGTCGCGGAAGCGCATGCCGACGAAGCCTTCGGTCTGCCAGACTCGGTCGTTGCCCTTCATGCGGTTGTAGTCGGCGTAGTCGGTCCAAATGCTGGCGGTGGCCTCGGCGCTCACCGGCGGCGTTGGCGAGGGGATCGGGTGAACCTCGATCTCGTTCGGGCTCTCCGTCGACCCGACCACCGCGTGCGACTTGCCGTCGGCGGTGGTGGCCTCGATGAAATACTCCACGCTCGGCGCGCGCATGCGGGTGGCGGGCAGCGTCACCGCGAAGTACCCGGGGCCCGCTGGGCGCATCGGCGCAGGCTGGTAGGCGACCTCCCCGGCGCGGCGCGCGTAGAGCACGGCGCCGCGCGCCGGGCCCTCGAGCTCCAGACCTACCGTCAGTGGAATGCCGTGCAGCGCCTCGTCGGGGGCCTTGAAGCTGAGCAGGCGCGGCAGCGTGTCTGCTTTCTTGCTGGCGTCTTGGGCGAGCAGGCGACGAAGCTGCGCCGCCTCTTCCCACAGCACCACCGCGTAGCGGCCTTCGGGGTTCTCGCGGACGTAGTCCTCGTAGGCGATGATGCGCTTCGTCACGTCGGCGCCCTTGAGCCGGTCGAACATCGCGCTCACGAGCTCCGTGTCCGGATCCGCCGCGGCGGCGGGCTCCGCGCCTGGCGCCGCGACCGGCGGCAGCGCGCCGACCCCCGGCTCCGTGGCCTCTGGCTTTGCGGGCGGCTTGGGCTTTTCGGGCTGCTTCTTGGCGATGGGCGGCGGCGCCTTCGGCTCGTCGAGCCGCGCCTTCCGCAGCACGACGATGTCGCCGGGCTCGATCGATCGGGACGGTTTGCCCTCGGCGCGAGCGATGGAGAGCCGGTCGCGCACCTGCACGAGCCGGAGCGAGCCGAAGCGGAAGCGATCGCTGACGATCTTCCCCGTCACCGGGTGCTTCAGCTTCAGCGGGCGCCAGATCTCGACGATGTCGCCGCTCGACGCGCCCCGCTTGCCGGCGAGATCGACGATGACTTCGTCCTTCTCCAACGCCACGACCACACCCTCGGTCGCCTCGCCGTCCGGATCGGACGCTTGAGCGACCACCGGCGCCGGCGACCCGAACAGGCACAGCGCCAGGAGCGCCGCGCCGCCGAGTCTCCGGCGATCGCGTGAGTCAGCCCGTTTCACGCTGGCGATGAAGAGCAACCACCGTGCCGCGCGGGCGTGAGCAAGATTTGGCTTTGATTCGCGCGGGGTGTGGTGGTTTGACCACTATCGCTGTCGAGGATTACTCACAGGTGCGCCGGGAGCGCCGCACACGCGAGTGCGCGCCGCGAACGAGCCGTATGAGTACTTCTTTCAGGCCGCGCGCTCGGCAGCCATCTCGGCTTCGGCCTGCTGAAGCGCCTCGAAGGGATCCTGCCAGTTCTCGTACTCGAGGATGCCGAGCTTGGCGAAGCGCTCGCGCTGCCGGTCCGAGAGCAGCCCCGCCTTCTTCACGGCCGGCACGATCTTGGAGAACAGGATCTTGCGGAACTCCTGCTGGCCGGCGTTGTTCAGCGTGATCTCCATGCACTCCTTCACGGGCAGCCCGGTCTTCTCCCAGACCTCCTGGAACAGGAAACGGTCGCGCATCAGGACCGCGGCTTCGTACACGAAGTCCTCGCGCTCGCGCACCTCCGACTCCTTCTGGTCGCGGTAGAAGTCGCGCAGCGAGAGCACGCCGTAGGCCACGTGGCGCGCTTCGTCCTGGATCACGTAGGTGGTCAGGCTCTGCAAGAGGGGTTCTTCGATGTAGGCGCGCGTCACGCCGAAGGCCGCCAGCGCCAGCCCTTCCACCATGATCTGCATGCCCAGAAGCTTCATGTCCCAGCGCGAGTCCTTCAGGATGCGATCGAGCAGCGCGCGCAGGTGCGGGCTGATGGGGTAGGTGTTGCCGACCTTCTCGTGCAGGTAGCGGTCGAAGACCTCGACGTGGCGCGCCTCGTCCATCACCTGCGTCGAGGCGTAGAGCTTCGACTCGATGTCGGGCACGGCGCTCACCAGCTGGGCTGCCACCAGCATCGCGCCCTGCTCACCGTGCAGGAACTGGGACTGGGTCCAGGCGGGCATCTCGCGCCGGAGCTCGAGGTGCTTCTTCTCGTCCAGCTTGGCGTAGATGTCCGAGCCGTAGAGCGGGTGCATGAACTCGGGGATCTGCGCCTTCTCGATGTCCACGTCGATGGACCAGTCGAGGCGCGTCTCGCCGTCCCACTGCGCCTGCTTGCTCTTCCGATACAGGTCGCGCAGATCCTCGCGCGTCTTCTCGTAGCCCCAGTTGAAGCTGATATCGAGCTGGGCCTCGATGCGCTCGACGTTGACCGGGTTCTTGGCTGTCTCCATCGGGACCTCTCCGTGTCGAAAGTGAAACCAGTTTCATGTTTGATCTGTTCCCCGTCAAGGCAAATATGAACCCGGCTTCACTTTTTGGTGGTCCGGTGTAGGCTAGGGGTCTTGGCCGAGCCCCGCCCCGCCCGCCCCCGGGACACCCGAGAGTTTGCCCAGAAACGGGCCCGGGACACCCACCAGCGCCTGCTCGAGGCGGCGGCAGAGGTGTTCGCCGAGCGGGGCTACGACGAGACCCAGACCCCGGACATCGCCGAGCGCGCGGGCGTGTCCGTCGGCACCTTCTACCGCTATTTCGCCGACAAGCGGCAGGCGTTCGTCGAGCTGGTCGAGCGGCACCTCGAGCACTCGTACCAGAGCGTGATGCGCCGCCTGACGCCGGACTCCTTCGCCTCGACGCGCACGCGGCGCGAGCGGCGAGCCGCGGTGGACCAGGTGATCGACATCCTGTTCCAGAGCACCTCGGAGAATCCGCGCCTGACCCGCGTGTTCATGGCGGTGGCGATGCGCGACGAAGGCCTGGCCAAGCTGCGCGACGACTACGAGGAGCGCGGCATCATGGCCATCGCGATGTTGATCCGCCAGAGCGTCTCGGAAGCGCGCATCCCCGACGCCGACGCCGCGGCGCGGGTGATCTCCGTCGCCGCGCAGGACGTGGCGCTGGTCACCGCGGGCCTGCGCGGTCCGCCGCCGTCGCCGCGGGCAGCCAAGGCGATCCGCGACGCGCTCGCCGACATGCTGTACCGCTACGCGTTCGGCGAGGGCTAGGCGATCGCGACGCGCACGCGCCGCCGGCCCCAGGGGTCGTTCGGCGCCTCGGCCTCGAAGTGCCCGGCAACGGTCGCTCCGCACTTGGCGCAGCGGTTGCCCGCCAGGTGATAGCTGCCGATCTCGTACCAGTCGCGCTCGATCAGGAGCGTCTTGCAGCTCGGGCAGTAGGTGGAGCCCCCGCTCGGGTCGTGGATGTTGCCGGAGTAGACGTAGCGAATGCCGTGGGCGAGCGCTTGCTTGCGGGCGCGCTGGCAGGTCGCGGGCGGTGTCTGCGGGACGTCCAGCATCTTGAAGTCCGGGTGGAAGGCGCTGAAGTGAAGGGGGACGTCGGGACCGAGCTCCTTCGCGAACCAGGCGCACAGCCGGTCGATCTCCTCGACGGAGTCGTTGTGACCCGGGATGAGCAGGGTCGTCACCTCGACCCACACGTTCGTCTCGCGTCTCAGCCAGACCAGCGTCTCGAGCACGGGCGCGAGCTCGGCGGAGCAGAGCTTCCGGTAGAAGTCGGGCTCGAAGGCCTTGAGATCGACGTTCGCCGCGTCGATGTGCTCGAAGAAGTCGCCGCGCGCTTCGGGGGTGATGTACCCGGCGGTGACAGCCACCGTCTTGATGCCACGCGCGTGGCACTCCTTGGCAGCGTCGATGGCGTACTCCGCGAAGATGACGGGGTCGTTGTAGGTGAAGGCGACGCTCTTGCAGCCCTGCCGCTCGGCCGCCTCGGCGATCTGCGCCGGCGTCGCGCGGTCAGACAGGCGCTCGATCTCCTTGGCCTTCGAGATGTCCCAGTTCTGGCAGAACTTGCAGCCCAGGTTGCAGCCGGCGGTGCCGAAGGAGAGCACGCTCGAGCCGGGGTAGAAGTGATTCAGCGGCTTCTTCTCGATGGGATCGATGCAGAAGCCCGTCGCCCGGCCGTAGCTGGTGAGGTAGATGGCGTCCCCCACGCGCTCGCGGATGAAACAAAAGGCCCGCTGGCCCTCGTGGAGCCGGCAGTAGCGCGGGCACAGGTCGCACTGAATGCGCCCGTCCGGGAGCGGGTGCTGCCAGCGGCCGCGCTCGTAGCTCGCGTCCAGCTTGGTCATGAGATCTCGAAGATAAGACCAGACGCTCGGCTGGCCAGCCCGGAGCTCAGTCTTCTTCGGCCACGGCGCGGAAGATGTTCTTGGCCATCAGGCTCGACTCGGCCTCGGAACGCGCCGCGTAAATCCGAGCGCGAACCGCGCCGAGCTCCGTGTCTCGTGGCGCCGCAGCACGGGCGAGCTCGATCAGGTGCGACGCGAGCGCGAGCTCTCCGGCGTCCGCCAGCGCGCTCGCCCGCGAAATCAATGCGCCGGCGCCGCCGCTGAGCGCGACGATCTCCCGGGCGACCGCCGCCTCCGGCGCGGGCTTCAGGTTGGCGGGGTTGCCGTCCCACCAGCCGCCGTAGAGCCGCCACAGATTGCGCACGATGAACTCCGGCTCGTCGTAGACGGGTCTGAGATAGGGGCGCTCGAGGAGGCGCGCCGGCGCCTTCACCTCGGCCAGGATCGTGTCCAGGCGCTGCCCGGCGTTCATGCGCTCGAGCGTGGCTTCGACCAGGAATTCCAGGAGCTCCGCGCTCTCCGTCAGCGCCTGCTGGACCCGATCTCGACCCTCGATGGGCAGGCCGTGGCCGGGCAACAGCAGCTCCGGACCGAGCTCCGCCATGCGCCTGAGCGCCGCCGCCCACTCGCGCGGGAAGCGCTGCACCTTCTGCGGGTTGCCGCAGTTCGGCGACGCCCAGATGAACAGGTCGCCGGTACACAGCGCACGGCGCTCCGGCAGCCAGGCGAAGGTGTGGTCGTCGGTCTCGCCGCGAGCGTGGAAGAGCTCGACGCGCTCGCCACCCAGGTGCAGCTCGAGCCGGTCCCGGTAGCAGAGGTCCGGATAGCGGTACTCCGTCGGCCACGCGGCGATGCCGAACTGCCGGCCGTTGATCACGCGGTTGTAGCCGGCGGTGAGCTGGTAGCGATCGAAGCGCTCCTTCACCGCCTCGTGGGCGATGACCTCGATCTTGCCGTTGCCCTCCGCCTCGAAGGGCCCGAGGCCGAAGGCGTGATCGACGTGGCCGTGGGTGTAGACGGCGGTCTTCAGCGGCTCGCCGCACCACTCGCGCAGGTTGGCGTGGTTCTGCCCGGCCATGAAGAACGAGCCGGTGTCGATCAACGCCAGCCCGTCGCTCGTGCGGAGCGCGATCACGTTGCCGAAGCTCGACAGAAAAGCCAGGCCCGGCTGCAGCTCCTCCAGGCCCAGCATCAGCGAAATCGGCTGCAATTCTCTGGTGGCGGCGGCTCCCGACCAGAGCGCCTCGGCGGTCTCGCGGATCTTCCCCATCTCCGTTCTCCCTTCAGCTGGGCATCAGGCGCCCGAGCTCGATGCCCACGCCGCCGAGCGCCTTGCGCTGCACCACGCACAGCTCCGCCACGCCGATCAGCGCGAGATCGACCATGGCGTCCAGATCGGAGCGAGGCACCGGCTCACCCTCGGCGGTGCCCTGGATCTCGACCATGCCACCCTTGGCCGTGGCCACGACGTTGAGATCCACGCGCGCCGTGCTGTCCTCCGCGTAGCAGAGGTCGAGGGCGTATTCGCCGTCCACGTGCCCCACGCTCACCGCGGCGACCTGATCGCGCAGCACCTTCCTGTCGAGCCGCAGCTTGTCGACGGCCATGGCCAGCGCGATGAAGCCGCCGGTGATGGCCGCGGTGCGCGTGCCGCCGTCGGCCTCGAGCACGTCGGCGTCGATGACGATGCTGCGCTCGCCGAGCTTGTCGAGGTCCACCGCGGCGCGCAGCGCGCGCCCGATCAAGCGCTGGATCTCGCGCGAGCGGCCGGACAGCGGTTTGTCGCGCCCGTCGCGGTTCTCGCGGCGCTTGGGGTTCGCGCGCGGGTGCATCTGGTACTCCGCGGTGATCCATCCCTTGCCCCGGCCCTTCATGAAGTCCGGGACGCCGTCGTCGATGGACGCGGTGACCAGGAGCTGGGTCCCGCCGGCGCGGTACAGCACCGAGCCCTCTGCGAAGCGGTGAAAGCCCGGCTTCACCTCCACCGGACGGATCGAGTTGAGCGGCAAGCCTTGGCGTTTGTCGGCCATCGGGGGAGAGAGCTACCACGAAACGGCCTTGCTCCGCAGAGCGGCGAGCACAATCCTTCGACCTCTGCCATGCGCACGCTCAAGGTCTCCGAGATTTTCGAGAGCATCCAAGGCGAGGGTGCGAGCGCCGGTCAGCCGGCGGTGTTCCTGCGCCTGGCGACCTGCAACCTGCACTGCTCTTGGTGCGACACCAAGTACACCTGGGACTTCAACAACCACCGCTACGAAGACGAGGTCCACACGCGCAGCGTGGAGTCGGTGCGAAGCGAGCTCGAAGCCTCGTGCGCGCGCCGGCTGGTCGTGACCGGCGGCGAACCGCTGCTCCAGCAGGCGAGCCTCGCCGTGCTCCTGGCAGCGCTGGACCGGAGCTTCTGCATCGAGGTCGAGACCAACGGCACGCTCGCTCCGGTACCCGAGCTCGCGCGGCGGGTCGATCAGTGGAACGTCTCCCCAAAGCTCTCCAAGAGCGGCAATCGCGAGGGACTGCGCCTGAGACCGCAGGTGCTCGGAGTATTCCTCGCCACCGAGCGCGCCTGGTTGAAGCTGGTGGTCGCCGACGAGGCCGACGTGGAGGAGGCGGAGCGCCTGATCGCCGAGCTCGGCTGGCCACGCGTGCGCGCGCTGCTCATGCCCGAGGCGCGCACGCGCGAAGAGCTGGCGGCGCGCACGCCGTTCGTCGCGGCGGCGAGCCTGTCGCGCGGGCTCGGACTGTCACCCCGCCTGCACATCGAGCGCTGGGGCGGCCGGCGCGGGGTGTGAGTGGGCGCGCCCGAGCACCCTCGCGTGGTATTGGTATCTGCATGCGGCAGGCGGTGTTCGCTGCAGCGGCGGTCCTGTGCGGCACTGCGCTCGCCTGCTCCGAGTCGTCCTCCGAAACATCGGGAACCGGCGGCAGCCCGGCTTCCGGTGGAGCGGCCGGCGCGGCGGGGAGCGCGAACCAGAGCCCGGTCATCCTGAGCATCCTGGTCAGCGGCGAGCTCGATGGTGACGCTGCGAGCGTGGAGCTCACCGTCGACGTGACCGATCCCGACGGACTGGCCGACATCGCAGGCGGCAAGCTGTACTCGAAGGACAAGTCGAAGTTCCTCGGCGCGTTCACCCAACTCAGTGCAGGAACGTTCACCGCGGACGTGACCTGGAAGGTGCTGAACGACCTGGAGACCATCGTCTTCAAGGCCGGCGCCAGCGCGACGCGAACCGTGTTGGTCGAGTTCTCGGACTCAGCGTCGAACGCCGTGAGCCAAGAGCAGCAGCTCGAAGTGAGCTGTGCCGCGTGTGGCGCGGGCTGCACGGCCTGTGGGAAGTGCACCTCGGGCGCGTGTACGATGTGCGAGCCGACGCTGACCTGGTCGACTTGCGACCTCTACTGCCAGAGCCACGGCTTCAAGTGCTACTGCGCGTATCAGAAGTGCGGCGATGCGGCTTGCGCGGTGAACGGCTGCGCGGATCCGTGTGGGGCCGCGGGATGCGCGTGCGACTGTGGCTGAGCGCGACCATCATCGGGGTGCCGGCGCGAGCGGCGTCACGCTCAGCACCGGCGCCGCGCGTCCCGCCTTGACCCAGCCGATGGGTGTGAGCACGGCGCCGCCGACGAAGCCGAAGAAGCTCACGGCGAAGAGCGCCGCTTCGCCGTTGTCGTTCTCTCGCTCTCCGTCGATGTGGATCCCCGTAGCCACCATGCCCACGGTGCCGAGCACCAGAAGGCCGATGCCGATCCCGCCCATCAGCTGGCCCATCGCGCGGTCATCGTAGGTCCGCGGCTCGATGCTGACGTCACTGGGCGCGTCCACCTTGAAGCGCCGCTTCCCTCCGATGATGCTCTTCGTCTCGTCGATCTTCAGAAAGTAGTCGCCCGCGAACAAAGGCAACACGCACTCGCCCTGACAGGCCACGAACGGCGGCGAGTCCTTCTCGTGCGCCAGCGTGAACGAGACGTTCGGGTCGCTCGCGTGCAGCACCACCGGGAACGAGCCTGGAGGCGGGCCCCACGCGACCTGGGCGCTCGCCGTCCCCGAGAGCAGGAGGGCGGCCGTCGCCACGAGCAGCGCGCGACCGGCCATCAGTCAGCGCCCGCGTCCAGGCCGCCGCCCGTCCCGCCACCGGTCGTGCCACCGCCACCGGTCGTGCCCCCGCCACCGGTCGTGCCACCGCCACCGGTCGTGCCACCTCCGCCGGTCGTGCCACCTCCGCCGGTCGTGCCACCTCCGCCCGTCGTGCCACCTCCGCCGGTCGTGCCACCTCCGCCCGTCGTGCCACCTCCGCCCGTCGTGCCCCCGCCGCCCGTCGTGCCCCCGCCGCCCGTCGTGCCCCCGCCGCCGCCGGGCGCGCCGCCGGTTCCACCGCCGCCGCCGGTTCCACCCGAGCTGGGACAGGGCTTCGAGTCGTCGACGGTCGCCCCCGCGGGCTTCAAATACACCGACAAGAGGCTGTCGTTGTTGGTGGTGGCTCCGAACGTCGCCGTTGGCCCGTCGGAGTAGGTGTCGTCCGAAAAGCGCAGCGCCGCCGGAGCGGTCTCGAAGGCGTATTTCGACGAGCCGTTCGGCCCGCTGTGCATCCCGAGCCAGTACTCGCCCGCCTGGAGGGTCAACGGCTGGTCGAACGCCATCGACACCCAGCCCTTCACGAACGAGGTGCCAATCGACGCTTCGGTCGTGACCCCGACCAGCGCATCCGGCTGCCCATTTCCGCCCACCGAGTAGACGATGCCGCGAACTTGCTGCGAGCCGCTGCCAGGGGGCTCCAGGTACAGCATCACCGCGTCGTAGGTCTCCGGCGAGAACAACGCGAATCGGCTGACGCGCTTGCGATTGGCCACCATACCGGTCGAGCGCTGCGAGCCGATGCAAGGCCGGCCGAGCGCGACCGGTGTCGGCGGCGCGTCAGCAGACTGATCGACCGCTGCGTCCGAGCCACCGCTTCCCCCGCCCCCGCCGCTTCC
Source organism: Polyangiaceae bacterium (assembly GCA_015075635.1). Classification (NCBI taxonomy): domain Bacteria; kingdom Pseudomonadati; phylum Myxococcota; order Polyangiales; family Polyangiaceae; species Polyangiaceae bacterium. The sequence continues at coordinate 741,073 of JABTUA010000001.1, forward strand.
GCCGCTTCCACCGCTTCCACCGCCGCCGGTAGACGCGAGCTTCACGCAGAGCCCAGTCGCGTCGTCGCACGTCCAGCCGTCGGCGCAGGGGCACTTCTTGCCTTCGAGGTCGATCTCCTCGACAGTGCAGCTGGTCCACTGGAGCCACGACGCCGCGATCCCCAGGGCGACGTAGCGGGTCCGCTTCATGCTGCGTCAAAGCTTAGCCGAAGCGCGGCGTGCGGAACACTTCAAGGCCTGGGCGCGACCACGACCCGGAGCAAGTGCGGCGCGGCGCTACCGCGGCCGCAGTGCGCTCGGACCTCCCCGTGCGCGGCCGTCTGGTACTCGACCGACGCCCCGTCGCACTCCACCGCCTCGGGCGCGCCGAGCAGCGGCGCCACGGCGATGCGGTGCGGCGCCTTCACCCGCGGATTACCGTCGAATTCGAGCTCGAACACCCCGGTCGCGCGTGCGAACGACACCCGCGTGGGCCAGCCCGCCACGGCCACCGGTCGCACCCGGGCGAGCGCGGTTCGGAGCGCCGCGCGCTCGCTGAACACCTGCGTCGTCGGGTCGAAGTCGAAGCAGCCCCAGTTGCCCTGGGAGCGCTCCTTCCACACCCAGAAGAACGTGGACGCGCCGTACTCCTCCGCGAGCTCGCTCTGCCAGGTCACGTATTCGTTCGCCTTGATGGCCTTCGGGTCGAAGCCCCACTCCGTGATGACCAGCGGAGCCTGCCAGGCGTCCGCCTCGACGCGCGCGTTCGCGTGGGAGGTGCGCAACGTCTCCTTCGTCATCGCCTGCTTCTGCGCGTCGGTGCTGACGAACGCGAGCGTGTAGACGTGTGGCGCGTAGCCCGTCATCGGCCCGAGCGGCGCCTCCGGTACGGGCGCGACGTCGAGCACGTTGCGCGTGACCGGCGGCTCGAACAGGTAGAGCTTCTCGGGCGCCGCCGCGCGCAGCGCCGGGTAGGCGACGTCGTTCAGGCGGGTGACTCCTGCCATGGTGGCCTGCGGCTCGTTGAAGATCTCGAGGCCAATCACCGCCGGATGCTCGGCGAAACGCTGCATCACGTGCGCGGCCATGGCGCTGAAGCGCTCGCGCAGCCAGCTGCCGTCGGTGCTGTCGCCGAAGAACGTCTCGAAGGCGTCCAGCACCTGCTTGCTCAGCCGGCGCGCCTCCAGATCGACGAGCGGGCCTTCCAGGAGCTCCGTCGGCGGCGGGAGGATGGCCCAGAGCGGCGCTCCGTCTTCGCCGATTTCCTTGCTGTAGGCGTCCTGGTGCAGATCCAGGAGCACGCTCAAGCCGGCGGCGTGCGCCAGATCTAGCGCTTGCTCGACGCGGTCCAGGTACGCCTCGTCGAAGCCGCCGTCCTTCGTCGGCTCGATGCCGCTCCAGTTGATGGGCAAGCGCAGGGCGTCGAAGCCGAAGTCGCGCATCGCCGTGGCGTCGCCGGCGGTGAACGCGGGGATCTCCTCCAGCGCCGTGCGCCCGTCGTCGAAGGTGACGTCGAAGATCCCCTCGACCCGCGCGTTCACGCCGCGCAGAAAGACCACGCGGCCTTCTGCATCCACGAGCTGCCCGCAGTGCACGCCGAGCGGGCTCCCCGCCTGGGCGGGTTCGCTGCACGGGGCGTTGGCGCTCGGCGGCGCGGCGGGGTCGTCACCTCCGCAGCCGAAGGCGAAGAGCGCGAGGGCGAGGGACGCGCGGCGCATCGCCCCGATTGTAGGTCATCGGGGGCGGTGCGACTTCGCCAATTGCGCGCCGGGCTCCCGGCGGAATTGCGCTACACTGCGCGGGGTGACCACCGCCCGCCGGCTTCATTACGACTACGCGGAGTACCTCGCGTCGCTCGAGACGAGCCTGCTGAAGCTGGAGTACTGCCGCGGCGTGATCTACGCGATGGCCGGTGGCACGCCTGCCCACGCCCAGCTCGCTGCGGCAACCATCGTGGCGTTGGCCGGAGCTCTTCCGGCGGGTTGTCGCGTGGCGACCTCGGACCTGAAGGTCAGAGTCGCTCGAGAGCTACCGGCAGCTCGAATCGCTACGGGCCGTGCTGATCGTGTCGCACCGCGAGTGGCGCATCACGGTCGTGGAACGGATCGAAGGTGGGCGTTGGACCGAGCGCGAGCTACGGGACGGCGAAATGGTGACGCTCGACGCGTTCGACGCTGCCTTTCCCGTGAGCGCCGTCTACGACGGCGTCGCGCTCGACCCGGCTTGACACGCTCGAGTTGACAACGGTCAAGCACTGCTTCGCACCAGCTTGACAACCGGGGGGGGGGGGAGACTCGCTCGCATGGGAGTGGGACGATTCTTCATACCAGTTGCGTTAGGCGCGAGCGCTGTCTGCTCGAGCGATCTCGCTGTGGCCAACTCCGGCGTCGCTGCAATTAGCGCGAACGACTACTCGTACGTAGTCGGGGATCACAGCTTCGACACTACATGTAACGCGGAGGCGACGGGCTTCTACAACACGCTGACCAACGGACCGTACTTCTCGCCAGCCGTCCGCTTGTACGACATCACGGCAACTGATCGGTCGATGTGTGATCCGAACGCACCTGGAGGAAGCGCAAACGACTACGACACCTCGGCGTTCGACCAGTCGAACCTTGCCGCTTCTTTCGTGTGTCTTCCCACTGTGGTCGAAGAAGCGCTGGGGATCGGCGCCGACATCGCATCAGGCGCTTTCTCGCAGAAGACAGGGGTCCAGGATGCGGGAACGGTCATAGTGCACCACACTATCGGCATGGGCGCGAAGCTGACCTTCATTGCATGTTTCCAGGTTCACCCGAGTTCGCTAGGCGCCAATCGGTGTTACGGGGCGTCCGGAAGTGTCGTGGATTTGGACGCGGCGCTGGGAGGGCCCTGATGCGCTGCCGTGAAGTCCTTTGTCTTGGCATGGCGTACGCACTCGCGGCCTGCGGCTCTGAGTCGGACCCGACCGAGAAGACCGACTCGGCGGTGAATGCGGTGCCGGTCGAATGCCCCGCGGCACCTCAGAGCGCGCCTCCCAGCGGAGCGTGCATCGGGTCGGGGTCGTGCCTGGTCAGCGTGTACCTGAACTGTCCGGATGGCGGCGCGGGCATGCAGAAGCTCTTCGACTGCGAGTGTACCGGCACGTGGTCATGCCAGCAGACCGGCCAGACGCTCGGATTCTGTGGGGCTCCGCCGCAGGACGCCGGAACGCCGGACTAGTCAGCTCGCTCCTCCCAGAACTTCGCCATCGCCGGCCACAGGCTCTGCGCGGCCTTCTTCGACACCACCGCGCCCACGTGGCCGCCGGGCAGGTGGATGCGGTGCTTGTCGGTCGCGGAGATGCGCTCGAGCAGCACCGCGGCGCTCTGGGGCAGGACGATGTTGTCGTGCTCGAAGGTGACGGCCAGGGTCGGGCAGGTGATGGCCTCGAGCCGCGCGGGCTTGCCCGAGAGCGTGAAGGTCCCCGCGAGCAGCGCGTCCTTCCGGTACAGCTCCTCCACGTAGCGCTCGTAGCAGGCGCCCGGGAACGACACGTTGTCGTTGCCCCAGGTCTCCAGCGCCAGGAAGCCGTTCATGAACTCGTCGTCCCAGAGCTTGTCGGCGGCGTGTACGGCCTTGGAGAGATTGAGGGTGGGCCGGAGCATGTGGAAGGCGGACTGCATCAGCTGCCAGGGCACGTTGCCGGTGCCTGCCACCACGGCCTTCACGTCGAAGCTCGCCGAGCGCGTCCAGGTGCTGAGCAGCCCACCGTCGTGAAAGCCGATGGGCGCCGCCAGGGCCGTGAGCGAGGCGAAGCGTTCGGGGTAGACCGTGGCGTGGATGGCTGCGAGCGTGCCGCCCAGGCAGTACCCGAGCACGTGAGAGCGCGGCGCCCCGGCGATTTCCGCTGATTTCTTCAGCGCGCGACCCAGGTAGCGATCGCACACGTCGTCGAAGCTGACGTAGCGATCCTCGTCCCCCGGTGTGCCCCAGTCCAGGCAGAACACGTCGTGACCACGCGCCACGAAGTACTCGACGAAGCTCTTGCCGGGCAGCAGATCGAGCACGTAGTGCCGGTTGATCAGCGAAGGCACCAGCACGAGCGGCGTCGCGAACGCGCGGCCCTCCGCCCGCGGCCGGTAGCGCAAGAGGCGCCACTTGTTCTCCGTGAACACGACGTCCGCCGGGGTCTGCCCCACGGCGGGCGCCTTCCGCCCCAGGAGTGAGCCGAGCGCCTGGAACATCAGCCGTACAGTGCCTCGAAGTCGCGCTGAAAGGCCTGGTAGATCTGCTTGCGCCGGGGCTTCAGGGTCGAGGTCAAGAGGCCTCCGGCCACCGTCAGCGGCGTGTCCATCACGCGGAAGCGTTTGATCTGCTCGAAGCTCGCCAGGTGCTGGTTCACGCGCTCGACGCTCGCGGCGACGAGCTCCGCAATGGCCGCGCTGCGGCCCTCCGGCTTCACGCCCAGCGCCGCGAGCTTCGCGTCCGTGGCCTCCGGGTTCAGCCAGATCCCCGCGACCAGGAACTTCTTGCCGTCTCCGTAGACGATGGCGTTGGCGACCACCGGGTCGTCGGCGAAGCGAAGCTCGATGTTCGCCGGCGGGACGTTCTTGCCGCCCGCGGTGACCAGGATCTCCTTCTTGCGATCGACGATCTGCAGGAAGCCGTCGTCGGTGAAGCGGCCCACGTCCCCGGTCTTGAACCAGCCGTCGTCGGTGAAAGCCTCGCGGCTCGCAGCGGGGTCCTTGTGGTAGCCCGCGAAGATGTTGGGGCCGCGGGCCAGGATCTCGCCGTCCTCCGCCAAGCGCAGCTCGACCGACGGCAGCGGCTTGCCCACGGAATCGAAGCGGAAGGCGTCGGGTCGGTTCAAGGTGAGCGTGGGCGAGCACTCGGTGAGCCCGTAGCCCTCGATGATGAGCAGACCGCACTCGTAGAAGAGTTGCTTGATCTCGCGCTTCAGGCCCGCGCCGCCGGACAGGCAGAAGCGCAGCCGGCCGCCGGTCAGCGCCGCCAGCTTCTCGCGACGCGCATCGGGATCGCTCTCGGTCATCGCGCCGGTGGCGAGCTTCTCCCAGTAGGCGGGCACGCTCATGAACACGCTGGGCTTCACCTCGGGCAGGTGCCCGAGCACCTTCAGCGGATCGGACAGATAGGTGGTGAAACCCAGGGTATTGCCCAGGCACGCCTCGCCCAGGCCGAAGATGTGGCTCATCGGCAACCACAACAGGTCCACCGCGTTGTCCTCCAGCAGCGGCGCGTTGCACTCCAGCCAGTCCAGGCCGTTCAGCGCGACGTTCCGGTGGGTCAGCGGCACGCCCTTGGGGTTGCCGGTGGTGCCGCTGGTGTAGAGCATCAGCGCCGGCCGATCGAGCTCCACCGCCTGCATGCGCGTTTCGAACGCCTGCGGCGCCTCCAGATCGTGGGCCGCGCCCAGCGCGAGCGCGCGGCTCCAGGTCACGAGCTTGGATTCGAGCTCGGCCGCGGCGGGCGCGGGTTTGCCCTGCGCGCGGAGCTCCGCCAGCACCTTGCCGGCGTCGATGCCGTCGTCGAGCAAGACCACACGCTCCAGGTGAGCGAGCTCGCTCCAGCGCTCGAGCACCCGCGCGAGCAGCGCCGGCGTGTCCACGAAGAGCACCTTCGCGTCGCTGTGGTCCACGATGTACGCGGCCTGCTCCGCGGTGCAGGCCGGATAGACCGGGACCATGACGCCGCCCGCGGCCTGGATCGCCAGCGCCGCCTCGATCCACTCCACGCGATTCGGCGCGAAGATCGCCGCGCGATCGCCGGGCTCGAGCCCCGTGGCCGCCAGGTAGCAGGCGAGCTTCCGGATGGCGTCGGCGTACGCGCCCCAGGTCACCGCCGCCCAGTCGCCCTCGGGCGTCGGCAGCATGAAGCGCGGGCGCGAGCGCCGCTCTTCCAGGGCGTCGAACACGGCGCGGGGGGCGATCTTCAGCTCGCGATACGGCGTGATGTCGAACATGGTTGGCTCACTTCTCCGCGCCGGCCAGGCGCTCTTCCAGATCCAGCAGCTTGCTCTCCAGCTGGTTCAGCTTGTGCAGGGTGCGCTCCTGGTCCCGCTTCGTGGGCAGCCCGAGCCCGCCCCACCAGTTTGCGGCCAGCTCGTCGCTCTTGGCCTTGGCCTTCATCATGGCGCTCAGCCATGCCCCCGCCGGCTCGAGCATCAGCGGGCTCTTCAGCACCTGCTCCATGTACTGTGCGGTGGCGTTTTCCCAGGCGTTGAAGAACTTCTTGTATTGATCCCAGGCGTTCATTTTCGCTGTCTCCTGCGGCTAAAAGCCGATTCTTCTGAGCTCTTTGGCCACGCTGAAATCCGCCTCGGGCTCGTCGGCGAGGCTGGTGGCGCGCACCACCTCGGCGAAGCACTCGAAGAAGAACGAGACCTGCCGGCGCGAGGTGCTCGCGCCCACGGCCGGCGCGACCGTCACCTTGGTCCGCACGCGATGCGCTTGCGTGAAGGCCAGGGCCGAGAGCACCACCTCGCCCACGCCGTTCGCCGAGACCTCGTAGGTGTCTTTGCCGGCGTAGGGCAAGCCGCGCAGCGTGCCGTTCTTGATGCTGCCGGCGGACACGTAGCTGCTTCCCGGCTCGATGGGGAAGCGCAACAGCTCGACCGGCGCGTCGTAGATCAGGAGCGTCTTGCCCTCCGGGGGTGCTTCGTCCCGCGAGGCCACGCCCAGCAGCCAGAGCGCCTTGTCGTCGTGCCGCAGCACGTTCTCGACGCTGCCGGCGGCGTCGAACGGGGTGACGAAGGCGTCCGGCGCGAAGGAGCTCTGGTACCACTTGCCGGAGATGCCCGTGGGCGCCACCTTCGCCAGCTGGTCGTCCGCGAAATCGGTGGCAAAATCCCAGCGAAACCGGCCGCCACCCAGGTCCACGCCGACCAGGTCCACGCTGCGCTCCACGTCCGCCGGCGACACCAGGTACGACACCTGCGCGCCGATCGCCGGCTGCGCTTCGTTCGCGTCGATGCGCCCGTCCAGGTTCGGCACGCAGGACAGCGGCGTGGGCTCGGCACCCTGGTACTCCGAGTAGCTCGGCGGCTGGGTCTTGTTGTCGCTGCACGCCGTGGCGAGGAGCGCGAGCAGAGCGAGTGAGAGAAGACGCGCCATGGATACCTCAGAAGGTGAACGCGGCGCTCAGCCGCCAGAGCTGGGCGGGCTTGGCTTTCAGCCCCAGACCCGGGTTGTCGAGCCCCGCCAGCGGGATCAGCGTGGCCTGCTCCAGCGCGAGCACGAAGCCGTCGCGGCTCTCGTAGCTCAGGGTGGGATCCACCTCCACGCCCAGCGGCCGGCGTCCGCCGGGCGCCGACTCCGGGTTGACCGCCCACGACCAGACCGCCGCGGCGGAGGCGCGCAGGCGCCCGCTCGCGAAGCGGAACAGGTCGCCCGCGACGTGCGGCCGGAGGTACACCGCGTCGGTCACGGTGCCGATGATCTCGCGAAAAAGGATGCGATCCACGCGGAAGTCCGGGTGGAATCGGAAATTGTTCACGCTCGAATCGGAGGGCGGGCGGGCCTGCGGTCCGTCCAGATCGCCGGGCACCGGCGCCGGGCGGTTCACCCCGGGAAAGGCCCCGAAGCCCGGCGCGGAATCACCGCTGGCGTAGCCGGCGTCGAAGCCCAGCCGGTAGCTGTCGTCCGCGTCTCCGGCCTCACTCTCGAACGCGGCACCGAGCTGCTTGCTGGTGGCCGGATCGCGCAGCAGCACGCCGGGCACCAGCGACGGCTGCTCGACGCGCGCCGTCAGGTACGCGACCTCCGCCTCGACGCGATAGCCGCGACCGCTCAGACGCGTCCACAGATCCGCCGCGGTCGCGGTGTAGCCCCGCGACATCACCTGACGGTTGTCGACGGTCACGGGCTGCGCGACCGGCAGGTAGGTCGCCGGCACGTCGTCCTTCTGCCAGCGGTGCGAGGCGTAGGCGCCGTACTCCAGCGTGTGCTTGCCCGCCTTCGCGCGCCGCGCCCGCGCCGCGTCGGTGCGCGAGGAGAGCGCCGCGAAGGTCAGCGTGTGCACCGCGGCGCTCGGCGCGAAGTCGATGGAGCGGCGTCCGCCGCGGTCCGGCACGAACGGTCCGGTCGCCGAGAAATCGTAGGCAACGGCCCAATAATGGCCGAGAATTGGGGTCACGAAGGCGATGCGATCGGCGGCGTCGCCGCTGTCGCAGTCCAGGCAATCGCCGGAGTTGGTGAGGATGCCGAGGCCCCAGTGGCTGCCCATGCGACCGATGGCCAGCGCCCCGACGGGCGTGAGCGCCTCGCCCCAGACGCGCTTCACCGTGATGGTCTCACCTTCCGTGCGCTGGCTGCCGCTGGCGGCGGGAATGCCCTCCGGCGCGCTCCCGAGCGCGACGTTGTCCAGGGCGTCGAGCCGCGCCTTCACCGCCATCATGCCGCCGGGCGCGTAGATGGCCAGATCCGTGCGCAGGCGCATGTCGGCGCGAGTCAACGTCTGCCCGCTGCGGCTGCCGAGCGGCACCGGGTACAGGAGCTGGCCCGAGGGCGTCGGGCCGCGATCGAGGTCCAGGTTGTAAAGCGCATCGCCGCGCACGCGGAAGTAGCCGTCCAGGCGCACGTCCTCGGCGGGCTTCGCGCCGAGGTCCCGCGCGTGGTCGGCGAAGCCGGTCGCTCCGGCGGGAGCGCTGGCGAGCACGAGCGCGAGCGCGAGGCGCTTCACGTTGCCTCCGGCTCGGGGGCGGGTGCGGGCTGTGGCGCGGGGGCGGGGGCGGGGGCGGGGGCGGGGGCGGGGGCGGGCTTGGGCGCGGGCGGATCCCGCAGGAATTCAGCCAGATCCCGCGAGGACTCCCGGGCGGCTTCGAGCATGGGGAAGTGCCCGCAGCGGCCGTAGACGCGGAGCTTCGCGTCGGGCAGCTCGCGCAGGAGGCGCTCGCCGATCTCGATTGGCGTCACGCGGTCCTCGCGTCCCCAGAGCAGGAGCACCGGCTGCTTGATTTCGCGATAGCGCGCCTCGACCTCCGCGAAGCGCTGGCCCCGCGTCGCCGCCAGCGCCGCCGCCGTGGTTCCAGGCCGCTCGAGCGCGCGCTCCACGTCCTCGACCAGGCGCTCGCTCACGTTGCGCTCGTCGAAGAACGCCTGCGAGATCTTCTCGTCGGAGCGCTCGGCGTAGAAGGCGCCAAACAGCGCCTCGCCGACGCCGCCGGCGCGCGCCCAGTGGAAGGTCGTGGGCAGCTGCTCCTCGTAGACCCAGGCGTCGTAGAGCGCGAGGCGCTCGACCCGCTCGGGGCGGAGCAGCGCCATCTGGAGCGCGACCGAGGCGCCCCAGGAGTGCGCCACGAGCGCCGCCCGCTTCACGCCCCGGGCGTCGAGCAGCGCGAACACCAGCTCGGCCTGGGCCCGCGGCGAATAGTCGCCCGGCGGCCGATCCGTCCAGCCGAAGCCCTTCAGATCCAGGGAAATCACCCGGTGATCGGCCAAGAGCGCGGGCCGCACCGTCTCCCAGGTCTCGAGCGACGAGGCGAAGCCGTGCAGCAGCACCACCGCCGAGCCCTGGCCTTCGTCCTGGTAGCGCACGCGGGCGCCGGCCACGTTCGCGTAGCTCGCCTTGGGCTCGCCGGGCATGGGCCCGGAGTGGAACGCGGGCGCGCACGCGAGCGGCAAGAGTGCCACGGCGAGCGCCCACGGCTTCACGGCGCGAGCCTCCGGAGCTCGGCCGCCTCGCTCACCTCGGTGGTGCTGACGTTGTCCTTGGCGACCAGGCTGGCGACGGTGCCGAAGCACTCCGAGCCGAACAGGAACGAGCGCACCACGGTGGTCACCAGGCCGACCTTGCGCGTCAGCACCACGCGCGTGCGCAGCACCGGGAACTCGCCGAACGGCGCCTTCAGGGTGCCGTGGGCGTCCACGCTGCTCGCGTACTCCTCGGTGTAATTGGCCAGGACACCCTGGGCGAAGCCGCTCACGGTGCTGGCGGTGGACCAGGTCTTGCCCTCTTTCAGCGGGAAATCCAGCACCACGACCGGCGGCGCGTAGCTGAGCTCGGTCTTGGTCAGGCCGTCGCTGGGCGACACCACGCCGCGCAGCAAGAGCGAGGTCGCCGCGATCTCGAACACGCCGAGCAGATCGCTCGACTCCGCGAGCCGGGCCGCGTAGCTCGCGCCAGGGAACTTCGCCGCGAACCACTTGCCGTCGAGCTTCTGCGTCTCGACCAGCACCAGGTGGTCGCCGGAGAGTGCGCCGCTGAAGTCCCAGCTGCGGCTGCCGTCGCCCTGCGCCACGCCGGCGCTCGCCACCGGCGCCGGGCCGGAGACCAGGAACTTCGCGTTCAAGCCGGCCGCCAGCGGGGTCTCGCTCTTGTCGAGCACGCCGTCGTGGTTGGGCGCGCAGAAGCCGCCGCCGGAGCCGCCGCTCGGGCTGCCCGCGCTGCCGCCGCTGCCGGCAACGCCGCCCGTCCCGGCCGCGCCGCCACTGGGCGCGCCCGCCGCTCCCGCAGCGCCGCCGGCCGCCGGCACGCAGCGGCCGGCGTTGCAGGCGCCGGAGACGCAATCCGAGCCTCGCTCGCACTCGTCCGCGTTCTCGGACGCGGCGTTGCAGCCGAAGATCCCCAGCAGGAGCAGCAGCGGCAGCTTCTTGTTGCACTGCACCATGATCGACCTGCGCATGGATAGCTCCGGCTCCATGGCTGGTCAAGCCCCATGTTGCAGTGCCGCAATTTTGCGCTTCCCATGGCGCCCTGGGAGGGCTAGCCTTTCGCACTGCGACATGCCCCTCGTGGTCAAGAAGTACAGCAACCGCCGCCTCTACGACACCGAGGAGAGCCGCTACATCACGCTCGAAGAGCTGACCGAACGCATCCGCAAGGGCGCCGACGTGCGGGTGGTGGACGCCAAGAGCGGCGAGGACCTGACGCAGGCCACGCTGACGCAGATCATCCTGGAGGGACCGGCCGCGAAGCTTTTGCCGGTACCGCTCCTGACCCAGCTCATCCGCATGCAGGACGACGCGCTGGGCGAGTTCTTCGGGCGTTATGTCAGCGCCACGCTGGAGATGTACCTGACCGCCAAACAGGGCGCGCAGGCCGTCTCGCCGTACTTCCCGTTCGCCAACATGCCGTTCTCGGCGAGCAACGCCTTCGCGCGTCTGTTCTCGCAGCAGGGCAGCTGGGACGCCGCGCCTCCGCCGCCGCCCCCGCCGCGCCGCGAGCCGGAACCCCGCGCCGACGCCGACATCGCGAGCCTGCGCCGCGAGCTCGACGAGCTCAAGCGCTCGCTCGAGAAGAAGCCCCGCCGCCGCCGCTGATTTTGTTGCTTCGCAACATTCTCGGCTTGACAGGGGCGCAGACGCTGCCTATTGGTCTTGTTGCGCCGCAACAAATCTCGGCGCGGAAGGACACCGATACAGCCATGTTCATGCCCGGATTCAACTCCCCCAACCAGTTCTTCGACCTCTGGACCCGCACCGCCAAGGAGCAGCTCGAGCGCATGGAGCAGCTCGGGGAGCAGCTCGCCAAGGCCCAGGGCCAGGGCGTGGAGCGCGCGCAGCAGGCCATCGACGAGAGCGCCAAGCTGATGAAGGAGTCGCTCACCTACGGCCTCGCGCTCTCCAACGAGTGGCGCAAGCTGAACCTGGAGATGGTCAAGAAGACCGGCGAGAGCCTGCGCACGGGGAGCTGACGAACCGATGCAGCTCGCACCCACCCCGAGGGATTCGCTGTTCAGCGAAGGCACGGCAACGCTCTACCGATTTCGCGCGAGCGAGGTTTCATCCGGCCGCGCACCGGTGCTGCTGGTGCCTTCGCTGATCAACCGCTGGTACGTGCTCGATCTGCGCCCGGGCGCCTCGCTCGCGCGGGCGCTCGTGGACGCGGGCTTCGACGTGTATTGCCTCGACTGGGGCGTGCCGGAGGCCGAGGACCGCTACCTGGACTGGGACGCGGTCGTCGGCCGGGTCGGCCGCATGGTGCGGCGGGTGCAGCGCGAGAGCGGCGCGCCCCGGGTGGGGCTGCTCGGCTACTGCATCGGCGGCACCCTGGCCGCCATCCACACCGCCCTGGAGCCCGACTCCGTCGCGGGGCTGGTGAACCTGGCGGGCCCCATCGACTTCGCCGAGGGCGGTTTCCTCGCCCACATGGTGAACCCGCGCTGGTTCGACCCTCAGGCGATCGCCGACGCCGGCAACGTCAGCGCCCAGCAGATGCAAAGCGGCTTCGTCGCCCTTCGGCCCACGGCGCAGCTCGGCAAGTGGCTGAGCTTCTTCGATCGCCTCGGCGATCCGGAGCGGCTGGAGGCCTACCAGGCGCTCGAGGAGTGGGCGAGCGCCAACATCCCGTTCCCGGGCGCCGCCTACGCCAAATACATCCGGGACCTGTACCAGGAGAACGCGCTCGCGCGAGGTGAGCACCACGTCGCCGGACGGCGCGTGCGCCTCGGCGACATCCGCTGCCCGGTGCTCACGGTCGTGACCGATCGCGACGTGATCTGCCCGCCGCCCGCCGCCCAGGCCCTGAACGACCTGTCGAGCTCCAGCGACAAGAGCCTGCTGGTCATCCCGGGCGGCCACGTGGGCGCGGTGGTCGGGGGCAGCGCGCCGAAACAGCTTTACCCGAAGCTCGCGGAGTGGTTTGGCAAGACCCTCGCCAACTGAGAGAGAGCCCCCATGAAACTCGACAGCTTGAAGATCATCGTCACCGGAGCCGGGCGCGGCATGGGCGCTCACTTTGCCAAGCAGCTCGCCGCCGCGGGCGCCAAGGTCGCCGCGGGCGACGTGGACGAGGCGGGGCTCGCGGAGCTCCCCGCCGGCATCGCGCGCCGCCGGCTCGACGTCTCGAACGAAGCGGACTGCGTGGCGTTCACCCAGTGGGCGGCCTCCGAGCTCGGCGGGCTGAACGCCTTGGTCAACAACGCCGGCATCATTCGCGACGGCCTGCTGGTCAAGCGCGATCGCGAGACCGGCAAGGTCACGACGCTCTCGACGGACGACTGGCAGCGCGTGCTGGCCGTGAACCTGACCGGCGCGACCTTCATGGTGCGCGAGCTGGCGAAGACCATGGTCGAGGCCGGAACCCGGCCGGGCGTGGTGGTCAACATCTCCAGCGTCTCCCGCCACGGTAACCGCGGGCAATCGAACTACGTCGCCGCCAAGGCGGCCCTGGCGGCCAACACCGTGACCTGGGCCCGCGAGTTCGCGAGCTACGGCATCCGCGTCGGCTGCATCGCCCCGGGCATGGTGGAGACGCCGATGACCCAGGGCATGAACCAGAAGGCCCGCGACGCGCTGGTGGCCGCCATCCCGGTGGGCCGCATCGGCGTGCCGGAGGACCTCTGGCTGGCGGTGCGCTTCGTGCTGGAGTGCGACTACTTCAACGGCCGCTGTGTCGATGTGGACGGTGGGCTGGTGATGTAGCGCTTCGCGAGCGGCGCGTAACAACTGACCATGGAGCGGTCGTCCGCCAATCCCTAACGTCGGCTCACGGAGGTCGACATGGCGAGGACGATTGGGTTGGGGATGGCGGCGATGGTTCTGGCTGCGCTGTCGGGCGTGGCGTGCTCGGGGGAAGACGGGGCCCAGGGCCCGGCGGGCAAGGATGGCAAGGACGGCGCTCAGGGCGCCGACGGCGGCGTCGGCAAGGACGGCGTCGACGGGCTCCCCGGCGAAGCGGGCCCGCCGGGTGAGGCGGGGCCTGCTAGCCCGCTGGAGCCGGCTCGCTTGCTCGACGCCAAGATCGGCGGCTGGGAGCAGGGCAACCGCGACGCGCTGAACGACATGATCGTCAAGCACGGCATCGCGAGCCCGGCCTTCGACCCCGCGAAGCGCCCGGTGGCGGTCTTCGACTGGGACAACACCGTGGTCAAGAACGACATCGGCGACGCGACGCTGTTCTGGATGCTGAAGCACGACGTCATCTTGCAGCCACCGGGGAAAGACTGGGGGCTCACCAATCCGGATCTCACGGCGGCGGCCAAGTCGGCGCTGAACGCAGCCTGCGACGCGGCGGCGGCGGCGGGCACGCCCTTGCCCACCAGCGCCACGCCGGCCTGCGCGGCCGAGATCATGAGCATCTACTACAACGGCAAGACGGCGGCGGGGGCCGCGGCTTGGACCGACGCCAACACGACCACGACCAACCAACCCTACGCCTGGGTCTCGCAGCTCCAAGCTGGGCACACGCCGGCGGAGGTGCGCGCGTGGGCGCAGGCGGCCTTCGAGGAGAACGTCGGCGCGCCCATCGGCACCACGCAGACGCTGTTCGGGGTCTCTGGCGTCGCAGGCTACCTGCGCATCTACGAGCAGATCCGCGATCTGGCCGAGACGCTCGACGAAAACGGCTTCGACGTGTGGGTGGTGACGGCCTCGCCTCAGTACGTGGTCGAAGCCGTCTCCGAAAAGATCGGGGTGCCGCCGCACCAGGTCATCGGCATCCGCCCGGTGCTGAACGCCGGCCTCATCACCTACGGCTTCGAGGGCTGCGGCACGCTGGCCAACGGGCAGACCTCGCTCATCACCTACTACGCCGGCAAGCGCTGCTGGATCAACAAGGTCATCTTCGGCGAGCCCGCCGCCTCGCAGCTCGCGCCGAACCCGGATCCGAGCAAGCGACCCGTCTTCGTGGCCGGCGACTCCGACACCGACCTCGCGATGCTGAAGGACGCCACGGTGCTCAAGCTCGTGATCGAGCGCCACAAGCTCGAGGTCTCGTGCAACGCCTGGGCGAACTACCAGAACAAGTGGCTGCACCAGCCGATGTTCATCGAGCCGAAATCGGCGCCGGCGGCGGGCGCCTTCGCCTGTCCCACCGGGGTCGATCCCGATGGCGCGCCCATCAAGGACGAGTCTGGAGCTCAGTTCCCCAAAGCATTGCCGTGACGAAGCGCGCCGGCCGCCTGGACTCCCGGCGGGAGCCCAGTTAGGCCGGTGCCATGCGGAACCTGGGGACTTCGCTGCTGCTCGTGGCTGCCCTGCTCGCCTGCAAGAGCTCCTCGCAGAGCTCGTCGTCACCCGCGGCCAGCGCCAGCGGCGCGGCCGCGGAGGATGACGAGGGCGCGGCGATCCCCACCGGCAAGTTCGGCAGCTTCACCCTGAAGGACATCGAGACCCGCGCCAAGAAGGCCGGCTGGAAGGTGCTGAGCTCGCACGAGGACAAGACCTTCGATTGCGACCAGTACGATTTGGAGCTCGAGGACCCCAAGCACTACGCCTACGTGACGGTCATCGACCTCGGCGCGGAGGTCACGGCGAAGAAACACGCCGGCAAGATGGGCAAGACTGCCGGCCTCGCCCTGGAGCTCGAAAATTCGCCGACTCCGGGCCAGAAGCTGCTGGCCGACATCGAAGCCAAGAAGCCCATCGACGACCTGGACCGCGACGGTCTGAAGGAAGTCCTGCAGGCAATGGGCCGGAAGATCTCCGACGCCAGCGCCGACAGCGAGGACGGAGTGACGGCAACGACCATCGGCGCCGAGAAGGGCGAAGCCTCGCTCTCGGTCTTCCACTGGAACTTCGCCAAGGCCGCCAAGGACGGGCGCGTCGCGGTGGACGGCGATCGCTTCATGAACGTGTTCGTGTGCAAGGACTGCACGCAGCGCAAGGTCGGCACCTTTGCCGAGGCCTGGCAGACGTCGAAGGCCAAGCGCCTGCTCGGCAAGCTGACCAATTGACGCCGAAAACTGGCCGATCGGGCCCCCGCGGGGGAAGCTTCCCGCGGTGCGCGCCATCCTGCTCGGAGCCCTGCTGCTCGGCGCCTGCGCCGAGGCGAGCGACCCGCCGAGCGAGCCTGCCCCGGTCGCCCCGGCTCCAGAGCCCGAGCCCCCGCCCTCTCCGGAGCCCGCGCCCGAGACCGTTCCCGTCGCGGTGAGCGTGCCTCGCTCGCCCTGCCCGCCGGAGATGGCGCTGGTCGGCGGGCGCTTCTGCATCGACCGCTGGGAGGCCACGACGGTCGCGGAGGACGACAAGCCGCACTCGCCCTATCACGCGGTCACCTACGAGAAGGTCAGCGCCGAGAGCCGGCCTGGCGTGGTGCCGCAGGCCCACATCTCGATGGAGCAGGCCGACCTCGCCTGCAAGCGCAGCGGAAAGCGCCTGTGTACGACGCAGCAGTGGGTGGATGCCTGTATGGGCACCGACAAACCCAAGCGCCGCTTCCCCTATGGCCCGAAGGAGCAAGCGTCGGCCTGCAACACCAACCAGGGGGGCGCGCACCCGCTGATGGTGCTGCACCAGGGCCGGCGCCCGACGGACTCGTTCCAGATGAACGATCCGCGCATCAACCAGGTCGCCTCCACCGTTGCGCCGACGGCCGCCTTCGAGGCCTGCGTGACGCCGGAAGGCGTGCACGATCTGGTGGGGAATCTCCTGGAGTGGACCCGCGGCGACCGCCCGCTCTTGATGGGCGGCTACTACCTGGACGCCAAGGAAAACGGCACGGGTTGCACCTACGTCACCGAGCGTCACGGCGAGAAGTACCACGACTTCACTACCGGCTTCCGCTGCTGCTTCGAGCCGGAACCCGCGGCGCTGAAGGGCGCAGACACGGTGGCCGCGAGCGTGCAGCTGCCGGCGCCGAGCGAGGCGCGAGACCCCGCGGGCCTGCGCTCCTTCGCCGATCCGGGCGCCAAGCTCCCGCCCAAGCCGGCTCCCCCCGCGTACGAACCCGCCGACGCGGCTTGTCCGGTGGACATGGCGCTGGTGGACGGGGAGCGCTGCCTCGTGCCCGAACAGCAGTGCCTGCGCTGGCTCGAGGTCCCGGGGCAGGAGCCGCAGCGCGCCTGCGCGGAGTTCAAGGCGCCCACGCGCTGCACGGGCGGCAGGCAGAGCCTGCGCTACTGCATCGACCGCTACGAGTACACGCCGTCGGGTTGGGCCTTGCCGCTGGTGAACGTCTCCTGGGGCGAGGCGCAGAACATCTGCGGCGCCATGGACAAGCGGCTGTGCCGCGAAGAAGAGTGGGAGTTCGCCTGCGAGGGCCCGGACGCGCTGCCCTACCCGTATGGTCACGTCCGCGACGGTAGCGCCTGCAACCACGACCTGGACGATCTGTTCGGTCCGCGGCAGAAGCTCCGCGATCGGCGGCTGCCGGCGGACGCGCTGCCGCGCTGCAAGAGCCCGTTCGGCGTGTTCAACCTGGTCGGCAACGTGGACGAGTGGACCACGCGCGAGAGCCGCGACCCGCCCTGGCGCTCGATCTTGCGCGGCGGCTGGTGGCTCACGGGCCGTAATCGCTGCCGCGCCGCCACCGAGAGCCACAGCGAGATCTACGCCGGCTCGCAGACCAGCTTCCGCTGCTGTAAAGCTGCACGGAAGTGAAGCGACTCGTCGGCGCCATCCTGCTCGTCGCGGGCACCGCCGCCTCGGGAGACGTCCCCGGCGTGCGGCCGGGCACGCTCACCCGCGGCGACATCGGCACGCGGCTCCGCGTCTTCGGCACGCCCGGGGATCCGAAGCTCCAGAACGCCCTGGTCACCGCAGTGGTGCGCAAGAGCGACGGCTTCCTGGTGGACTTCTGGCGCAACCGCCCGACGCTGCCCACGACGGCGCAGCTCGGCACGCTCACCGACATCGACGCCATCTGGCAGCTGGTTCCGCTCGTGCGCTTCGGCGACAAGAGCGCGCCGGTGCTCGCCTCGCGGGTGTCCGAGCTCGCCGACGCCATCGAGGTCGAGGGGGTCGCGGAGCTCGGCGGCGTGCGCTATCGCGCGCGCAGCGTCCACCGGCTGCACCCGACCGAGCCGCGCCTGACGGTGAGCACGACCTTCAGCGTGGTGGGCGGCGGCGCGTCGGGTCCCGTCGAGCTCGGCGACGAGGTCAAGTGGGGCAACACGCGCTACTACGTCGAGGGCCTGGGCCAGTCGCGCATGAAGTACAAAGGCCCGGCCAAGTGGGTGGGGCGGCGCGGCGCAGGCGGCGACCTGATGCTGCGCCCCGGCGCGGGGCAGGCGATGTGGCTCGACTACACGTCTGCCAAGCAGCCGGGATTCCAAGGCGCGATCAGCGCGCTGTTCTTCAAGGGCAAGCTCGCCGCCGGGCAGAGCGTCACCATCACACGCGAGCTCGCGTTCGAGAAGATCCCGGTGGCCGAGCCGACACCGCCGAAGAACCCGGGCACGCTGCGCCTCGACGTCAGCGACGAAGCCGGACGGCCCATCGCCGCGAAGGTCCGCCTGGACCGCGAGGGGCAGAAGGACCCGGTTTTTCCCCCGGACGGCGACCTGGACGGCTCGGATCGGTTCCTCTGGACCGGCAATGGCAAGCTCCGAAGGCAGCTCGAGCCCGGGCGCTACCGCCTGCTGGTGACGGCTGGCATCGAGCGCGACGCGGTGTCGAAGAGCGTGGTCGTGCGGGCCGGCGACGAGGTCCAGGTGGCCGCCCGCCTGCCGCGCGTGATCGAGACCCCGGGCTGGATCAGCGCGGATCTGCACCTGCACCAGGCGCCCAGCGTGGACGCCGACATCGGCCTGCCGGAGCGCGTGGTGGCCATCGCGGCCGAAGGCGTCGAGCTCGCGGTGGCCACCGACCACTACGTGGTGACGGATCTCGCGCCCACCGTGCGCTGGCTCGAGCAGCGGGGCCTGCTCACCACGCGAGTTCAGACCGTGGTCGGCAGCGAGGTGAGCACGCTGGGCCGGCGCTTCGGTCACTTCAACGTGTTTCCGCTGAGGACCGATCAGAACGTGCGCTCCGTGGACGTGACTCCCAGCGAGCTCTTCGCCAGCGCGCGCAAGGCCTCGCCGAACGGTGTCTTGCAGGTGAACCACCCGCGGCTGGATCCGAAGCTCGGCTACTTCACCTATCACGGCATCGACGACGCCAGCGGTGAGATGAAGGTCGCGGGCTACGACCCGGGCTTCGACACCCTCGAGGTCTACAACGGCGACGATGCCTGGAAGCTGAAGGCCGTGAAGAAGGTGCTCTTCGACTGGATGCACCTGCTCGGGCGAGGACATCGCTACACGGCCACCGGCTCGAGCGACTCTCACAGCCTGGCGTTCCTGGATCCGGGCCTGCCGCGCACGCTGATCCGCCACGGCGGCTCGGGCTCGGACGCCGACGACGTGGCCGCGAAGCAGGCCGACGTGCTCGCGGCGCTCAAGGCTGGGCGCGCCATCGTCACCAGCGGGCCGGTGATCGAGGCCAGCATCGACGGCAAGGGCCCCGGCGAGACCGCGCGGGGCAAGACCGCGCGGCTGCGGGTGGTGGTCAAGGCGGCCCCCTGGGTGGACGTGCGCGCCTTGGAGATCTTGCAGGGCGGGCAGGCCAAACGGGTGAAGTGGCAGCAGATCCCCAAGAGCCAGAAGGTCGTGCGCCTGGATCAGAGCTTCGACTTCCCCGTCACCGAGCCGACGTTCTTCGTGGTCACTGCGCAGGGCGAGCGCGGCCTGCCCAACGCCTCCCGCGACGGCACCGTGCCGTTCGCGTTCACCAATCCCATTTGGGTCGAGCCCTGACCTCGCGTACCCTCGCGGCATGCGCTGGGTAGCGGCTCTGGGGTTGGTTCCGCTCGGGCTAGCGGGCGTGTTCCTGACGCAGGCGTGCGGTGAAGACGCGGAGGTCAGCTCGCCCGGGAGCAAGCCCTACTGCGAGCAGGAGCCCGCCGGCAGCGCCCACAACGTGGAGATCGCCTGCGATCAACGCTGCCCAGGGGACCCCGGCTGCAAGCCGAGCGACGACGCGACCTTCTACGCCGGCGCGGCGAGCGAGGACATCTCGCCGCTGGTCGACCACGTCGTCGCCTTCGCGCCGACCAGCACCAAGAAGCACGAGTTCAATCCCTTCGCGGGCGACAAATGCGTCAAGAAGGGCTCCTGCGACCTCGCTGACGTGACCAAGTGCGCCGCCGTCGATCCGATGAAGTGCACGTGGATCGCCGGCTTCGGCGCCGGGCGCGCCGCCGAAGGCAACGCCGATCAGACCAGCGTGCGCTGCGCCGTCCTCCGGCGCGGCAACACCAAGATCGGCCTGTGCGCGGTGGACGCGGTGGGCTGGTTCTACAACGAGGTCGAGAAGACGCGCGAGCTGATCGCGACCGACTACCCCGAGCTCGATCTGGATTTCTTGGCCGTCGCCGCCACCCACGTCCACGAGACCCAGGATACGATGGGGATCTGGGGCCCCTCCGACACCGCGAGCGGCGTCAAGGACGAGTACAACGCGTTGATCCGCCAGAAGACGGCGGCGGCCCTCGCCAAGGCCAACGCCCAGCTCGAGCCCGTGCAGATCCAGCTCGGCAAGTCGATCGTGGACGGGCACATTCCCGGCACCGATCCCGGCAAACACGGCACCGCGGCCTTCGTCAGCGACACCCGCGATCCGGTCGTGATCGACAACGAGCTCCGGGTGATGCGCTTCGTCGCCACGGACGACCAGGCCACCGTCGCGACGCTGATCAACTTCACCAGCCACCCCGAGTTCGGCGGCGACGAGAACCTGCTCACCAGCGCGGACTTCGTGCACACGCTGCGCGAAGGCGTCGAAAAGGGCCAGGAGGTGACGACCCCAGGCGGCAGCTTGAAGACGCCCGGCTTCGGGGGTGTGGCCATCTTCTTCAACGGACCCCTTGGCGGCCAGGTCGGCCCCGGCCAGGTGAACCACACCGATTTCGAGGGGAATCCGGTGCCGGAGGGCCTGGAGCGCGCCTACAACAACGGCCGCCTCCTGGCAGTGTACGCCCACGAGGCGCTCACGGTGGGAGTCGAGACGCTCGAGACCGCCGCGCTCGGGTTTCGCGCACGCGAGCTCTACGTGGACGTGCTGAACACGGGCTACCACATCGCCCTGGCGCAGCAGCTCTTCCACCGCGACGGCTACTTCTTCGACAAGTACAAGGAGCTCGGCGAGGACAACATCCCGGCGATCCGCACGCAGATCGCCGTGATCGACGTGGGTCCCGTGGAGCTGGTGGGCTTCCCGGCAGAGCTCCACGCCGAGCTCTTGCTCGCGACGCCCGACGGCAAGAGCGCCCTCGACCCGCCTTACCCGTTCACGCCCAAGCCCTACTTCGTGCTCAACGACAAGGCCACGAACCCGAATTGCGGCACCGACGGCTACTCGCAGTGCGACGACGGTCCACCCGCCATCGAACAGATGGACCGCAGCAAGATCATCGATCTGGCCCGCGACCAGAAGGCGAAGTACCGCTGGGCGGTCGGGCTGATGCAGGACGAGATCGGCTACATCGTCCCCGATTACGACTACAAGCTCGACGCGCAGAACCCGTACCTCGAGGAAGCCTCGCCGGGCGATCACTACGAGGAGACGAACTCCGTCGGCACCAACGTGCAGGCACAGGTGGTCGAGCCGATCTTGCAGCTCTTGAGGTCGCCGCCGGTCGTGAAACGCTAGATGTCCCCCCACACGGTGAGCGCGGCGCCCGTGTCGGGGTCGATGCTGGCGGGTTCGCGCGGCGCCAGCCGGCGCGTCGCGCCCGCCGAGAAGGCGTCGCAGGTCCACTGCCACGCTGCCCAACCGGCGATGGGCTTCAGCGCGAACACGTCGTTCACGCAGGCCGGATCGACGTCCAGCTGGCACAAGCGCGGGGGCTTGCCCAGTGCTCCCTCGAGCAGCCACGGCCCGAGGCGCGTGGAGTAGCGGTCACCGAGGGAGGCGACGAGCCCGCGCCCGAGCAGCGGTTCCATGCCTTCGGCAGCGGCGAACAGGTCGGCGCCGGCCGGTCCCTGAAGCTTGAGCGCGCGCAAGACGGTGGCCGCCACGTCCACGGTCGTGACGGGCGTGTGCACCTCCTTGGCCGCGAACTTGCCACCCGGGAACTTCACCAGCAGCGGGACCGAGAGGCGCTCCTCGGAGAGATCCCCCGCGGGATCGAACGGCGTGTCCGGCGGGTCGCCCGGGGCGACGTCGCCGACGAAGACGAACAGCGTGGACTCCCAGATGCCCTTCTTCTTCAGCACGGAGATCAGCTGTCCGAGCGCGACGTCTTGCTTGTTGAGCGAAGCCTGCACCAGCGCGCGCAACCTCGCCCAGTCGTCGTCGCCGAGCTTCTTCTGCCCGCGCCGCTGCGAGCGCAGGCGCGAGAGCACGATGCCGCCGCGTCGCGGCTCGAGCTGGCCGCCGTACTCCTCCGGCGGCAGTAGCGCCGCCTCTTCCCTGCTGACGTCCCAGGGCGGGTGAGCGCCACGCGCGTGGATCACCAGCAGGCGCCGCCCCGCTTCGCCACCGCCCAGCTCGTCGTCGAGCCAGCGCGCCGCGCTCGCTACCGGCTGAGTGGCCTCGACGTCCTGAACCGGCGAGACTTGTGCGAAGCGATCCCATCCCGCGTCGAAGCCGAAGGCCGAGAACGTGGTCGGCGCTCCGGTGAACATCGCCGTGCGCCCGCTCGCTTCCTTGAGCAACTCGCCCAGCGTGCGCGCGACCTTCGGCAGGCGGGCGGCCTGATCCTCGAGCGCGTGGACCTGCGGCGGCTCGCCGGTGAGCAGACTGCCGACGACCGCTGCCGGGACCGTGGTCGGTGCGCGATACGCGCTGAACGCGGCGCTCGCCCGCGACAGCTCGCCCAGAGCGGTGAGCCCGCCGCTGGGACCCCAGGGCGGGATCACGCGCCGGTCCGTGCCCGCGGACACGAACAGGACCACGGTCGAGGCCTCGGGGACGCGGCTCGCCTCGCTGGTGCGTACCAGCAGCGGATCGCCGAACAAGACGCGCCCGCCCTTGGTGCTCTCGAGCGCACGCAGCTCCAGGGCAACCACCCGCGCGGCGTGCTCCTTCAGGCTCACGCGGAGCGGAGTCCAGGTGGCCCCGGGACCGCCGGTCAGCTTGCGTTCCTCCAGCACCACCGGCGCCTCGCCGTCGGCCAGCACGCGCACGTCGAGCGCCCCCTTGCCGTCGCCCCAGAAGCCCAGGTCGGCGCGCAGCTCCGCGTCCGGCGAGAGCAAGACGCGGCAGCGCACGGACGCCGGCGCGCGCAGCGCAAGCGCGCGCCGCGGCACGCCGTCGAGCACGGCATCGGTGGTCAGATCGCGCAGGGTCGGCGCCGCGTAGCTCGCGCCCGCCTCGTCCGGCGGTCCCACGCGGATCCAGTCGAGCTCGGCCAGCGGATCGCTCGAACCGCGGGGGCGGCCCGCGAAGCTCAGGGTCAGCGTGTAGCGCCCGGCGGCGAGCGCGGCCTTCAGCACCGGGAACGAGACGGTCTTGGTCTCGCCGGCGGCGAGCTTGACGCTGCCCAGGCGGCGCTCGCCCAGGACCGCGGTGACCGACCGCGCGACCCCAGGGCGGAGCCTCAGGCTGACCTCGGTCTCCTCGTGGGCCTCGTCGAGCGGGATCTCGTAGCTGACCCGCGGCACCAGCACTCTCGCCACGCTCGCGCCCTCCCGTTCGGCGTCCGCGACGTCTTCGAAGGGCTCCGCGCGAAAGCCCCGGCTGGCCCGCGTCGCGGCCGTCCCGAGGTCCAGGAGAAAACCGCGGTGGCGGACCTCACAGCTGGGCAGCCGCGCGATCAGCGCCTCACTCTCGCGAGGGGCCGGCGAAGGAGCGTCGGCGCTCGGGGCAGGTGCCCCGGCCGCGTCCGAGGCCGCAGCGCTGGGCTTCTGCTCGCACGCCGGGGCGAGCCCGCCGAGCGCCAGCCCAGCCACGACGACCGCGAACCGCGAGGTCACCGCCGTCGCATAGCCCGAAACCCTCCGAGCCGCGATCACGGGGTCGCGGCAGGCCGCGACACCAGGAACCGGCGGCCGACCTTGACCTCGACTTGGACGCTCAAATCGCCGTCCGGGGCCTTGATCACCACCGCGTGCGGTCCAGCCGAGACCGGCACCTTTCGCTTGGGCCCGCGTCCGACGAAGGTTCCGTCCACGTAGACGGGGTGATTTTCGCCGATGGACACCTCGATCACGCCCTTGTCGCTCGACACGGGGGTGCCGACGTCGAGACCTAGCTCTTCGACGGCGAGCTTGACCACCGGCGCGGCCGCGGGCTTCGCGGCGACGGGCGCGGCGCTCTCGACCGGCGCTGCACCCTGGGTGGTGTCCGTCGGCGGCGTGAGCAGCTTCGTGCGCACCCAGGTGACACCGAAGAAAGCGGTCACCGCGGCAGCCGCCATGATCAGCGCGATCTTCCCCATGCCCATCGGCTTGTCTTGCGCCAGTGCTTTCGCGGGTGCGGGACGGGGCGCGGCGGACCGCTTGGAGGCAGGCGGGGCGGCCGCGCCGGTGGCCTTCTTGCGCGGGAACTCGATGGGCTTGGCTGAAGGCAGGGTGGCGTTCATTGCCGCTTTCTCCGATTTCGGCTGGGCTTCGTGCTCTGCCGGCGAAGGCTCGGCGCGCAGGGTCTCGGGGGTGTGGGTCTCGCGCTGGCTCACCAGCGGCACCGGGCTCTCACGCTGGCTCACCAGCGGCACCGGGCTCTCGCGCTCGTCCTCGTCCTCGCCCTCGTCTTCCCGACCCTGAACCTCCTCCGAGCGCGCGGTCTCGAGGGCAGGCTCGGCAGCGGGTTCGACCTCCGCGGGCTCCGCAGGCTCCGCGGGCGCGGCGCTGGCGACGGGCGCGGCCTCGGCACTGGCCGTTGGCTCGGGCGCCAGCGGGTAGCGCACCGGACCCATCCCCGGCGCGGTACGCGGCTCCTCCGGGAAAGGCTGCGACGCCTCCGGCGCCATCACCGGCACGGGGGTGACCGTGCGGCTGAACGGCAGCGGCGCCGAGGCCTCGCGCAGCACCACGTCGGGCTTCTCCCAGCGCGCCACCGAGTCGCCAAGGTCCGGCGGTGCCGGCGATAGATCCAAGGTGAAGAGCGGCCCAGGCGAGGGCTCCAAGGGAAGCTCGGTGCCCACCTCCGGCGCGGGCACGCTGGCCTCCAGATCGACCGGCTGCCCGTCACGCACGACCTCGATCACGGCGCCACGCCGCGCGATGTCCGCCAGGACCTGCTCCAGGAAGTAGCGCTGGCTCGGAGCCTCGGCCAGGAGCTCCCGGGGGCGGGCGCCGCCGAGCAGCTTCGCGAAGAGTCCGCGCGCCGGCTCCGGCGTCGAGTCCAGGTAGGCGCCCACGGTCTCGCCGTCCACGATCACCGAGTCGAGCTGATCGAGCTCCGAGCCCTCGAACAGCCGGGCCAAGGCCCGCGCGCGGCGCACGCGCGGCTTGACCAGCTCGTCCAGCGTGCCCGTGAAATCCTGCCGCGCCGGCGCCGCGCTCGGCACCACCACGAAGCGACCCGCCGTCACGCCGATCAGCGCGTCGAGCACGCGGGCGCCGCGCTCGAACGAGCCGTCGGCGGCGGTCCGCGTGACGCAGCGGATGCTGCCGTCGCGCATCTCGATCTCGTAGAGATAGACCGAGTCGCGCACCACGATCCGCGAGCTCGGCAGGTGGCGCCGGCAGAGCTCCAGCAGCGTGCGCGTGGTGAGCCCGTCCAGCCGCCCGCGCACCTCACCGCCGGAGGCGAGGCGCGACTCCACCCGCGCCCGCGGCCGCATCACCTCGCGAATGCGCGACAGCACCGTCGACGCAGCGGCCTCCTTGCGCAGGTAGCCGTCGGCGCCGGCACCCAGCTCGCGCACTCGCTGCAACAGGTCTTCCTTCCACGAGAGCAGGATCACCGGCACGTCGCGCACCGCCACGTCGCGCTTGACGTCGCGGCACAGCGAGAAGCCGTCGAGCCCCGGCATCAGCACGTCGCTGACCACCAGATCGGGGAAACCCTCCAGCACCAGGTCGCGCGCTCGGAGGCCGTCGTGCGCCTCGGCCACCTCGACTCCGGAAGTGCGCAAGAGGCCGCTCAGGAACCAGACCACCGCCGGATCGTCGTCCACGACCACCGCGCGACGCCCCTCGAGCCGCACGCCGTCGCTGCGCCGGAGCGCTCCGCCCCGCTCGCCTGCCCGCCGATCGGCTCCAGTCCAGGGGGCCAGAGGCACGGCGCCCTCCGGTCCGCCGGAGGTGAAGCGCACGCTGCCGCGGGAGCGCATGGTCAGGAGCTCGCGCACCCGGGCCACCGCGCCCCAGACCGCGGCCAGAACGTCGGTGCCCTCGCCGAGCGGAACGCTCACGGCGGAGCTCGCCGGCTCGACCCCCTCGACCAGCCCACGCCGCACTTCCGCGGCGATGCGCTGAGCCAGCTCGTCCACGGTCACGTCGCCGATGGGCTCGCGGGGCCCGCGCAGCCCGGTCTCGTGCTGACAGGCCTCGAGGACCGCGCGCCAGAGCGCGTCCGGTCCCACCGGCTTCGGCAGCACTCGTGCCGCACCGAGCGACACGAACCCCGAAGCGGCCTCGGGGTGCTCGAAGGAGCCGACCACGATCACGGGAAAGGAGGGCAGGTTCGGATCGTGGGCCAGGTTCTCGATCAGCTCCCGGGCACCCCTCAGGTCCCCGTCGATCACCGCGACGTCGGGCCCCACGCGCTCGGCGAGCTCGCGAAACGCCTCGGCGTCCGCCGCGAGCTCCACCTCGATGCCTTCTTCGTCGGCGGCGGCCAGGGAGCTCTCCAGCGCCGGCGGTCCGAACACCAGGATGCAGAGCGGCCAGCCCGATGCGAGCAGACCGACGTCATCGGGCAGCTCGACGCCGGAACGCGGCGGCTTGGCGCCCCAGGCGATGGACGGCAAGAGGTCCAGCGCCCGCGAGACCTCCGCCAGCTCGGTGGAAGACACCGGGCCGCCGCCGGCGCTTCGACCCAGGGCTCGCTCCGCGTCCTCGAGCGCGTCGGCCACGCCGTCGAAGCCGAGCACGCGGGCCGCCGAGCCGAGCGCGTGCAAGCGGCGCTGCAGCATGTCCCGGCGCTCGCGGGAGCTCGGCGCGTCCTCCAGCTGCTGGAGCGTGTTGCGCAGCGCGGTGAGGCGGCGGCCGAGCGTCGCCACGAACTCCGCTCTGGCCCGGGCGACCCGGGTCCCGGCGGATTGGGGGAGAGCCTCCTCGGCCTCGATCATCGTCCGGGCCCTATCACAAGCCGAACGGATGCCCCATTTTTCGGATCCTGGTGCGCCCGACGGGCGCTAGCTGGCCCCGAGCCGCTCCAGGACCGCCGCGGCCGACTCTTCGGTGCTCAGGCTGCCGCCCACGTCCTTGGTGCACTTGCCGGCCTCCAGGGCGTCCGCCACGGCCTCGTCGATGCGTTGCTCCTCCTCGGGCCAACCGAGGTGGGCGAGCAGCATGCCGACGGTCAGGAGCGCCGCGAACGGGTTCGCCAGGTTCTTGCCGGCGAGGGGCGGCGCGGAGCCGTGGACCGGCTCGAACAGGCCCACCTTCCCCGGCACTGCGGGGTGGACGTTGGCGCTCGCGGCCATGCCCAGCCCACCCTGGAACGCGGCTCCGAGGTCGGTGACGATGTCTCCGAACAGGTTGTTCGTGACCACCACGTCGAACTGGCTCGGGTCCTGCACCATGTAGAGGCAGAGCGCGTCGATGTAGACGTGGGTGGCCTGGATCTCCGGAAATTCGCGGCGCACCTCGTCGAACACCCTGAGCCACAGCTCGTGGGCGTGGCGCATGGCGTTGGACTTGTCGGCCATGTGCACGCGTTTCCTGCCCTGCGCCTTCGCGAACTCGAAGGCCGCGCGGATGATGCGCTCGACGCCCTTGCGCGTGTTGACGTCCTCGTTGATGGCGATCTCGTCCGGCGTGCCGCGCTTCACCTGACCGCCCACGCCGACGTACACGCCCTCGGTGTTCTCGCGGAACACGACGAAGTCCACGTCCTTCTTGCCACGTCCCTTGAGCGGGACCAGTCGGTCGCTCAGCGCCTTCACGGGGCGGATGTTGGCGTACAGGTCGAGGCCGAAGCGCAGCCCGAACAAGATGTCGCGCGCGTGCTCCATCGTCGGCACGCGGGGATCGCCCAGCGCCCCGAGCAGCACCGCCGAGCACTCGCGCTGGATGGCGATGAAGATCTCCTTCGGCATCGTGGTGCCGTCGCGCAGGAAGCGCTCCGCGCCGAGATCGAGCTGCCACAGATCGATGGGAAGGCCGCGACCGGCGTAGCGCTCGAGGAGTCGTGTGGCCTCACGGGTCACTTCCGGCCCGATGCCATCGCCCCCGATGATCGCGATCTTCTTCTTGTTCGGCACGGCACGGGTCTAAGCGCGCGAAAGTCCGGCGTCGAGGGGAGTCTCGCCGCTGAACACCCGGCGAGCCGGTCCTCGCATGCTGACCTCGAGGGAGCCCTCGGCCACCGTGATCTCGAGCCTGCCGCCCGGCAGATCGACGGCGATGGGCGCGTCGTAGCGGGCGCGGCCGGAGCGAATCGCGGCGACGGCGGTGGCGCAGGCCCCGGTGCCGCAGGCCAACGTGCGCCCGACCCCACGCTCCCAGACCACCAGGTCGAAGGCGGCGTCGCCTTTTTGGCGTGCGAGCTCCACGTTGGTGCCCTCGGGGAGCTCTGCCGAGACCGCCGGCCCCAGCCGGTCGGCGTGGGCCGCGTCGAGCGGCTCCTCGAAGCTGATGGCGTGGGGGTTGCCCATCGAGACCCGCGCGAAGGTCAAGCGGCGGCCGTCGAAGGCGACCGCGAGCTCGGGCTCCGGCCGCCCGCGCCCCATGCCGACCCGGACGTGCGCGCTGTCGCCGTCGCGCTCCACCTCGCACAGGAGCGGACCGGCGTCGGTGTCGATCACGTAGCTGATGCCGGCGGCGCCGTCCCTCCGGGCCAAGTGCAGCGCCACGCAGCGGATGCCGTTGCCGCACATCTCCGGCCGCGAGCCGTCGGCGTTCAGCACCAGCATGCGCGCGCGCGCGCCGCTGCTCGACGGGGGTACGACCAGGAGCACGCCGTCGGCGCCGATGCCGAAGTGGCGATCGCAGAGCGCGCGGGCGCGCTCCGGATCGAGCGCGTCGGCTCGCGCCGCATCGATCACGACGAAGTCGTTGCCGAGCCCCTCGTACTTGTGGAACGTGAGCGTCACGCGAGTGCCTCGGAGAGTCTACTTCGGACCGTCGCCTCGTCGACCCCGCGCACCGACACGGTCTTGAAGCGGGCGGTGTCGCCGCTCACGAGGCTGACCGCGCCCTTCGACACGCCGAGCGTCTTGGCCAGGAACGCCGTGAGCTCGGCGTTGGCCTCCCCGTCCACGGGAGGCGCCGCGACCGCGACCTCGAGCGCGCCCTCGCGGACTCCGACCACCCGGCTCTTCGAGGCCCGGGGCTTGACCCGAATGCGCAGCCGAATCCCCTCGGCGCTGGGGGTGATCGCGAGCTCGTCCAAGGCGCGTCGCAGCTTAGCCAAGCTCGGCGGTGGCCGCGACCGCCGCGCTCTGGCAACGTCGGAGGCCCAATGCCGCGACCCTTGCTCACCAACGGCTTCATGGCCACCGGCAAGTCCACCGTGGGACGGCGCGTGGCCGAGCTCGAGGGCGTGAGCTTCGAGGATCTCGACGACCGGGTCGAGCGGCGCGCCGGCGCCAGCGTGGCGGAGATCTTCCAGTCCGCCGGCGAGGACGAGTTCCGCAGGCTGGAGCGCGCCGAGCTCGAGCGCTTGCTCGAGGACCCCACGCCGCGTGTGGTCGCCCTCGGCGGCGGCGCGCTCTTGTCCCGCGAGCTGCGCCTGCACGCCCTGGAGCGCGCGACCGTCGTCACGCTCGAGGCCCCGCTGGACGTCGTGGTGTCGCGCGCGAGCTCGACGCGAAGGCCGCTGCTCTCCGGCGCTGATCCGGCGGCGCGCGCTCGCGAGCTCTACGAGGCCCGGCGGATCGCCTACGCCGAAGCCCACGCGCGGGTTACCAGCGGCGAAGGCGACGTGGATCGGGTAGCGCGAGCCGTGAGCGCGGTCTGGAAGCGCGAGCCGGTGGTGGTGGCGGCGGGCCTCCAGAGCTACGCCGTGGACGTCGGCAGCGCGATCGTGGAGGAGCGTCTGGCCGCGCTGTCGGGACAGCCCACCGCCACGCTGCTGGTGACGGACGAGAACGTCCAGGCGGCGCAGGGCCATAGTCTGGGTAAGTCGCTTCGCGGCCACGCGACGCTGGCCCTCGAGCCGGGCGAAGCGCACAAGACACCGGCCGCGCTCGAGCGCGTGTGGCGCGCTGCGCGGGAGAGCCAGCTCGACCGCGGCAGCCTGTTCGTCGCCTTCGGCGGCGGCGTGGTCTGCGACATCGCCGGCTTCGCCGCGGCGACCTGGATGCGCGGTACGCGCTGGCTGGCGGTGCCGACCACGCTGCTCTCGATGGTGGACGCCTCCGTCGGCGGCAAGACGGCCGTGGATTTGGGCGACGCCAAGAACGCCGTCGGCGCGTTCTGGCAACCGGCGGGCGTGGTCTGCGACATCTCGCTGCTCGGCACCGAGCCGGAGCGGGGCTTCCAGAGCGCCCTCGCCGAGGTGGTGAAGAGCGCGTTGGTGGGCGACCCAGAGCTCCTGGACTTCCTCGAGACGCACGCGGACGCGGTGCTCGCGCGTGACGCAGCCGCGCTGACCCAGGTCGTCCGCCGCAGCATCGGCGTCAAAGCGCGCATCGTGTCACGGGACGAGCGCGAGTCGGGTCTGCGCGCGGTGCTCAACCTGGGACACACCGTCGGGCACGCGCTGGAGGCCTGCACCAGCTACAGCGCGTACACTCACGGTGAGGCCGTTGCGCTGGGCCTGGTCGCGGCGCTCGGCATCGGCCAGCGCTTGGGTGTGACCAGCCCGAGCCTCTCGGAGCGCGTCCGCGCGCTGCTCGCCCGCCTCGGCCTGCCGACGGATCTCTCCCGAGCGCCGCTCGGCGATGCCGTCGAGCTCCTGGTTCGCGACAAGAAGCGGCGCGGCACCTACATCCACTTCGTGGTGGTTTCCGCCGCGGGACGCGTCGAGACGCAGTCGCTGCCGCTGGAACAGCTGCGGCGCCTCGCGCTCACCTGCTGAGCGGACGCGCAGACTTAGCGAAGTGCGACGGCGCCGCATCGCGATTCTTGGCGTGTCGCGCTGGCTCTCGATACACTTCGGTTTGAAGCGCCCGCTCCATCGTGCGCCTCCCGACATCGAGGTCTTCATGCGCCGGTTCATCACCAAAGCAATCGTGATTGGCGGGCTCCTGTCCCCTCTCGCTCTGGCGACGCAAGGCTGCGCCGACAACGAGACCATGCTCTTCGTCCGCGCCGTCCTGAAGCTGGAGGCCGGGGAGTGCCTCGCCAAGGGCGATCCGAACTCCACCATGCTGCTCGGGGGAGTGATGGATCTGCACTTCCGCGACAACTACAACGCGGCCCTCCTGGTCGGTAACCAGCTCGTTCGCCGAGGCTCGAAGAACCTGCTGCGCAACGAGTCGAACCGCGTGGTGCTGAAGGGCGCCGAGGTCACGCTGCTCGACGACCAGGAGAACGTGGTCGCCGAGTTCACCGTACCCGGTGTCGGCTTCGTCGATGTCGGAACCGGCGAGGACCCGGGCTACGGCGTGATCGCCACCACGTTGATCCCGTCGGGCCTGGCCCAGCCGAACGCGCTCTATCTGGTGGACGTCCGCGCCTTCGGCGAGACGCTGGGCGGCACGGAGATCACCTCGGCGGCGCTGCGCTACCCGATCTACACCTGCGATCGTTGCCTGATCACCTACCCGCAAGACGCAGCCGACCCGGCGCAGCTCCCGGCCTACATGTGCATCGGTGGCGAGGCGAGCGAGGACCCGCTGCCGTGCTACCTCGGCCAGGACGACTACATCGACTGCCGAATCTGCTCCGCGTCCGATCCGGCCTGCCAGACCCCCGGCGGGTAAGCTCCCCGATGAGGCGGCGCGTCGCGCTCTGTGCCCTGACGGCGACGCTCGGGAGCGCGGGCACCGCCAGCGCGGAGCCACAGTGGAACGTCGGCGCGCTCACGGGCGTGTGCGGCCGTGGCGCCGACGGCAGCTACTGGCAGGACACCTGCTGGTACAACGGCGTGCGCGGCGACGTGTTGTTCGGGCGGAGCCGCTACTCGGACGTCAGCGCGGGCCCTTTCGCCAGCATCACCAGCGCGGGATTCGACGACGTGCGCCTGGGCGGCGGCGCCACGCTGCTCCTGCCGGTGACCCAGTATCTGCCGCTCGGCCTCTCGCTGGGCGGCTACGCGCGCCAGGAGGACGACTGGGATCCCGGCGTCTCGGGCTGGCTGTTCTTCGGCAGTCGTTCGTACAACTTCCACTCGAGCTACGGCATCGCCGCGGGCCTCTTGCTCGGTGTCGAGCACGACCTCCGGGATCCCGGGCACAACGCCATCGTGGTCGGCGTGCAGATCGATGGGCTGGTGCTCGCGCTGCCGTTCCTCTTCACCTACGAGTGGCTGCGCGGCAACCCCGACGAAGACGATTGAGGCTAGAGCTCCGGGGAGGCTTCGGCCCCGGCACCGTCGCCGTCTGGGAGCGCCTCGAGCGCGTCGTCGATGCGCCGGAGCACCGAGCGCAGCATCTCCCGCGAGCGCTCCTCGAGCGCCTGGCGCCGGCCGCGCTCCTCCTCCAGGTCGTGGGCGAGCGAGATGGCTGCCAAGAGGAGCGTCTGGGGCGAGACCGCGCGCCCCGGGCCCGAGAGCTCGCGCAGCCGCTCGTCCACCAGGCTCCCCAGGCGCCGCAGCTCGTCTTCGCTCGCGGAAGCGACGACCCGGTAGGTCTGTCCCCCCACGCGAAGCTCCACCGGAGCGCGGCTCATGGGACGACCGTAGCACCAGAGTAGTCGAATGGAAATGGCCCGCGATCAACGGAAGAGTCGCAGCAAGACCTCGAGTGCGACGCGTTCGACGGCGTCGGCGGCGGCGCGACGTTCCACGTGAATTCGCACCAAGGCCTGAAACGAGCCCACTGCAGCGAGCAGTCGTGCTTCGTCGACGACGCCGGAGAACACTCCCGCTGAGCGCGCGTCTTCGAGCGCGCCGCGCAGCTGCTGGCGCGCCAACGCCGCGCAGCGCGAGCTGGACGCAGACGAGAGAAAAGCGCCGATCAAATCGGGGGATTCGCTGGCCGCCGCCAGCCAACCGGAGATCACACCGCGCAGGCGCTCGCGCGGCGCCACGCTGTGTCTGAGCGCACCCTCGACGCGTCCGGCGACCATCATCGCGGCGCTGCTCTCGACCGCCCGGGTCGCTTGCTCGAGGCTGGCGAAGTGCGCGTAGAACGTGTTCCGGCCCTTGCCCGCGCGGCGCACGATGTTCTGCACGTTCAGCGCCGTGCGCTCGTTGAGCACCTCCGCCGTGGCGCGGATCAACTCACTGCGGTGGAGCGCCCACCGCTCGGCCTGACTCAATCCGCGCTGATACAGGCCGCGAGGGGCCATGCGAGAAAGACTACTCTGTTTTTATGGATCATCAAAAAAGGCCTCGAGGAGAGGCCTCTGAAGCGCCACCCCAGCCCAGGATTGCACTTATCCATTTGATATTACTAGGTTTAGTATAATAAAACTCTGTCGTCTTTTTGGGCCAACGGGCGTGAAACCCCCGAAACGCCGATCGCCGAGGAAAGCGCCTGAGCGAGCCTGAGCGAGCGCTGTCGATCTCCTCCCTGGGCAGGCCCCGAAGCTGCTATGCCTGCCGCGCGGAATGCTGGATTTTCTGGAGAAAGAGCTGGCGGAGCTTGCTCGCCAGGGCCTGCTACGCGAGGTTACGGGCGCACGCCTCGACCTGATCGACGTCGCTTCCAACGATTATCTCGCCTACGCCCGCACGCCTGTTTCACGTGCAACACTGCTCGAATGTGAAGCTGCAGAGGCGGGCGCTGGAGCCTCCCGGCTGATCCACGGCACGACCCAGCCCCACCTGGCCCTCGAAGCCGAGCTCGCGAGTTGGGTTGGGTTGCCCTCCGCCCTGCTCTTCTCCAGTGGTTATGCCGCGAATCTGGGCCTGCTTCAGGCCCTGGCTCGACCCGGAGATCGGGTCGTGTCGGATGCCCTGAACCACGCCTCGATCATCGACGGTTGCCGGCTCGCTCGGGCCGACGTCGCGGTCGTCCCGCACCGCGACCTGGCTGCGGTGGAGGGAGTCCTGGCCGAGCCCGCGGCAGGTGCTCGGCGCTTCGTCGTCACCGAGTCCTACTTCAGCATGGACGGTGACCAAGCGGACCTGCCCGGGCTGCGCCGGCTCTGCGACCGCTTTGGCGCCAGCCTGCTGGTCGATGAGGCGCATGCCCTGGGAGTATTCGGGCCCGAGGGCGCCGGCCTGTGCCGGGCCACCGGGGTCGTTCCCGACGCTTTGGTGGGCACGCTGGGCAAGGCCATCGGGGTCCATGGTGCCTTCGTCGCTGGCTCCGGCGAGCTGCGGCGGTGGCTCTGGAACCGCGCTCGCAGCCTGGTCTTCTCGACCGCCAGCTCCCCGCTCCTGGCCCTGATCGCCCGCGAGCAGGTGCGCCGGGCGCGGCGCGATGAGGCGGGGCGAAGCCGGCTGGCGCAGGCCGCGGCGCAGCTTCGGGCCCGGCTTCGGGCAGCCGGGGTCGAGGCGGCACCTGGATCGACGGGCCCCATCGTGCCGATCCTGCTCGGGGACAACGCCCGGGCCCTGCGCGTCGCGGACGCTCTTCAGCGCGATGGGTTCCGCGCTCAGGCCATCCGCCCGCCGACTGTCCCCGCTGGTAGTGCCCGCTTGCGGATCACCGTTTCGACCGCCCTCGACGACGCCACCCTGGAGCGCCTGGCCACATGCCTGATCGCCGCCTGCGCAGAGTAGTCGTGCTGGGCACCGGGACCGGCGTCGGCAAGACCCGGCTGACCGTGGCGCTCGCCAGGGCCCTCCGCCGCATCGGCCCGACCCTGGCGCTCAAGCCCCTCGAGTCCGGCGGGGATGCCGACGCCCGGGCGTTCGACGTGGAAAACTCGATCCGCGTGGAGCCTCACCCGCTGATCGCGTTGGCCGAGCCGCTCTCGCCCCACCTCGCAGCGCGGCGAGAAGGACGCCGAGTCAGCGTTGCGGAGCTGACGGGCTGGGTCGCCCAGCAGGAGTCTCAGTTAGCACTATGTGACAATACGTCGCCATATATCTTCTCGGTGATCGAGAGCGCGGGAGGCGCCCTCTCGCCGCTCAGCCGCGAGGCCAGGAACCTGGAGCTCGCCCGGGCGCTCGACCCCGCCAAGCTGTTGCTCGTGGGTCCCGACTCGCTTGGCGTGCTGCACGCGCTCGGCTCGACGCTGATCGCCATGGCCGCGCTCGGCCGCCCGCCGGATCTGGTCGCGCTGTCGGCGGCCAGCGTGGACGCCTCGACGGGGACCAACGCGGACGAGCTGCGCGAGCTCGGCATCGCCGACCCGGCCTTCGTGCTCGGGCCCGGCGAGGACGACGCGAGCGCCCTCGCCGAGGCGTTCATCAGCTCTTGACGACTCGGCCGCCCTCGATGCGGACCGTTCGAGCGCTCAGCTTCTCGGCCAGGCCAGGGGCATGATTGACGACGATGACGATGGCGCCCCGCTGCCGCTCGTCCACGAGCACCTGTTCGAGCCGCTCGGAGCTGGCGGGGTCCAGGCCCGAGAAGGGCTCGTCGAGAAGCAGGATCGCCGGCTCGTGGACCAGCGCGCGGGCCAGCGCGATGCGCTGCCGCTGTCCGCGACTCAAGGTCGACACGCGCCGGTCTCCGAACGTGCTGGCGCCGACGCGCGCGCAGGCCCGCTCCCAGGCGGCCTTCGGCTCGACGCCGCGCAAGCGCGCCGCGAGCTCGACGTTCTGCCGCCCGGTGAGCTCGCGATAGCAATGGGATTCGTGCGCGACCCAGCCGATCTGCTCGCGCGCACCCTCGCGGTCGGCGCCGTTCGGGGCGTAGGTCACGCTGCCGCTGCTCGGCGCCAGGACCGTGCCGATCACGGCGAGAAGCGTGCTCTTGCCGGCCCCGTTGGGACCCTCGAGGAAGACCAGCTCCCCCTGGGAGAAATCCACGCTCACCCCGCGCAGCGCCAGCGTCGCCCCGAACAAACGCGACACCGCTCGGACTTCTATACGTTCGATCCGCGCCATCCTGGGGCCAGGCGCCATCGATATCACAGGGCCGGCCCATGGGATCCCCCCTCTCGGGCATCGAATCCCCGCCCGGTCGTGCTAATCATCCATTCTGCACGGGAAGGTCCGCTGAGACCCCCGTGCTACCATCCGCCCGATGACCTCCTCCTCCGCCGTCGCCCTGGACAACGAGCGCATCGAGCGCCTCGCTGAGCTCCGGCGGGCCATCGAGCGGGCGCTCGAGGGCAAGACGGCGGTCGTCGAGCTCGCAATCATTGCACTTCTGGCGCGTGGGCACCTGCTCATCGAGGACGTCCCGGGCGTCGGCAAGACGACGCTGGCGCGCGCGGTCGCCCGCTCCGTGGGCGGTGAGATGCGCCGCGTGCAGTTCACCAGCGACCTCTTGCCGAGCGACGTCCTGGGCGTGTCGGTGTTCGATCAACGCGCCGGCGATTTCTTCCTGCGCCAAGGTCCGATCTTCGCCAACGTGCTCCTGGCGGACGAGATCAACCGCGCCAGCCCGCGCACCCAGTCCGCGTTGCTCGAGGCCATGAACGACGGCCAGGTCTCCATCGACGGCAAGACCATTCCGCTGCCCGAGCCTTTCCTGGTGGTGGCCACGCAGAACCCTCAGGACTTCACCGGTACCTTCCCGCTGCCGGAGTCCCAGCTCGATCGCTTCATGGTCCGCTTGCGCATCGGCTACCCGCCGCCCCACGTCGAGACCCGGCTGATGCTCGAGCCCGACCACGACCGCGTGGACAACGTCCCGGTGGTGCTCGACCCGCAGTCGCTGGTCGCGCTGCAGCGCGAGGTGGATCGTGTCGTCGTGGACGGAGCCCTCGGGACGTATCTTCAGGCCCTGATCACGGCGACCCGTTCGACTCCAACGCTGGCGCTGGGCGCCTCGACGCGCGCCGGCATGAACCTGTCACGGGCGGCGAAGTCTCGGGCCCTGATCCACGGTCGCCGCTACTGCATTGCCGACGACATCCACGACCTGGCAGTGCCGCTGCTCGCGCACCGGGTGCGCCTGGCCGCCCATGCCGAGGGCTACGTCCCCACTCGCGAAGAGGCCGAGGCCGCGGTCCGCGACGTCGTCGCGCGCGTGCCCGTGCCGCTCTGAGGCAGTGCCGTGGCCGGCGCTCGCCTCGCGACTCACCCGAAGAATCAGCGCGCGCTGGAAGACCCGACACCGCCCCGAGGCTTCTGGGGGAAGGTCCGCCGCTGGTTTCGCCCGCCGCGCAAGCTGCGCCTGACGCGCGAGGGCAAGTACTTCATCGGCATCACCTTCGGCGTGGGCTTCGCGGCGATCAACACCGGCAACAACCTGCTCTACCTGCTGCTCGGCATGCTCCTGTCGCTGATCGTCGTCTCGGGCGTGATGAGCGAGCTGTCGCTCCGACACCTGACGGTGGTGCGCAGGCTCCCGCCGCGCGCGCAGGTGGGACGCGCGCACCTGGTCGAGATCGAGGTCTACAACCACAAGCAGCGCATCCCCTCGTACGCCATCGAGATCGAAGACCTGCGCGCCGGTCAGCCCGCGGACAAGCGCTGCTTCTTCCTCAAGATCAGCCCGCGCTCCGCCCAGGTGGCGGCCTACCGCCGAACGCCGGCGCGGCGCGGCCGCGATCGCCACATCGGTTTCCGCGTGGCGACGCGCTTTCCCTTCGGACTGTTCGAGAAGTCGCGAGAGCTCGGCGCAGAAGGTGACCTGATCATCTACCCGGCGGTGGATCCGGTGCGCCTCCCGCCGGATCAGCCGGGACGCAAGCTCGGCGGCGACGGCGCCTTCGGGCGCGGCGCGGGTGACGAAATCGTCGGCGTGCGTCCGATGCGCGACGGCGACGATCCCCGCGACATCTACTGGCGCAAGAGCACGATGCCCACCAACATGGTGCTGCGCGAGCGCGCGCGGGAGACGCGCCGTGACGTGGAGCTGAGCCTCGATCCCACCCACCCGGGGCTGACCCCGGCGGAGGACTGGAGCACCCGCTTCGAGCGGCGCATCCGCGACGTGGCCTCGCGGGCCGTGGCGCACATCAAGCGCGGCGACGGCGTGACGGTTCGTTGCACCACGGGCGACCGAGTACGCGCCGACGCGACCGTGGGCGCCGATCCGCTGCTGCGCTTCCTGGCGCTGCTCGAGGCGACGCCGGGCAAAGGCAGCCTGCCGCCGAAGAGCAGCGCCACCACGCTGCCGCCCGAGCCCAAGGAGGCCGCGTGAGGTTCGGGCTCGTCCATCGGATCATGACCGATGCCCTGGCAGCGCTGGGGCTCTTGGCGCTGGTCACGAGCGGCGAGCTCAATCGCTGGATCACGGCGGCGGTCGTGCTGGGCCTGGTCGGCGCGCTGGCCATCCCGGAGCGCTGGCAGGACTCGAAGCTGATGCGCCACGTGGGCGTGGTCGCCCCGGTGGGGCTCCTGGCTCTGCAGCTCGGGCGCCTGGTGCTCGGCGCCCCGGTCTTGCAGCTGGCGGTCGAGTTCGCCGCCGGCTTGCAGGTGGTCCGCCTGGCCACGCGCCGCGGCGCGGCCCACGACCAGCAGGTGGTGGTGCTGGCGCTCTTGCACCTGATCGCGGGCACGGTGCTCGGGGGAGGGCTGACCTACGGCCTGTGCTTCCTCGGCTTCCTGATCGTCGCGCCGGGCGCCCTGGTGTTGAGCCACCTGCGCCGCGAGGTCGAAGGCAACTACCGCCAAGGCGCCCGCGACCGCACGGGGCTGCCGGTGGACGTGCCGCGCATCCTGCGCAGCCGCCGCGTGATCGGCAAACAGTTCCTGCTCTTCACCTGCCTGCTCTCGGTGCCGATCTTCCTGTTCACGGCGATCTTGTTCGTGATGTTCCCGCGCGTAGGGCTCTCGCTCCTGCTGCTGAACCACGGGCGCCCGGAGCGCATGATCGGCTTTTCGGACAAGGTGGACCTGGGCGGAGTCGGCAAGCTGCGCAGCGACCCGACCATCGCCATGCGGGTCGAGCCCTCGACGCTGGCGGAGAACCCGCCGCTGCGCATCGCGCTCTATCTCAGGGGGACGGCCTTCGACCAATACGACGGGCGCACCTGGTCGCGCAGCGTGACGCAGCGAGCGCCCGCCGACATGCAGGGCAGCGCCGTGCGGATCCGTCGCTCGCCGGACCTCGCGCGCGACCAGAAGCTCACCATCGACCTCGAGCCCATCGATCCGCCGGTGATCTTCCTGCCCAACGACGCGGTGGCCATGCGCCTGGTCAGCCGCGGCATGACCGTGGTCGGGCCGACCACCACGGTGCTGGCCGGGCCGGAGGGCGAGTTCAAATACGTCAGCATCGAGGACCGCGGCCTACGCTACGAGGTGTTCCTGGCGGGCAAGAACGAGGGGCCGCCGAGGCCCTTGAGCGGCGCCGACCGCGCGCGCTACCTCACCCTGCCGCCGGATCTCCCGCCGCGAGTCCTCGAGCTCGCCAAGACCTGGGTCGGCAACGCGAAGACCCCCTACGCGCAGGCCGCCGCCATCGAGGCGCGCTTGCGCAGCGACTACCGCTACGATCTGGACTCGCCGTCCGGCGCCGAGAAGAACCCGCTCGACCACTTCCTGTTCGAGTCCAAGCGCGGGCACTGCGAGTTCTACAGCACGGCGATGGCGGTGCTGCTCCGAACCCAGGGCATTCCGACGCGCAACGTCACGGGGTTCGTCGGCGGCACGTTCAACCGCTTCGGCCGCTACTACGCCGTGCGCCAGGGCGACGCGCACTCCTGGATCGAGGTGTTCATCGACGGGCAGGGCTGGATGCGCTTCGACCCCACTCCGCCTTCGGACGCGGCGCCGCAGAGCGAAATCACCGGCGTCCTGGCGTTCATGCGCGACTTCGTCGAGGCGGCCGCGCAGCGCTGGAACCGGCACATCGTCGGCTACGATCTGAAGCAGCAGGTCTCCCTCTTCCGCAGCGTCAGGAACCGCTACTCCTCGATCCGGGGGACGTCCAAGCTGGCGGAGAGCCTCGCCTCGCCCCGCCGCGCGTGGCTGTTCGGCCTGGGCGTCGCGCTGATCGTGGCGGGGGTCTACTGGTTCCGCCGCACGCGCCAGACGAGCGACGAGAAGAAGGAAGCGCCGAAGTCCGACGAGCTCAGCGTGGCGCGCATCGTGGCGCTGTATCGCAGTCTCGAGTCCGCGCTGGTGGTGCTCGGCGTGCCGCGCCCGCCCAGCGTGCCGCCTTGGGCCCACGCCGTGGGCCTGGAGGCGCTGGGGCATCCGGCCGCGGCCGAGGTCCGGGCCCTGACTCAGCTCTACCTCGAGGCGCGCTTCGGTGATCGCGAGCTCGACGAGGACGAGCGCAAGGCCTTCGCCGAACGCGTGCGCGCGCTCAGGCTACTACGCAGCGCGGAGGGCGAAGCCGCCTGAGGCTCAGCCGAGGACGACGTGAGCGCGCTCGCCCGGCTGCGCGCGAGAGACGCCGATCAACGCCTCGGGCTGCGGGCGCGCGGTCAGCGCGTCGAGCTCCAACGTCGGGTCCCCGCGCTCGACCCAGGCGACGACGACGGGGTCTGCACCGTCCGCGCGCACCTGCACTACGCTCACCGACACTCCGCGGGACAGCTCGTCACCCGTGACCGCGCGCTGCATCGAGCCGAGGGGACGAGCACGCGGGGCCAGGCGGCCCTGGTCATCGACGCTCCCGGGCGCGTAGGTCTGGACGACCAGCCGATAGTTGTGGTCGCCGAGCAGGCCGCCGGTGACGTGGGCCCGCACCTGGTCGAGCTCACCCGCGCCCAAGGTCGTCGCCGCGAGGAGCGCGAGCCAGGTGATGGGGGCGGAGAGCGGAGCCATGACCCGAGTTGAATAAGCACGCCTCGTGCCAGCGCCAGAGGCCCGGACAAATGCGCAGAAATGCGGGAGGGGCGGCGGGCTCCGGGTGTCAGGATGACGACACTGGCCAGGTCACCGTGACTCCACGGTCAGCGCTGCTTGGCGATCGACGCCGCCCACCCGAGAGCATCCGAGCAGGTGCCGGTGCTCTTCGCGCCCTTCGGGCCGCGCTCGAACGGGCCGCCGACCAGGGCGATGTCGCGCCCATCCCGGACCAGCGCCAACGGCCCGGCTGCCGCGCGCTCGGTGCATGCCTTGCCGTTCTTGACCGCCGTCTTGGCCTTGTCCGGCGCGACGAACTCGCCCGGGCGCAGGTCTTTGGGGCGGACGACCCCGCGCGCGAAGGCCTCGAGGCCGCGCTTCGCGGACGCCTCGCTGTCGTAGCGCACGTGCCAGGCGAGCGCGAACCGCTCGCCGTCGCGGAACACCGCCAGGCGATCGCCGGCCCAGTCGCTGGCGCTCTCGATGGCGGAGCGGCGCGGCATCCACTCCTCGAACAGGATCCGGAGCGACTGCTCGCCCAGCACGTCGCGGTACATCACCTCGCCGGGGCCGGTGGCCCGCTGGCTCGGCACCGGAACCCTCTCGGCCTTCTCGCGCGCCAGGTGCTTCTCGGGGTGGAGCAGCTGCTCCGTCGTGGTGGGCGGATCGCGCCAGATGGAGTCCACTCCGGCCCAGCCGCCTCGTCGCCGCGCCCAGTTCACGAACGAGAGCCCGTCCACGTACGGCGACACCACGGAGCGCTTGAGGATGCTCGGGACGTTGGCGGCCTCCATCGACATCTCGATGGCGCCGCGAGCTTCCAGGCTGATGATCTCGTCGGAGACGTCGATGGCGCGGAGCCCGCGCACCGCCAGCACGTGGTCGAGCATGGCGCTGGTGGCGTCGCCCTCAGCGAGGGCATGGATCGCGCTCTGCTCGTCGGTGGCGTCCTCGCGGAACTTGATGCGCTTCTCCAGATCGTAGTGTTGATCTTGCAGCGCGTGGACCAGCTCGTGCGCCAGCGTCGCCTCGCGCTCGAGCGGCGGCAGGTCCCGCGACAGGAACATGGTCTTCTGCTTCGGATCGTAGAAGCCGGCCAGCTGAGAGCCCATCAGCTCGAGCAAGCTCTTCTCGTAGTCGAAGCTCTCCGGCACCACACCGAGCGCGAACAACATCTCGTTCTG
Source organism: Polyangiaceae bacterium (assembly GCA_015075635.1). Lineage (NCBI taxonomy): Bacteria > Pseudomonadati > Myxococcota > Polyangiales > Polyangiaceae > Polyangiaceae bacterium. Next base: position 782,771 of record JABTUA010000001.1, read on the forward strand.
AGCCCGCACGACCGCCGGTGGGATCTCCTCCGCCAGCTGCTTCTTGACGTAGGCCACCATCTCGGTGCGCTCGATGGTGCGGCCCTTCACCGGTCCCCTGGCGCCGAGCTCGCGGCGCTTCTCGACCAACGCCAGCGCGTCGGCCACCACCCGATCGGCTGCCGGAGTGGCGTTCGCGTCGCCCGCGTCTGGCGCCGGCGCTCGCGCGCCCTGCGCGGGCTCCGGCGGCTCGTCGGGTGCCGCGACGGGCGGCGCCGGCGCGCCACAGCCGAGCAGCACGAGGCCCAGGAGCGCGGCGCGCATCTCAGCTCACCTGCTCGCGAATTCTCGCGATGGCCGCCGCGCGATCCGTCTGGCCAAAGACGGCTGAGCCCGCCACCAGGACGTCGGCGCCGGCCCCGGCCACCCGGGCCGCCGTGTCGGGCGCCACGCCGCCGTCCACCTCCAGGTCGATGCTCAGCTTGCGCCGATCGATCATCGCGCGAAGCGCGCTGATCTTCGGCAACACCGCGGGCAAAAAGCTCTGCCCTCCGAAGCCGGGGTTCACGCTCATCACCAGGATCAGATCCAGATCGTCCAGAACGTACTCGATGGCGCTCTCGTGAGTGTGCGGGTTGAGCACCACGCCGGCCTTCTTTCCGAGCCGGCGGATCTCTGCCAGGGTCCGCTGAAGGTGCGTGCTGGCCTCGACGTGGACGCTGATCACGTCGGCGCCGGCGGCCGCGAACGCTTCCACGTAGCGCTCGGGCTCGACGATCATCAAGTGTACGTCCAGCGGCAGCTTCGTCGCCGCGCGCGCGGCCTTAACCACCACCGGGCCGAGGGTGATGTTGGGCACGAAGCGCCCGTCCATGACGTCGACGTGAATCCAGTCGGCCCCACCGGCCTCCACGCTCTGGATCTCGTCAGCCAAGCGCCCTAGATCCGCGCTCAGAATCGAGGGCGCGATGCGGACCTCTCTGGACATGCACCCGGGGGATACACGACCTCGCGCAACGAGGCCAGGAGCGGCTTCGAATCTGGTCGCCGCCCGACCCCGGCGTGTTACCCTCCGCCGAGGTTCCAGAGAGCCAGCGATGATCACGCGCTCCCTCGGCAAGCAGGACTACGACCACATCGTCCAGGTCATCGACCGCTGGTGGGGAGGGCCGACGAGCTCGCTGGCCCACCCGCTCTTCTTCTACGAGCTCGGGCAGCTGGCCCGGGTCGTGGAGCACGACGGCATCCTGGTGGGCTTTCTGTTCGGATTCGTCGCCCCCGGACCGCCGAAGACCGGCTACGTCCACCTGGTCGGCATCCACCCGGACTACCGCCGCCGCGGCGTCGGCAAGGTGCTCTACCAGAGCTTCGAAGAAGAGTGCCGAGGCCAAGGCGCGGCGCGCCTGAAGGCCATCACCACCCTGGGCAACGAGGGATCCATCGCCTTCCACAAGGCGATGGGCTGGACGGTGACCCCGGTGGACGACTACGCCGGGCCGGCTCGCCCGCGCCTGGTCTTCAACAAGGTGCTGTGAGCATGAGCGGGCAGGGCGACTCGCGCTCGGCGGAGCTGCGATCCGCGCGTGACGCCCGCGCGATCTTGTCCGAGGCCTCAGCCGCGCTCCAGCTCTCTCCGGACGGAGCGGACCTCGAGCGGGCGGTCGAGAGCGTCGCGCAGGCGAGCAGCACGCTCTACGAGCTCGAAGCGGAGGGCCCGGTGTCCCAGGACTACCGGAGCATCCGCACGGCCATCGCCCACCTGAGCGACGCCCTCGGGGTGCTCCAAGGCCTGCCGCCGCGCCCCGGGATCGACGCGGCCATCGAGGGTCTGGCCCGGACCCTGGCGCTGCTCTATCCGGTGGCGCGCACGCATCAGCGCCGCCGGCGCCGGGTCATCCTCGACATCTTCGGCGAGCCGGACTCGATGGCGGGCCTCGCCGCACCGGCGCCCGAGCCCACGGGCGCGCCGCCGGAGCGCAACGATTTTTCCGGCGCCAACAAGCGTGGTCGCGGTGATCGGGTGTTCCTCGAGGTGGATATCGGCTTCACCAGCCAGTCCCACTTCTACACCGGGCTCTCGCGGGACCTGTCCCGCGGCGGCGTGTTCGTCGCGACCTACCGGCCTCAGCCGCCCGGCACGGAGGTGACTCTCCATTTCGTCCTGCCCGATGGGCGCGCCGTCAAGGCGCGGGGCGTGGTGCGCTGGACGGTCGACGCGCGCGGCGACATGGCCCCGGGCATGGGAATCTCCTTCGACGACCTGGAAGCGGAAGATCTGAACGCGATCGTGGAGTTTTGCGAGCAGAGGTCCCCGATCTACCACCACTCGGCGGACGACTGAGGGCCCGGCGATTTGAATCGGGCCCAAGAGCAGATACAGTTTTTCTGCGTCGCGCGTGCACGGGAGGCCTCGATGCGCTTGCTTCTTCTATTCGTCGGCTTGACTACCCTGGGGGGACTCTCGGGCTGTGCGCAGTCCGAGACCGTATCGGGTGGCGGCGCATTCGGCGGCGTCGGCGGCGACGGCGGCCCTGGTGGAGGTAGCGGCGGTGCGCTCGGCGGCGCTGGCGGTGCGGGCGGCGCCGTGGGCGGCGCGGGCGGCGCCACGGGCGGCGCGGCCGGCATGGCTGGAGCCGGCGGCGGCGGAACCGGCGGCGGCGGAACCGGCGGCGGCGGAACCGGCGGCGGCGGAACCGGCGGGAGCAGCGCCTGCACTCCTCCGGTCGCCGGCGGCCAGTGCGACACCTCACCGCAGTGCGGTTGCACCGGCGGGCAAGCCTGCAACGTCACCAGCGAAGCCGGCACCACGCAGTGCACCCCGGCGGGCGCGGTAACGCCCTACAACCTCTGCGCGAACCTGAACGACTGCACTGCGGGTCATGCCTGCGTGGGCAGCGCCTGCAAGGCGTATTGCGAGAGCAACACGGACTGCGCAGCGACCGGAGGCGCGTGCTTCCAGGTGAGCTTCACCAGCGGCGGCACGAGCAAGCCCATCCCGGGCATGAAGGTCTGCTCCAAGAAGTGCGAGCTGCAGAACCCGGCGTCGGCGTGCGGCTCGGGCCTCACCTGCTACCCGGACATGCAGGCGGTGCCCCCGAAGACCGACTGCGGCAAGGCGGGCACGTCCACCGCCGCCGGCGCCTGCCTCACCGACACCACCGCGTGCGCCCCCGGCTATGCGTGCCTCTCCAACGGCGACTGCAAGAAATGGTGCCGAGTCCAGTTCACAGGCGACTGCGGAACAGGTAAGACCTGCCAAGGCTGGGCTTCGCCCAACGAGGTCATCGTGGACGGCATCACCTACGGAATCTGCTCACCGTGACCGGTCTGCCCACCACCGTGGACATCGCGGAGCTGCGCAGCATCGGCCTGTTCGGCGCGCTGAGCGACGAGGTGTTGGCGCACTTGGCGGCTTCGCTCACGGTCAGCACTCCACCGGCCGGCACCGTCGTGTTCCGCGAGGGCGACGAGGCGCGCGACATGTTCGTGCTCGTGGACGGCGAGCTCGAGGTCTTGAAGCGCAGCCACCGTGGCATCGACGCGCGCGTGGCCATGCTCGGCCCCGGCGACTGGTTCGGTGAGATGAGCGTCGTGGACGTGCAGGCGCGCTCGGCGACGGTGCGCACGCTGGCGCCTACCCGACTGGTCAGGATCACCACCGCCGATCTCGACGCGCTCTACCGCTACGACGTGAAGTCCTACGCCATCATCGTGCTGAACCTGGCGCGCGAGCTCAGCCGGCGCCTGCGCGTGGCCGACGGTATTCTCGCGGACTTCATCGCGAACGTGCTGGACAGCTATCTGGTGCGCCGCGGCCCCGCGGCCGGCTGACGCTCAGTCGCTGCCCGCTTCGAGCGCGCCGTCGTCGGCGTCGTCATCCGCGTCATCGCCGGCGTCGGTGTCGCCGTCGTCGCCAGCATCGGTGTCGCCGTCGTCGCCAGCATCGGTGTCGCCGTCGTCGCCAGCGTCGGTGTCGCCGTCGATGTCGGCGTCACCGGCATCGCCGGCGTCGCTGGGCGGTCCGCCTGCAGTTCCGCCGAAACCCCCAGCGCCGCCGAAGCCCGCACCGCCACCGGCACCGCCCGCCGGCGCACCGGCAGCGCCGCCGTCCCCGCCCGCGCCGCCGGAGCTGGAGCCGCCGAAGCCCGAGTCCGCCTGCACGCCTCCACCCGCGCCTCCGCCGAAGCCCGCACCGGTTCCGCCCCCGGACTGGTCCGAGGGCACCTCGGGTTGAGGGTTCAGATCGCACGCCGCGAACAGCGCTGCGACCAGCAGCACGGACAGCCACCGCCGAGCCATGTGTCACCTAGGCTAGCACGCGTTGCGCCAACTGGCACTGGACTTCCTGCCGGAAATCCTGGGACCTCAGGTGTCCGCTCCCGGCACAGTGTGGCACAGGGCGAGGGCTCGGCGGTCAGTCGCGGCACATGTTCAGTCCGAACCCAACGCGTCCGGATCAGCGTCCAGCTCGGCATCCTCGTCGCCGGAGTCTTCGCCCGAGTCCTCCCCGGCATCCTCCCCGGCGTCGGTCTCCCCGTCCGCGGCATCGTCAACGTCCGGGCCGGCATCCACGACCCCCGCGAAGCCGCCTCCACCCGCTGCACCGCCCGTGGCCATACCGCCGAAGCCACCCGACGCGCTGCCCGCAGCACCACCGGCGCCGCCGCCGCCCGCGTCCTTCGCGCCCGCGCCGCCGAAGCTCATGCCGCCGCCGGTGCCTCCCTCTTCACCGCTCGGCACCTCGGGCTGAGGGTTCAGATCGCAGGCCGCGAAGCCGCTCAGGCCCAGCGCAACGATTGAGACGAATCGCCGGAGGCGCATTCCGAGAAGCATCTTAGCAATTCCCCTGCCAGGACTATCCCCTGGATCGCTGCGCGGCGCGAGCCGACTCGATCAGAGCCAGCGCGGCGTTCGGGTCGGCGCGCGAGAGGTCCCCGGCGACGCGGCTCAGCTCGGCGCCGAGCTCCGCGAGGGCGGAGGCGATCTCGTCGGCGTTGGTGACCAGGATGTCGCGCCAGACCGCTGGGTTCCCGCCCGCGACGCGCGTTGCGCCGGCAAATCCGGGCCCCTCGGCAGCCCCAGCACGACGCCGCTCGGACAGCACGACCAGCGCGCTGGCCAGGAGCTGCGGGACGTGACTGGTCAGCGCCACCGCGCGGTCGTGCTCCGCCGCGCTCATCGTCACCGGCGTGGCGCCCAGTGCGCGGACGAATGCCTCGACCCGTGCGAAGGCGTCGGCATCGGCGGCCTCCGGACACAGGATCCAGCGTTGGCCCTCGAACAGATCCGCCCGCGCTGCGTCCGCGCCGCCGCTCGGGCCGCCCGCGAGCGGGTGCCCCGGGACGAAGCGCCCGCGCCGCACCGAGCTCTCGGCGCTCGCGACGATGGCGCGCTTGGTCGAGCCGCAGTCGGTGACCAGCCGCGCGTGAGCGAGCGCGCGCCCGAGCTCCGCTTCGATCGCCGAGACGGGCGCCGCGAGCACGGCCAGATCCGCGGCGGCGAGCGCGCGCTCCACCGCCGGCCCGTCGGAGGCGTCCACGCGCTCGTCCGAGAGTGCGCGCACGCTCGCGGAGGCGAGCACCGCGCTCGCGTCCACCGCGACGACCCGTGCGCCCGGCCTCCGGGCCCGAGAGGCGGCGGCTATCGAGCCACCGATCAGCCCGAAGCCGACGACACAGAGCTTCATCGCCGCACGGCGGCGCCGATGGCGCGGAGCCGCTCGGCGAGCTCGACCGCGTCGCCCCAACGCAGCGTGGCGGGCACCGGGCTCGGCATCTCCTCGCGTCCGACCCAGACCCGGAGGATTACCCCGTCGGCCCCGGCGCCGATGGCCGCGCAGGCAACGGCCGTGGAGTAGCGGGTGCGCTGCGCGATGCTGGCAACGTCGACCACGATGGGCAAATGCGTGCGGATCTTAGCGCGCGCGATGGCCGCGACCTCCAGCGTGCGAGCGCCGTTCGGGTACTCGCCGCCGGCCTCGAGCAAGACCACGCTCGCCTCGCGGCGCTCGAGCTCGCGCTCCGCCGCGCCGATCCACTTGTTCGCGCCCCAGCTCGGTCCTCGCTCCACGAACTTCACCTGGCTGGGCGTCGCGGCGCGCACCCTGAGCGGCAGACAGGTCAGCGAGCCGACGCTCTCCGGCACCACGCGCGCCCGAGACACGGCCGCGTCGAACGGACGCCCCGCAGCCACCTCGTAGCCGAGCTCGCTGGATGTCGGACCGTGCTCGTCGTCGCCGTTCTCACCGCCGAGGCCGATCGGCTCGATGGCGACCCACGGCCGCTCTCCGCCGATGATGCCCCAGGGACCCTCGACCACCGTCGCGGCCTCGCGGAAGCGGCGCGACGCCAGACGGAAGGGCTCGCTGACGCGCACAACGTCCGCGACCCACTCCAGATCCTTGGCGACGGCGACGTGCTGCTCGGTGACGTCCCCGACGACGCCGAGCAACGTTCTCGTTTGCCCGCTGGAGCGGTGAACGTCGAAACCGGCGCCGACGAGATACGCGATGACGGCCTCGACGGCCGCATCCGGCGCGTTCGACTCCATGACGACGACCATGGACGAGCCAGCGTAGCAAATCGCGGCGCGCGGCGAAGCCAGCTAAATGCGCCTCTCCCCTTGGCCTGGGCCGAACCTGGACGCTATGGTTCGGGGGGCCTTTGGTGAACGGCGAAAGTAACGGGCGGATGGCCATGCCGAGCCAGCCGGACGACCTGATCGGCAGGGTCGTCGCGGGGCGCTATCGCGTCCTCGGCCGGCTGGGGCAGGGCGGGATGGGCACGGTCTACCTGGCCGAGCACGAGGCCATCGAGAAGAAGGTCGCCCTCAAGGTGCTCCGCGCCGAGTACTCGGCCAAGCCCGACCTGGTCGAGCGCTTCCAGCGCGAGGCCATCAGCGCGTCGCGCATCAAGCACCCGAACGTGCTCGACGTCTTCGACTTCGGGCAGCTCGACAACGGCTGCTTCTTCCTGGCGATGGAGTTCCTGGAGGGGCGCGACCTGGCCGACGAGCTCGAGTCCTCCCGCGTGCTCACGCCCGAGCACGCGCTGCGCGTCGTGCTTCAGGTCTGCAAGGCGCTGGCGGTCGCCCACGGCAAGGGCGTGGTGCACCGGGACCTGAAGCCCGAGAACGTGTTCTTGCAGCTGACCGCCGACGGCGAGGAGACGGTGAAGATCGTCGACTTCGGCATCGCGCAGCTGCGCTCGAAGGAGGAGGCCGCCGCCAACGAGACCTCCCGCCGCAGGCTCACGCGCACCGGGATGATCTTCGGCACACCAGAGTACATGTCGCCGGAGCAAGCGGCGGGCCGCCACGCCGATCTACGCGTCGACATCTACGCGACGGGGATCATTCTGTACGAGATGCTCACCGGCGCGGTGCCCTTCACCGGCGACACCTTCTTCGCCGTGCTGAACTCCCACATGACCGACCCGTTGCCGCCGATGCGCGCGCTCTGCCCCGACGTGACCGTGTCGGCAGAGCTCGAAGGCGTGATCGCCAAAGCGCTGGCAAAGAAGCCCGAAGAACGCTTCCAGTCGATGCGGGAGCTGGCCGCGGCCTTGATGACCACGCCGGAGGCCGCCACGCTCGATCCGTTGGCGCGCAAGAGCGCGATCCCCGGCGTGTCGCTGGCGGATTACGATCGCGCGCGCCAGACCTCGGAGTCCGAGATCAGCGCCGAGGCGAAAGTCCACCCGCTGATCTCGCGCGTCGATCGCGGGGACGGGCCGGCCGCTCGCGCCGACACGCTTCCGGTGGGGCTGACCCGCGCCGAAGCGCCGGAGCGACCAGCGGGCAAAGGTGTGTGGATCGCGCTCGGGCTGATCGTGCTGGCGGGTGGAGCCGTGGCGACGCTGAAGCTCCTGCCGGCCCCGAGGACTACGGCCTCGGTCGAGCTCCAAGCGACCACGCCGCTGCCCAGCACCATCGTGGAGCCGATGCAGCCGGCGGAGCTGATCGCGCCGATCCCCTCCGCGGTGGCAGCGCCCGCGGGCAGCGTGCGCCTGAACGTGGTCAGCGAGCCAGAAGGCGCAGTGATCCTGAAGGGCGGCTTCCAGGTCTGCGACAAGGCGCCCTGCGAGGTGCTGGCCGCGAAGAACGAGAGCCTCTCGCTCGAGGCGAAGAAGGACAAGCTGCGCGGCACCGCGAAGGTGTTGGCACAGAGCGACCAGACCGTGACCATCAAGCTCACCGCGCCTGGTAACGGCAAGCGCGCGCAGCCCTGCTATCAAGAAGTGATCGAAGGCGAGCTCAAGGTGATGAAGCCCGTGCCCTGCAAGTGAAGAGCCGCGAGCGATTCACCTTCCGGGGCAACCTGCGCGACAGCCGCCACGGTTGGCTCCGGCTCACGCCCGCCTACTCGCTGCACCTGGTGCGAGCCCTCGCGGCCGAGCGAAAGCGCGCGGAGTTGCCGGTGCTCGACCCATTCTGCGGCACCGGCACGACGCTCTTGGCCTGCGCGGAGCTCGGTGTGCCCTGCGACACGGTCGAGCTGAATCCCTTCCTGGTCTGGCTCGCGAAGGCCAAGGTCGCGCGTTACGACGCCGACGCGCTCCGCGACGCCGCGAGCGCAGTCGCGGCGGCCAGGGAGAGCGCTCGCCGCGCCCGTGCCGAGGCCGGGTGGACACCGCCGCTCCACAACATCGAGCGCTGGTGGAGCCGAGCGACCTTGGACGCGCTGTCGCGGGCTTGGGCGACGCTCGAGGCCGCGCCGCTCGGCGCGCGCAGCCGCGACCTGTGCCGGTTGGCCTTCTGCCGCACGCTGGTGGGCGTCTCGAGCGCGAGCTTCCGCCATCAGTCGATGTCCTTCGCGGAGCTGCGGGTGGAGCGCGCGGCCGAGGCCCGCGCGAAGGTGGCGAGCTCCCTCGGCGCGAGCTTCGCTTCGGTGTCGCAGGCCGCCGCCTTGGACCTGCCGCGCACCGCCCGGCACGTGATTCAGGCGGACTCGCGCGCCGTGGAACGAGCCCTGGGCGAGCGGCGCTTCGGCACCGTGATCACCTCGCCGCCCTACGCCAACCGCATGTCGTACATCCGCGAGCTCCGGCCCTACATGTACTGGCTCGGCTACCTGAGCGACGGCAAGAGCGCCGGGGAGCTCGACTGGCGAGCCATCGGCGGCACCTGGGGCGCGGCGACCAGCAACCTCTCGCGCTGGCAGGCGCCAGACGGAGCCGGCTCGGCCTACCGCGGGCTGGCGCGCCTGGTGAGTCGAATCGCCCGGCGCAGCGACGTCCTCTCGCGCTACGTCGAGCGCTACGCGCTGGACATGGCGGCGCACCTCGCCAGCTTGCGACGCGTGGTCGCCGACGGCGGCAGCATCCACTACGTGGTCGGCAACTCGAAGTTCTTCGACGTGGTGGTGCCCATCGAGGAGATCCTGGCCGCCGAGATGCGCGCCGCTGGCTTCTCGCGCCCGCGAGTCGAGCGCCTGCGCAAGCGCACCAGCAAGCCCGAGCTCTTCGAGTTCGCGGTCAGCGCGTGGGGCTAGCCAACTCGAGCGCATCACGACCGGTGCACCAGCGCGAGGCTCGCTGCCCAGGATGGGACCCCGTAGGCGTCACCGCTCAGCGCGAGCTCGATGCTCGTGGCGCTGCCCCCGACTCGCAGGAAGTCCCAGCCGGCGTAGCCAGCGAGCGAGAGCCCCAATCCGGACATGGCTTTGGCGTCCGTGGCCCGGTGCACCGTGATCACGCAAAGACCCGGTGAGAACCCGGCATGAACGCGCCCCAGCAGCCAGTCCGTACGGTATCGAAAGGCCCAGATCTGGGTGGTCAAGCCGTACTCGGTGCGCCCGAAGAAGGGCTCGATCGAGAAGAAGTCCGCGCCGCGTTCGCCCCAACGCCCGACGGAGAGGCCGAGGTCCACGCCGTACACCGGAATATCCAACAGCTGGCGATAGGTTGCTCCTGCGCGCACTGCAAAGTGACCGCCCACGACCTCTCGCGTCGCTGGCGGTTCTCCCGACTCCTGCGCGACGGCCGCACGCTCCGAGCAAGTGAGCGCGAAGACGAGCGCTGCGACGTCAGCGATGGTCCTCATCGGCAGCCCTCGATGGACTGGGCCTCGGGGCCATACAGACTGGGCTCACACCAGCCGCGACTTCGCACCCCGTCGCAGTCGAGCTTCCGGATGCAGCGGGCCGCGTCGGGTGAGAGGACGGGCCGGGCCGGTTCCCCGCCGCAACCTTCCTCGTACTCGCACTCGAGCTGACCGACGTCGAGATTGCGACAGCAGTCTTGGAGGTGCGCCGCGGCTTCCTCGCACTCGAGCTCGTCTTCGCGCAAGCCGAATCCACGGCTCGTTCCGAAGCCGACCACCAGCGCCAGGAGCAGGGCGCCCAGGGTGCTCGTCCGCGATTCGCTTGGTCTGGCCATCCAGGACGCGCCACCAAGCAGCGGCCGTGCCAAGCAGTCGAAAGGCCATGCTTCGAACAGTCACGTCGCGGTCGGTGTGTCGGCGAGCGCACACCTGGGGTGAGTCCCGCTCACTACGCCGCGTTCGCGAGCAGGCCGAAGGCCGCCACGCCGAAGCGCCGGAGCTCGCGCCGGAGCTCGTTCGCGCGACCGGGCGTGCCGGAGAGCGCGGCGAGAAGCTCGGCGCACCAGCTGTCGAGGGTCTGCTCGCAGCCCGAGAGATCTTCGGACACCCCGTTCAGCACCGCGCGCCAGGCGCGCGCCGTCTCGAGGCCCGGCTCACTCATCACCACGCCGGCAGCAGAAGGGGCGGCGTGGCCGCTCGCGATCAGCGCCTGCCCGAGCGCTTCTCCGACCTCGACGACCTGTCCCTCCACGAAGCTCGGCAAGAGCGCTGCCGCCCGGGTGGCTCCGGCACCCAGCGCCACGCGACAAAGGAGCGAGATCAGCTGCGCGAACGCATCGGGGACCGGCTCGGGCACGCTGACCGGAGTCGGCTCGGCCGGACGTGGCGGCCGGGCGATGGCCCGCGGCCAGCCGGTCGGCGTCATCGGCACCCAGACCGCGCCCTCGTGCAGTGCGGGGTTGTCGTTCGGCAGCTCCGAGCACCAGGCAGTGAACGCACTCACGCCCGGCATTTCAGGCCCGGCCGGTGCGCTCGGCCAACAATCCGGGGGCGCGCGAGCGCCCATCGTCGAGCCACGCTATTCTGGGGGCCATGCGCAGTGTCTTGCTCCTCCTCGCCGTGAGCGCCTTCGGCTGCTCCGCGAACCCGCCCCCTCGCTGGCAAGAAGGTGGCGCGCCCATCGTCATCGCCCCGGCCCGCTGGGATCGCCCCGACGACGACTCGATCCAGATCCACGCCGACGGCAAAGTCACCGAGGACGGCGACCTGCTCTTCGTGCTCGACCGAGCTGGACGCGTCGTGGACAAGGACTACGAGCCCGTCGCCATCCTGATGCCCGACGGACACGTCGGCGGACCGGACAACGTGCTGCTCGGCCGGGTCGGCCACGCCAACGCCGCCCCGCCGGGCTCCGCCGCGGCCTGGCTCGCGGTGATGCCGAACGGGCAGGTCGTGCGCTTCGACGACGAAGGCGATCGGCACGACGCCGGCGTCTGGTACGGCTGCGAAGGGCCGCAAAAGCGCACCTGCACGCTGGTCACCCACGTGCTCTGGGTGCGCAACTACATGAGGAACTCCCGCGGCGGCGTGTCGGTCGGCGTGGGCGTGATGATGACGCCCTGACCAGAGTTCGCTAGAACTCCGGCCACCATGCTGGACGGTCGCTGGGTCGCGGATCACTTGGACGAGGCACGTGCGGGACTCACGCGCCGCTCCGCGGAGACGGGCCAGCTGCTCGACGACGCCGGACCCCTCTTTTTGCGCCGGCGCGAGCTGATCGGCAAGACCGAGAGCTTGCAGGCGCGCCGCAACGCCGCCAACGAGGAGATGAGCAAGCTCGCCAAGGGCGGCGACAAGACCGCCTTCGCCGCGCGCCGCGACGAGCTGAAGGAGCTGTCGGCCGAGATCAAGAGCCTGGAAGAGCAGCTCGGCGCCGTCGAGCGCGAGGTCGAGGAGAAGCTCCTCGCGATCCCGAACCTGCCCCACGCCTCGACGCCCGACGGCACCGGCTCCGACGACAACCCCGTGCGGCGCACCTGGGGCGAGAAACCCAGCTTCGACTTCGACCCCAAGCCCCACTGGGACGTCGGCGCAGCGCTCGGCATCCTGGACTTCGAGCGCGCCTCGAAGCTCAGCGGAGCCCGCTTCAGCGTGCTCTGGGGCGCCGGCGCTCGTCTCGAGCGTGCGCTGGTCGCGTTCATGCTCGACCTGCACACCCGCGAGCACGGCTACACCGAGGTGTATCCGCCGTTCCTGGTCAAAGGCGCCGCGCTCCGCGGCACCGGTCAGCTACCGAAGTTCGAGGCGGACCTGTTCAAGACCTTCCGCAACGATCCCGAAGATCCCGACGCGCTCTACTTGATCCCGACCGCCGAGGTCCCGGTCACCAACCTGCACGCCGACGAGATCCTGGACGGCGCGAAGCTGCCGCTCGGGTACACGGCCTACACGCCGTGCTTCCGCAGCGAGGCCGGCTCCTACGGCAAGGACGTGCGCGGGCTCATCCGCCAGCACCAGTTCGACAAGGTCGAGGTGGTGCGCTTCGTCGCGCCGGAGCAGGGCGAAGCGGAGCTCGAGCTCTTGACCGGACACGCCGAGGCCGTGCTCCAGCGCCTGGGCCTGCACTATCGCGTGGTGTCGCTGTGCACGGGCGACCTGGGCTTCAGCTCCACGAAGACCTACGACCTCGAGGTCTGGTTGCCCTCGCAGAACGCCTACCGCGAGATCTCGAGCTGTTCCTGGTTCACCGACTACCAGGCGCGCCGAGCCAAGATCCGCTACCGCGCCGAGCCGAAAGGCAAGGCGCGCTTCGTGCACACGCTGAACGGCTCGGGGCTGGCCGTGGGTCGCACGCTGGTGGCCATCCTCGAACAGTTCCAGCAGAAGGACGGCAGCGTGATCATCCCGGAGGCGCTGCGCGCCTTCATGGGGACGGATCGGCTCACGCCGAGCTAGCGCCGCCGCCCGCCCTGCTTCTTGCCGCGACCGCCGCCGCGCTTGGGAGCCGGCCGTGCCGCCGGGCGTGCGCCGCGCTGGGGGCGAGCCCCACGCCCGGGCGCTGTAGGCTTCTCGCGGCCGCGCCGGCCGCGCTCGCCCGAGCCGGTGCGCTCCATCTGCTTCATCATCCGCTCCGGGAGCACGCGCCGTGCCATCGTCATGCGTCGCAAGACGGCGACGTCCTCGATCTCGACCAGCATGCGATCCCCGAGCGTGATGCGATCTCCGGAACGCAAGCCCACCACGCTGAGCTCGTCTTCGCTCGCCTCGTAGTGATCGGGACCGAGCACCTCGAAGCGCACGAGCACGTCCACGAACGGCTCGTCGAGCGCCACGAACACGCCGCTGCCGACGATGGCGGTGACGGTGCCCTCGAGCACGTCGCCGATGCGCGTCCGCATGTAGAGCGCGCGGTACAGATCCACGACCTCGCGCTCGACCTCCATTGCGGCCCGCTCGCGGGCGCTGGCGGTGGTGGCTGCCATGCGCAGGTCTTCGATGGCGTTCGGCGAGGTGTCGATCTTTCCGCCCCGGAGCACGTGCTTCACCGCCCGGTGCACCAGGAGATCCGGATAGCGGCGGATGGGCGAAGTGAAGTGCAGATACGCCGCCGAAGCCAGGCCGAAATGCCCGATGTTGGCGATGTCGTACTGCGCTTGCTTGAGCGAGCGCAGGAGCAGCATCTCCAGCACCCGCTTCTTCTCGTGCCCGGCGATGCGCGCCAAGAAGTGGCTGACGCCGCGGGGCTCGAGCAGGCCGTTCAGGTCCACGTCGAGGCCGATGGTCTCCGCGCAAGCGCCGAGCCGCTCGAGCTTCTGCTCGTCGGGCTGGCCGTGGACGCGGTAGATGGCGGGACAGCGCCGCTTGCCCAGCCACTCCGCCACTAGCTCGTTGGCGAGCAGCATCAGCTCTTCGATCATCTGATAGGCGCGCTTGACCCCCGGATCCTGCGCGCGCTGCACCACGTCCGTGGGCTCGCCGGTCTGCTCGTCGAGCACCACCTTGGCCTCCGGCAGATCCAGGTCGAGCGCGCCCCGCGCGAGCCTCGTCTTGCGCAGCTTGCGCGCCAGGTCGTCCAGCGCCTTCAGGCCCTTCTTCATCGCCTCCGCCTGCGCGCTCTTGGGCGGGGTCTCCGTGAAGCCGAGCGCCCGCGCCACACCCGGGTACGTGAGCATGGCGTGGGAGCGCATCAAGCCTTCGACGACCTCGAACTCCTGCACGACGCCGTGGCGATCGAGGTCGGCAATCACGCACAAGCAGAGGCGATCCGCCTCCGGCATCAGCGAGCACAGGTCCGAGGCCAGCGCCGCGGGCAGCATGGGAATGGCGCGGTCGGGCAGGTAGATGGTGCACCCGCGGGCCCGCGCCTCGGCGTCGAGCTCGGTGCCGGGCTGCACGTATTCGCTCACGTCGGCGATGGCGACCCAGGCGCGGTAGCCCTCGCCGATGCGCTCGACCCAGACGGCGTCGTCGTGGTCCCGCGCGTCCTCCGGATCGATGGTCGGCAGCGGCACGTGCCGCAGGTCGACCCGCCCCTCGGCGTGCAGCCGCGAGAGCTTGGCCGCCATGGCCTCCGCCTCGCGCATCGCGCCATCCGGGTGCTCTTCCTCGATCTGCTCGCGCAACAGGATCTTCTCGACCTCGACCACCGGATCGCCCGGCGCGCCCAGCACGGCCACCAGATCGGCCTCGGCGTTCTCGTTCGCGTACTCAGGGAAGCGCGTGATGCTGACCACGGCGGCGTCGCCGTCGTTGCCGACCTTGGCGTGGCTCGCCACCACGATGGGCCCGCGGATGCGCGCGTCGTCCGGCTCGAGCCACACGCTCTTGCCGCGCCGGCGCAGCACGCCGGCCAGCCGGGGGCTGCGCCGCGCGACGATGGCGTCGATGCGTCCCTCGACGCCGCGCGAGGTGCGACCGATCTCGGTGACGCGCACGCGGTCGCCGTGCAGCGCGCCGCCGATGCCGTCCGGCGCCACGTACACGTCGTCTTGCCCCACGGCGGAGACGAAACCGAAGCCCCGCGGGTGGACGCTGAGCAGTCCCTCCCAGCTCGAGCCGGTGGCGTCGGGGCGCTTCTGCGCCTTGAAGCGATGACCGGCGATTGGCTTGATGGTGCCGTCGAGGCTCAGCTGATCGAGCAGGGTGAGCAGACGGGAGTACGCCGCCTCGTCCACGCCGAGCCGAGTGGCGAGCTCGCGCGCGTGGAGCGGCCGCGCGGCCTCGTGCAGGCAGCGCACGATCTCACCGCGCGCGGGCAGGGGCTTTGCCATGGCGGGGGCATACCCGAAAAACGCCTCGCCAAACAGGGCCTCCCCGCCGCGATTCCGAGTAGTATGGCCCGGCCGTGCGGATCGCCCTCTGGCTCATCATCCTGCGCATCTCGACCCTGGTCGCCCTGGGCGTCAGCGGCGCGTTGTTGGTGGACTACGTGAGCTTCAGCCCGGCGTTCTGCAGCCCCGGCTCTGGCTGCTCGGCGGTGCGCTCGAGCGGGTTCGGCTATCTGTTCAACGGCCTCCTGCCCGTGCCGGCGATCGGCATCGCGGGATTCGCCGCGCTCTTCGTGGTCTCGCTCTCCGCTGGTCTCCGGCGCTGGACGTTCCCCATGGCCGGTGTGGGCGGCGCCGTCGCGCTCTTCTTCATCGTGCTCCAAGCGGTGAAGATCGGCGAATTCTGCCTGCTCTGCGTGGTGGTGGACGTGGCCGGGATCATCGCCGCCGTCGCGGCGTACTTCGCGCAGAAGCAAGAGCGCGCGCGGGATCCGTTCGCGCCCTGGGCCTGGGTGCTGTTCGCCGTCGCGGCCATCGGCGCGCCCCTGGCCTGGCCGCGCCTCCGGCCTCAGGCGCCCGTCCCCGCCGGCATCGCCAGCTACTACCAGGCCGGCAAGATCAACGTCGTCGAGTTCGCCGACTTCGAGTGCCCGTTCTGCCGCGCGCTCCACCCGCTCTTGAAGAAGCTGGTGAAGGAGCGCGAAGGCAAGGTGAACTTCGTGCGCCTGAACATGCCGCTGCCGCGCCACACGAGCGCGATGGACGCCGCCAAGGCCGCGGTGTGCGCCGAAGCGCAGGGCAAGGGCGACGAGATGGCCGACCAGATGTTCGAGATCGAGGATCTGTCGACCACCAACCTGCGCCGCATCGCGATGGGGATCCGGCTCGATCCGAAGGCGTTCGACGCCTGCTTCGCGGCGCCCGCCACCGTCGAGCGCATCCAGCGCGAGTCGAAGATCCTGCGCGACGCCGGCTTCCAGGGCCTGCCGACGACCTACGTCGGCGCGCGGCAGATCGTCGGCGCTCAGGCCGAGGAAGTGTTCCGCGAGGCCTTCGACCAGGCGGCCCGTGGCGAGGGCGGGAGCGGTGTCCCCGGCGGGGTGTTCGCGGCGGTCATCGCGGCCGCGGTGGGCGCGGTGGCGTTCCTGGGACGGCGCACCGACGACGACGAGCCCGAACCCAACCCGCGGGAACGCAAACGCGCGAGGGACGACGACGACGACTCTGATTCCGACGACGACGACTCTGATTCCGACGACGACGACTCTGATTCCGACGACGACGACTCTGATTCCGACGACGACGACTCTGATTCCGACGACGACGACCGCGGGGGCGGCGGTGACGACTCGAGCTCGAGCGACAGCAGCGACTCGGGCTCGAGTGACAGAGGGTAGAGCACCGACGACTGGCCTGGCCCCACTTGTGGGCCTTTGTGGTATAGTCGGACATGGCAAACCAAGAAAGCTCAGCGCCCCCCGGCGACGGACACGAGGTCCCGCTGGAAGTCTTTCAGGCGCTCCCCAAGACGGACCTCCACGTCCACCTCGACGGCTCGCTCCGCCTCCAGACCATCCTCGACATCGCGAAGAAAGAGGGCATCGAGCTGCCCGCGAACACCGTCGAAGGCCTGCGCGCGGCCATCGGCTGCGGCAAGAACTTCGGCTCCCTGGTCGACTACCTGAAGGGCTTCGACATCACGCTGCGCGTGATGCAGACCGAGGAGTCCCTGGAGCGCATCGCCTTCGAGCTGGCAGAAGACGCGCACCAGGAGAACGTCCGCTACATGGAGGTGCGCTACTCGCCCATGCTCCACCGGCGGCGCGGCCTCAAGCTGACCAAGGTGGTCGAGGCGGTGCTCGACGGGCTGCGCCGCGCCCGCGAGACGTATGGCATCAAGGCCAACGTGATCATCTGCGGGATCCGCAACATCTCGCCGGAGAGCTCCTACGAGATGGCCGAGCTGGCCGTCGCTTACAAGGGACGCGGCGTCGTGGGCTTCGACCTCGCCGGTGCCGAAGCAGACTTTCCCGCGAAGCACCACCGCGACTCGTTCCAGCTGGTGCGCGACAACAACATCAACTGCACCATCCACGCTGGCGAGGCCTACGGGCCGGAGTCCGTCGCGCAGGCCATCCACGTCTGCGGCGCCCATCGCATCGGGCACGGCTGCCGCCTGCGCGAGAACGGCGACCTGCTCCACTACGTCAACGACCACCGGATCCCGCTGGAGTGCTGTCCTTCCAGCAACGTGCAGACC
Source organism: Polyangiaceae bacterium (assembly GCA_015075635.1). NCBI lineage: Bacteria > Pseudomonadati > Myxococcota > Polyangiales > Polyangiaceae > Polyangiaceae bacterium. Next base: position 800,318 of record JABTUA010000001.1, read on the forward strand.
GGCGCGGTCCGAGACATCGGGAGTCACCCGCTGAAGTTCTATTACGACCTGGGTCTGCGCGTGACGGTGAACACCGACAACCGGCTGATCACGGACACCAGTGTGTCGAAGGAGCTCTGGCTCTGCCACACGCAGATGGGCCTCGCGTTCTCGGACATCAAGAACATCGTCGTCGCCGGCTTCAAGTCGAGCTTCCGGCCGTTCCATGAGAAACAGGCCGCGCTACGCCGCGTGACGCTGGAGCTCGATCGCTACGACGACCTCGGCAACGTGAAGTCCACGGCGCCTGCCGCCGAATCGCGCCGCACGCGCGCAAGCGCCGAGCTCGCCGCGGAGCCCCGGAGTTAGCGCGCCGGATCGAACGTGAGCGGGTAGCTGACCGCGACCTTGGTACCCTTCGGTGGGGGCGGCAGCGGCAGCGCCTCGACCACACCGGCCACGCACTTTGCGACCGCGTGGCCGGCCAAGCTGCCCGAGAGCTTCAGCTCGCTCACGGCGCCGCTCGGCCCGACGCTGACGTGGAGCTTCAAGTCACCCGCGAGCGCCGGCTCGAACTTCAACGCGTCCTCGTAGCAGCGGCGGATCTTGGCGCGCACCTGGCGCACTCCGCGCTCCACCTCTGCCGGGCTCGCTCGAAGCTTCGGATCGACACGGCTAGGGTTGTCGCGCAGCGAGACGCAGCGCCTCGCCGCCGCGCTCGTCACGGCGTGGGCCTCGGCCAGCGTGGCGCAACGGGTGAGCGTCTCCGCCGCGGCCTGGCGCATCGGCGTCGTGGTGTCTTCCAGCGCCGACAGGTAGGCGGCCTTGAGCTCGGCGGTCTTGGCGATGTTCGCTGGCATCGATCCTTCGCCGGCGCGATAGGTCCGCTCCGCGAGCAGGAGCGACATCTCGCCGGCCTCGGAAAGCACGGTGACGCGCTCGGCCGCGGAGCTCGCCGCGTCCAAAGCCTTGGCGTAGCGGCTCGAGGCCTCGTCGTGGAGCTTGCGCACCTCCGAGAACCAGGGCCCGAGCTTTCTCCGCACGAAGTCCTTCGAGCTCGCGACGCGCTTGGGCGCCTGGTGCTTCTCGAACGCCGCCCGGCCGTCGCGCGCCCGCCCGAGCGCGGCATCGAAACGGCTCGCGGCGGGGGGCGGCGTGGCTTGTCCGAGCGCCACGCTGCTCGTCGAGACCACCGCGAGCACCCAAGCCCAGCGCATGCCAGCTCGGACACCGACGCGCCGGAGAGTTTGGCTCAAAAGCGGATCCCGGCGCGCACGTCGCCCGCAGTCGCGGCCTCGAGCGCGTCCACGGCCCGCTCGACTTCCGCCGAGTCGCTCTCCGGCAGCTTGACCAAGAAGCGCACGTACAGGTCGCCGTGCTGGTTGCCGCGCTTCACGCCCTTCTTCGCCAGCCGCACGACCTTGCCGCTCTGCGCGTGCTTCGGCACCGTCAAGCTGACCTCTCCGTCGGGGGTCGGCACGCGCACCTTGGCGCCGCGGTGCGCCTCCGCCACCGTGATCGGCAGGTCCAGATGGAGGTCGAGGCCCTTGCGCTCGAAGACCGGGTGCGGCGAGACGCGGATGGTCAGCACCAGGTCACCGGCCGGCCCGCCCATGCCTGGCGCCCCGTGGCCCGCCACACGAACCTTGTCGCCGTCACCGGCCCCGGGCGGCACCCGCACGGTCACGTCTCCGCCGCGCTCTTGCACGCGCAAGCTGAGGTTGGCGCCGCGGATGGCGCTGACGAAGTCCACGGTCACCTCCGCGGCCACGTCCGAGCCCTTGCTGGGCCGGCCGCGTCCCCGCGCCTGATTGAACAAGTCGCCGAACAGGTCGCCGAAGCCGCCGCCGTTGCCGCCGCCGCTCAGGATGTCGTCGAGGGAGAAGCCCTGCCCCCCGCGCGCGCGCCCGCCCCGCGACGCGCGCCGGTACGCGCGGGCGGCGTTGGCGTTGAAACCCTCCCGCAGGCCCTCCTCGCCGAACTCGTCGTACAGCTTGCGCTGCTTCTGGTCGCTCAGCACCTGGTAGGCGCGGTTGACGGCCTTGAAGCGGCTCTCCGCCTTCTTGTCCCCGGGGTGGCGGTCGGGGTGGAGCTTCGCGGCGAGCTTCCGGTACGCCTTCTTGATCTCCTCCTCGCTGGCGCTCTTCGCGACGCCCAGCTCCGAATAGAAGTCCGCTGCCATGATGACGCCCCCGGAACCTATGCCCGCGATCGGGCCCTCGCAACGGTCGCGCTCGCGACCAGGGAGTCGGTCCCGGCGTCCGGCGCTCGGTCGGAGAAGTCCGCGCTGAAGCGGATGTCCGAGAAGCCGTTGTAGTGCAGGAGCGCCTCCATTTCCCGGGGGAAGAACTGCCGGTGCGAGAGCGGCACGCTGGCCGCTTCACCCCCACCCGCCGGGGTCATGTCCATCCAGATGACCAGGAGCTGCCGGAGCGGGTGGTACTCGAAGCGCTCCCGATAACGGGTGGTCTTGCCCGTGCTCGGGTGGCGGAAGCTCGGGGCGCCGAACGAGCGATTGGGATCCAACGCCAGATCCGCCGGGGAGGGCAGCGAGAAGTCGAAGACGAAGCGCCCCCCGGGCGCGAGGTGCTCCCGGACCCGGGCGAAGAAGGCCTCCACGTCCGGCCGTTCGTACAGGTGGAGCACCGTGTTGAACGGCGCGATCACCAAGGGAAACCGCCGCCGCAAGCGCACGCTGCGCATGTCCCCGTGCACCCGCTCGACGCGCTCCGCCAGCGCGCCGCGGAGCTTCTTCCCGAGGCTCTCCAGCATGCGCTCCGAGAGGTCCACGCCCACCACGTCGAAGCCGGCCCGGGCGAGCGCCAGCGCGACGCGCCCGTTGCCCACCCCGTACTCGAGCACCGGACCGCCGTAGCGCTTGGCGACGCTCACGTAGAAGGCGACGTCGCGCTTCCGGTCGCGGTAGGCCAGATCGTAGTAGGCCGGGTCGTCGTAGTGCGCGCGCGCGCCGGCATCGCGCACGGCGTCGACGTCGTCGATCACCGGCCCGCGCTTGGCCATCTCGTGGCTCCGCGAGACTCGAGTCAGAGCGTGCGATCGAACATCGCGCACTCGGCGATGTACTCGCGCACGACGTCGTCGGCGGTGCGGTGGAAGCGCACGCGGCCCTTGGCGATCTCGCGCAGGCTGACCACGGCGGGCTTGTTCTTGGCGTTGACCAGCTGGGGCGCGCCCTTCATCAGCTGCCGGCAGCGAGTGGAAGCGAGCACCACCAGGGCGAAGCGGTTCTCTTCTTGCTCCAGGCAGTCTTCGACGGTGACGCGTGCCATCTTGATCTCGCTCCTAGGAAAGGGGCGCGGACACTAGCCAAAGGCGCCCGGCCGCGCAACCTCGGGGACAAACCCGCGAAATTTCAGGGGAGACGCCTGCGGCGCAGGGCCAAGAAGACCAGCGCCGCCCAGACCCCGAGACCCGCCGGCTCCTCCGCGCCCACGCGGCAGCCGCAGCCACCGGAGCCGCCGCTCTTCGGTTTCACGCCGCTTCCGCCGCTACCCGGCGCGCCGCCCGCGGACGTGCCGCCCGTCGTTGCGCCGCCGCTGCCCCCCGTCGTCACGCCGCCGCTGCCCCCCGTCGCCGCCCCACCGCTGCCCCCGGTGCCAGGTGTCCCGGTGCCGTACTCGTAAGCTCCGACGTCGAGCGACCCCACCACCGGCCGCGCCTGCGCCGCCCCGACCGCCTCGAGCGTGTGCAGCGGCGGGAGGAACGCGGGCGCCGAGAGCGGGGCCGGGAACTCGTAGCCCGCTGCGCTGGCAGTAGTGCCCGCCTTGTCGAGGAGCGGGCTCGCCGCCGTCGGGTGCGGATCCGAGGCACCGGAAACGAAGCCCGGATCACTTCCGGTCAGGCTGCCGGTCCACTCGCCTGGCGCATTGGTCGAGCCGGTCGGGTACCAGTTGTTGCTGCCGGCGATGACGGCGCTGCCGCTCTTCCAGTTGGCCTCGACCATTCGTAGCAGGTTCACCGGGCCGCCTCCCTCGGCGAAGAACACGTTGTTGTGCATCTCCACGCTCTCGATGCCGTCGAACAGGCGGAACACGGCGCTGCCACCGGCCTGCGTGATCACCGTGTTGTTGACGAAGCGGTAGCGGCCGAAGGTCTGGCCGGTGCCGTCGCCGCCGAAGCGCACGACGTAGGTGCTGGCGGTCTTGACCAGCACGTTGCCCACGACGTCCGAGTCCTCCCGCGCCAGGGCCTCGTTCTGTCCGTCGGGCCCGATGAGCTCGAGCTCGTGGTACATCGCGCCCTGGATCCAGTTGTAGTAAATCTCGTTGCGCTCGGCGCGGGACTTGACGTTGTTTCCGCCGTTGGCGTCGTGCACGTAGCAGTGCTGCATACGGAACACGCTCTTCGGGTGCGCCGTCTCGTCGGTGGCCATGTAGATTTGGTGGTCGAACGTGCCGCCGCCGCACTTGTAGACCTCGACGTACTCGAGCAAGAGCGAGCCCGAGTCCTGATCGGCGCCGAGCAGGCCGTGCTTCGGGCAGTCGTGGATCACCGAGTCGCGCAGCGTGATGTCGTGCGCGTGGTGGTAGAAGCAGCGGAACGATCCTCCGGTCAGCTCGAGGCCCTCGAACACGTAGTGATCGCCCTGCGCCTCGATGGTGTTGGTGGCGCCGCTCACCACCGGCCGCTTGCCGTTCACGCGCAGGCCGCGGATGGTGATTTTGCTGGCGGCGCTGCCGGCTCTGTCGAACACCACGCCGCCGGCGTAGGTCGCGTCGCCGTCGAGCTCGACGACGTCACCCGGGCCGAGCAGGCCCGCGACCTCCGAGAGCTGCTTGTACTGCTGCGCCGGCCCGACCTTGTAGGTCGTGGCCCAAGCCGCGCTCGGTAACAGGACCAGGCAGAGCGCGCCAAGACTGGCGAGGGACGGACGCATGTCGAGCCTCCTTGGCCGGAGACTACGGCATGACGCGGCCGAGTCGAGCCTAGAGCAAGCCTTGCTTCAGATCCGCGAGCAGCTCGCCGGCGGCGCGGATCCCCGAGGTGAGCGCGCCCTCCATGAAGCCCTGGTAGTTGTAGAAGCTGTCCGCGTGCTCGCCGGCGAACTTCATGAGCCCCGCAGGCGTCGATTCCAGGCCGCAAATGTTGGTGAACTGTCCTGGCAAGTAGCAGGTGTAGGAGCCCCTCGAGGTGGACTGGGTGAGCCAGTGGGCGAAATGCGCGCGGTAGGCGCCGTTCGCTCGGGTCGCCGCCGCCTTCACACCCGGCTGGATCACGTCCAGGTCGCTCAGGAACGCCTCGACCTGGCTCTGGATCAGCGTCGGCTCGATCACCTTCGCCGACGGGGAGCCGATGTGACAGTTGCCGCAGCCGCTGACTGGCGCGCCGCCACCGGGCGGGTAGACCACGGGCTGTTGCAAGAGCCGGCCCCGCTCGCCGCCGGCGTAGTCGGTCAGGATGGCGCTGCTCGCGGCCGCCGCGTAGTTCGTCTCCCACACGTTCTGCACGTTCGGCAGATCCGAGTAGACGGTGCCGTTCTCTCCGTAGAGATCGACCCACGGGCGGCTGTCGAACTGGATCATGGTCTTGGCGTTGTATCCGTAGCCCAGGTCGCGGATCGCTCGGAGCTTGTCCGCGGAGAGGCCCAGGCTCGGGTCGAGCTCGATGCCGCGGAGCACCGAGAACGGCAGCGCCACCACCAGCGCGTCGGCCAGCTCCTCGGTGGACGAACCGCTCAGCGTGATGGCGTACTCGCCGGATGCGTTGCGACGCAGGCGCGTGACCCGCGCGCCGTGCACGATGGGTCCGGGCAGCCGATCGGCGATGCCGCTGGCGATGGCGTCGTTGCCACCCACGAGGTGGAAGCGCTCGTCGCTGGAGCCGAAGGGCTCGAAGCTCGAGCGCCGATCCAGGTGGAAGAACAGGAGCATGTTCAGGCAGCTCTGCTCGCTGGGCTCGCGGCCGTATTCGGCGACATAGGCCTCGTTCATCACGGCCCGCGCCAGCGGCAGGTCGGGGCCGCGCGAAAGCAGGTACTCTTCCAGGCTGGTGTGGTCGAGCAAGAGGTCCGCGGCGTTGTGACCGAAGAAGCTCGGCGCGCCCGAGATGGCCTGCAGATCGGGGCGCATGCGCGCGACCAGCACGCGAACCTGATCCACGACCTGCGCCTCGCTCCAGCGCTGTCCGAAGAAGTGGTAGGCGATCTCGCCGGGGGCTTTGGCCAAGTCCTCGCGGGCCAGCCCGAGCTGCTGCGCGTAGCCGAGCATCAGCTTGTGCTGGTTGTCGATCAGCTCGCCGCCGTTCTCGGCGACTTGACCGGCGAAGCTGCGATTCGAGTACACGCGGCCTCCCACGCGGCTCGAGTGCGCTTCGTAGATGGTGGCGCTCACACCGCGCGCGCGCAGCGCGTCCGCGCAGGCGAGCCCCGCGAGCCCGCCGCCCAGGATGGCGATGCGGGCGTTGGTGCCGAACTTGCTCGCCGCCCGGACCTCGGGGACGACGCCGAGTAGCGCCGCGCTGCCCGCGGCGACGCCACCAAGGAAGTCGCGGCGCGACAGGGCCGCGTGCTCACGCTCCGCGCGGAGAGCGAGCGCGGTCGCGGTCGAGAGCTTCCGTGCCTCGGCCTCGTGGCTCAGCCGAAGCGCCCGTCGCACCGCATCGAACATCCGTGATCGCCCCATGGTCCCGTCTCCCGCGTTCCCGACTCGCCACCCCGGCCAGTCACACATTTGCATACATGAGCCGCAGGTGTGTGTAACCAACAAAAGCAGGGAAATCTCGCCCAAGTGACCGAGATCATGGGCGCACGAGTCGCCTTGCGGGCCCCGCCGGGCCTCGGCGACCGCTGATCGTCCGGCCTGTCACGCTCGGCCGCGCCGCCGCGATGGCGAAGCGTTGACGAAATCGCGGCCCGCTCGAATCGAGCGGGCCACACGTCGGCCGGCACCGCGTGCCCGCTTTGCACGCGACTCGGGAGGATCTCGTGGAGCAGAAGCATGCGCGCCGCCTGCGGCGCGTGAGTGCGGGAGTGTGCGCGCTGATCGGCGCGCTGAGCGTGGAGGCAACCGTCGCGGCCAAGCACGCGCCATCGCGTGGGACCGCGACGCCCGCGGCCGAGGCGCCGCTGCCGAGCGGTCCCGTCTACCTGAACGACGAGCGCGGCACGCCCAACGTGCTCACGTACCCGGCGCGGCGCGCGAGCCCGAAGCCCCGCCCACCCATCGTGATGCTGCACGGCATGTGCGACGAGCCGGAGTGGGAGTGCCCCCACTTTGCCGGCGCGACCACGGAGCACGGCTTCCTCGTCTGCCCGCGCGCCAACCTGCGCTGCGACGGCGGCGGCTCCATCTGGTCGGGAGATCCGCGCTTCTCGGCGTCCATCGAGGCCAGCATCGCGCGGGTCGCCGCCGACTACCCAGCGCACGTGGACGCCGCGGCGGGCCGCACGCTGATCGGGTTCTCGCTGGGCGCGATCCGCGCCGTCGAGCTCGCGAACACGGGCGACGGCCGCTGGCGCAGCGTGATCGCCATCGGGGCCAAGGTCTACCCGCGCGCCGATCGCCTGCGGCGCGCCGGCGTGCAGCGCCTCGTGCTCGCGGCCGGCGACCACGACATGATGAAGTGGCACATGGTGGGCGAAGCGAAGAAGCTCGCCCGCGCCGGCTTCCCCGTGGCGTTCATGAGCATGGGCAAGGTCGGGCACACCTTCCCGAAGGACATCGAGCCGCGCATGAAGCGCGCTCTGGCCTGGGCCGACGGAGACGACTCCGCCTTCGTGCCCCGCGAGAAGGGCGAGCTCGCATTCACGCCGGAGCCGAAGTGAGGCTACGCTCCTTCGCGCATGGACGCGCGACGCTTCGCCCCCGCCACCGCCAGGAATCGCGAGCCCATCCTGGCCGTGCTCGAACGCACGGTGCCCCCTGGCGCACGCGTGCTCGAGATCGCGGCGGGCAGCGGCGAGCACGCCTGTTTCTTCGCCGAGCGACTGCCCGTCGCTGAGTGGCAGCCGACGGATCCCGATCCCGAGAGCCGCGCCAGCATCGACGCCTGGCGCGCCCACTCCGGCGCCGCTCGCGTCGCGCCGGCGCTCGAGCTCGACGTGACGGCGCGCGTCTGGCCGGTGTCCCGCGCGGACTTCGTGCTGTGCGTGAACATGATCCACATCTCGCCCTGGGAGGCCACGTTCGGCCTGCTCTCGGGCTCCGCCAAGCTCCTCCCCACCGGCGGCGTGCTCGTCCTCTACGGGCCCTATCGGCGCTTCGGCGCGCACACCGCGTCCAGCAACGCCGACTTCGACGCCTCGCTGCGCGCCCGCGATCCGCGCTGGGGCGTGCGCGATCTGGAGGCCGTAGCGGCGGAAGCCGAGCGGGCGGGGTTCGCGCTCGACGAAGTGGTGGCGATGCCGGCCAACAACTTCTCCGTGGTGTTCCGCCGGAGCTAGACCGCAAAGCGTTTGGCCGCGCGAGCCTTGGCCTTTTCGCGCTCGACATCCCGGTTCTTGGGCGGAGCGTGAGTCGTCAGCTGACCCAGCAGGCGCGACGTCACCTGCGCCACCTCGTCCACGGCGCGTTCGAACGCGGCCTGGTTCGCGCTCGCGGGACGCGTGGCTCCGCTGACCTTGCGCACGTACTGGAGCGCCGCGGCGCGGATCTCCTCCTCGGTGGTGGGCGGCTCGAAGTTGAAGAGCGGGCGGATGTTGCGGCACATGGCCCGCGGAGCGTACCAGGGCGCGTTTCCAGCCGAAATCACCGGGCACTTCCGGTTTTCGCGGCGCCCCTGTAACGTGGATCGCTCGCGGAGGGATCGCATGAAGCTGAACCGTGAACAGTTCCTCGCTGCCGCGCTCGCCCTGTCGGCGACCGCGGGCGGCTGCAAGCTCGGAGCCAAGAGCGACGACGTCGCGGCACAAGCGTCGCCGGAGTCCCCACAGCAGGCGCAGCCGGGCACGCCGGCAGCGGCCGCGCCCGCCGTCGAAGGCGCCGGGTCGGGCATCGCCGACCCCGAGGCCAACAAGGCCCGAGATCAGGCGGGCGCGTCGGAGCGCGGGACGGCGACCGGAAGCGGCATCCAGTCGAAGGGCCTGGTCAAAGCGCCGGCCGCCGAAGGGACGGCGCCGACCAAGGAGATCGCCTCACCCACCAAGGAGGTCGTCTCGCCGACCAAGGAAGTCGTCTCGCCGACCAAGGAGGTCGTCTCGCCGACCAAAGAGAAGCTCCCCGCGCCAACCTCCGAATACGCGAAGAAGCCGCCGGCTCCAACCAAAGAGCTCTGAGCGCGCGCTGGCGGAGGAGAAGGGATTCGCTGCTGGGAGCGGAGCGACCACACATGAGAATCCCGGCGACGACGCCGAGCATCGGCGGAGGAGAAGGGATTCGCTGCTGGGAGCGGAGCGACCACACATGAGAATCCCGGCGACGACGCCGAGCATCGGCGGAGGAGAAGGGATTCGAACCCCTGGTGGGTTGCCCCACGGCGGTTTTCAAAACCGCTGCCTTAGACCACTCGGCCACTCCTCCGGAGGTCTGCCGAAGCTAGCACGGCAAGCGAGTTCGCCTAGGCTCCCGGCATGCGAACGACAATCCCGCTCGCGTTGCTGCTCGCTTCTTGCGGGGGCGGCGCGAAGTTCCAGATGCTCGAGACTCCGTGGTCGGCGAGCGACGATGCCACCGCGCGGCTGACGCGTGGCGCGGCGGCGCTGGGCTGCCAGGCCTCGCCACCGGACTCGACCGGCGAGCTCGAGATCCAGTGCCCGGAGGGCAAGCCCAAGCCGGGGGCGGACTCCGGGAGCCTGCGCATCGGTCCGAGCGCCGAGGACGAGCAGCTCCTGGCGATGTGCAACGACGGGCTCGCCGAGGGCTGCGCGGAGACCCTGAAGGCGATCTGGGAAGCCGGCGCGCGCTGACGTCAGCCGAGCGCGCTCTCGATGCGGATCTCTCCGCTCAGCGTCTTGTGCACGGGGCACTTGTTCGCGATCTCGAGCAGCCGCGCGCGCTGCTCGTCGTCCAGGGGCCCGTGCAGCGCGACGGTGCGCTGAATGACGAACGCCTCGCCACGCGTCGCGCTGAGCTTCACCTCCACCCGCTCGAGCGGCCAGCCCTTGCGTTCGGCGTACATCTTCAGGGTCATCGAGGTGCAAGCGCCGAGCCCAGCTAGCAAGAGCTCGTGGGGGGCCAGGCCGGCGTCGTCGCCGCCGACGGCCCTGGGCTCGTCGGCGACCACCTCGATGCCCGGCGCGCCGGCGACGCGAACCTGCTGTTGGAACTTCCCGCGCGCGGTGGAGACGCTGACTTCGCGTAGGCTCATCGCGAGGGTATCTAGCGGCGGAGGTCGCTCGGCGCAAAGCTCCAGTGCCAGAGACCAGGGCATCGTCCCGTCCAAGAGCCAGTGCGAGCATTGCGGGGCGCCGAGCTCGCCGGGTCACTCGCGCCAGTAGGCGAAAGGCGTACACTCACCGGCATGACGGCATCGAGGCGACTCGTGATGGCGCTCTGCCTCTCACTCGCGGCGGCCAGCGCGTGCGGCGGCGACGACGACGGCGGCACCGCCTCCAACGCCGGCGGCACGAGCGGCAGCGCCAGCGGCGGCGGCTCCGCGGCGGGCGGAGCGGGCGGCAGCAGCGCGAGCGGCGGCGGCATCGGCATCGGCGGCAGCGGTGGCGGCGTGAGCTGCCCCGGCGGCAAGAAGACCACGGTGAGCGGCACCATCTACGCTCCCACCAAGGTCTCGCCGGATCCTCTGCCGAACGTCGCTGTCTATGTGCCCGCCGGAGCCGTTAAGCCCTTCGACCCGGAGGTCGCGTGCGTGCGCTGCGGGGAGGAGAGCCCCTCGGTCACGCGCACGGTGAGCAAGAGCGACGGCAGCTTCGTGCTCGAGAACGTGCCCGCTGGCACGGACGTGACACTGGTGCTCCAGGCCGGGCGCTGGCGGCGACAGATCAAGGTGCCGACCGTGACCGCCTGCGAAGACACCAAGCTCGCCGCCGAGCAGACGCGACTGCCGCGTAACCAGAGCGAGGGCGACATCCCCAAGATGGCGCTGCAGACGGGCTACGTGGACGGGCTCGAGTGCCTGCTCACCAAGATCCTCGATCCCGCCGAGCTCACCGCACCGAGCGGCAGCGGGCGCGTGCACCTCTTCAAGGGCAGCGGCGCTGACGCGAGCCCGGCGCTGCCCGCGTCGAGCACGCTGTGGGGCGACCCGGAGAAGCTCGACGACTACGACGTTGTGTTCTTCCCCTGCGACTTCACCAGCTCGTCCACCGAGCCGGCGATGCCGCCGAGTGCGGTCGCGAACCTGAAGGCGTACGTGGACGTGGGCGGCCGGCTGTTTCTGACCCACGGCGGGGGCAAGTGGCTGAAGGAGAACAGCCCCGCGCCCTACCCGGGCATCGCGCAGTTCAACAACCAGCCGGACCCGACCTCGCCGCTCGCGTCCCTGGTGGACACCTCGTTCCCCAAGGGCCAGATCTTCGCGGAGTGGCTGGTGGCGGTCGGCGTCAGCACCACCCTTGGCCAAATCGCGGTGGAGAGCGCGCAGTGGTACGTGGACTCCGTCGCGGCGCCGGCGCAACGCTGGATCCATTCGCCTTCGCCGGTGACGGTGCAGCACTTCACCTTCAACACGCCGATCGGAGCGGCGGAGAAGGATCAGTGCGGGCGCATCCTGTTCAGCAACTTCCACGTCAAGGCGCCGCCGTCGAACGCCACCTACCCGGCGCACTGCACCGACGTCGACAAGCCCCTCACCACCAACGAGAAGGTGATCGAGTTCATGCTCTTCGATACCACCGGCTGCGTGCAGTCTGACAAGGATCCGGTGAAGTAGCGTCGGACACCATTGTAGCCCGGCGGCGCGCGGTCTAGCGTCGAGACTCACATGGCAAAGCTCGAGCAAGTGATCATGACGGCCGGGCTGGTTCTGTTGGCCAGCCTGGCGTGCAAGAAGGGCGGCGACGACTACAAGGGCATGACGAAGGTCACCCTTTCTACGCCGGTTCGGGGAGAGATCATGCTGCCCGCTTCCCACTCCAACGCGCCATCCAACGTCTCCGCGACTTTCGAGGGCAAGGTGAACGAGGGTCGCGGCTCCTGGACGGTCGTGGTGCGTTCCGCCGAGGCTGCGCCGGCCGACCTGGAGGCAGCGAGCGAGCGCGTGAAGAACCGGGGGACGTTCGAGCGACCATTCAAAGGGACGAAGCTGGGCGACGGCGACTTCCTCGTCCCGTCTGCCTCGAGTGAGGGCGTTTCGTACCCGGAGAACTTCACTCGGTTCGTCGCCGGGGCCGAGGTCTGGTGCAACACCTACGGTATTCCCACCGAGGACACCCGGCCGATGCTCGAGAAGGCATGCCGCTCGTTCAAGCTGTCGAAGTGACGCGCGGTCCGCGCCTCACTGAATCAACCCGCTCACGTCCACCCGCCCCGTCGCCTTCTTCTTCAATCGCGTCTCGAGCTCGGCGGCGAACGGGTGCTCCGGGTCCAGGCTGCGCAGATCCTCCAGGAGCTCACCCACGCTCTCGCGATCGCCGAGCGAGGCGAGCACCGTGGCCTGCTCCCGGGCGCGCACGCCGAGCATGGTCAGGGTGGCGCGGTCCTTGTGCTCGGGGGTCTGCGCCGCGTCGAGCACACGCTTGAAGGGACGGCGTCCCTTCTCCAGGGCGGCGGTGCGATCGGAGCGGCCGTAGGCGTGAGGCGCGAAGCGCAGCCAGAAGGGCTTGGGGATCAGGTGATCGACCAGGCGCTTGTCCCAGCTCGGATCGAGCTCGACGTAGAGAGGGCGCGCGTCGGCCAGGCTGGAGAGCGCGTTCTCGCTGGGCTTGCCGTTCACTGCCATGTCGCGGATCAGCGGCGCGAGCGCGGGCTCCATGCCGACGAGCTTGCTGGCGACGGAGCCCTTGCCGAGCAGCGGCAGCGGGACGACCACCACGTCGGGTCGCTCGCCGCGGGCGACGCGGGCGGCCCACAAGCGCCAGGCCACGGTCTCGGAGCGCACCAGCAACAGGCTCCGGTGTGGCAAACCGCCGAGCGCCTCGTCGGTCCAGACCTCGGCGGCGTTCTGCGTGGTGCGATCGGCGGGGAAGCCGGAGTCCTCACCGGTGACCAGCACCAGCGTGAAGTCGAAGGCGACGAGCAGCGCCGCCGCGTAGCGCGCGAACGGCAGCTCCGAGCGCTGCAAGGCGACCGCGGCGCTGTGGATGCCGAGGGCCGCGGCCGCGGCCAGGGCCACGACCGCGAGCAGGCGGACCGGCGCCAGGGGATCGACCGACAGCAGACCGCCCCGGCTGGCGGGGAAGACCACGTCGGCCACGACCAGGGCGGCGAGGGGAACGGCGATCCAGCGCGTGCGCGCGCGGGTGAGGCCCCAACCCAGGCCGCCGAGGGCCAAGATGCAGGCGATGAGACCGACCTCGGCGAACCAGGTCGAGAGCACACCGCTGCGCTCGGCGGCTGCATCGAGCCCGGCGACGCTGGCGCTCGAGAGCGTGTACCCGAGGTGAACCCACGCGCGGGCTGCGAAGGGACGAACCGCGATCGGGATCGCGCACAGCGCGATGAGCGCCAGCGCGCCGCTCGCCGCGAGCGCCAGGCCGCGCCTCGGCGGCACCTCTCCCAGCGCGAACACCTGCGCGGCGAGGGCGACCAGGAGCGCGGCGCCAGCGGCGTGGCTCTCCATCGTGGTCAGGCCGACGAAAGCGCCGAAGCCGAGCCAGACCCGCGCGTCGCGGGTGTCGGCGCTGGGGCGGAGGAGCAAGCCGCCTAGCACCAGGGCGGCGGCCAACGTCGAGCCCCCGGCGATGGTGCCCTCGAGCTGCCAGGTCGGCGCCAGCGTCGCGGTCAGCGCGGCAGCGAAGGCCAGGAACGGCGTGAGCCGAGGCGTCGAGGCGTTCTGCTCGAGCAGGCGCGCCGCGAGCGCGAAAGCCAAGCGCGCCGCGAGCGCCAGACAGAGCGCGCTCGGCAACGCCGCCCGGAAGACGCGCCCGCCGATGGGCAGGAGCGACGCCGCCTGCATCAGCACGCTGGAGAGCGTGCCCTCGCCGCCGATGGGCACCAGACCGAGCGCGCGGACCACCGGCAGATCGTCCCGCCACTGCGTGAAGGTGCTGGTGCGAGCGAGCGTCACGAACAGCGGGACCGCGAAGGCCAGCCACCCGAGCAGCGGGTAGAGCCAATGCCGCTCCGGACGGATCAGCGGGGGGGCGTCGCGGGGGCTCACCCCGGGAGCGTTACGATGCGCGGGGAAATAGGCCCAATTTCCGGAACATGCCTGCCGACTTGGGCCCTGGGGCGGGGCCGCGCTAAAAGCGGTGCCCCCCGAAAGGACTGCCCGTGGCCCGCTTCATCGACGAGCTCAAGCGCACCCACCACAACGACGCCCTGCGCGCCGCCAACATCGACGAAGAGGTGGTCCTCTTCGGCTGGGTGGACAGCCGCCGGGACCACGGCTCCCTGATCTTCATCGACCTCCGGGACCGGGAGGGCCTGACCCAGGTCGTGTTCGACCCGGACGCCTCCCAGGAGGCCCACGACCTGGCCGAGCAGGTCCGGGGCGAGTGGGTGATCGGCATCCGCGGCCGGGTGCGCTCCCGCGGCGAGCAGTTCAGCAAGAAGGAGAACAAGATGGTCTCGGCCACCAACCCGAACCTCGCCACCGGCGAGATCGAGGTGGTGGTGCTGGAAGCGACCATCTTCAACAAGGCCGAGACGCCGCCCTTCGAGATCACCGACAGCATCGACACACGAGAGGAGGTGCGGCTGCAGTATCGCTACCTCGACCTCCGGCGCCGGCCGCTCCAACGCTCGCTGCGCATGCGCCACGTCATCAACCAGGCCACGCGCAACTACCTGTCGAGCCAAGGCTGCCTCGAGATCGAGACGCCCTTCCTGGTCAAGTACACGCCGGGCGGCGCGCGCAATTTCCTGGTGCCTGCGCGGCTGCACCCGGGGAAGTTCTACGCCCTGGCCGAGAGCCCGCAGATCTTCAAGCAGCTCTTCATGGTCGCGGGCTACGAGCGCTACTTCCAGATCGTGCGCTGCTTCCGCGACGAGGATCTGCGCCTCGATCGCCAGCTGGAGTTCACGCAGATCGACATCGAGATGAGCTTCGTCAATCAGGACGACGTGTTCTCGCTGGTCGAGGGCCTGGTCTTCGCCATCTGGCGCGAAGGCCTGGGCGTGGACCTGAAGAAGCTCTACCCGGACGGCCACTTCCCGCGCATGAAGTTCGACGACTCCATGCGCGACTACGGCAACGACAAGCCGGATCTGCGCTTCGGCATGAAACACGTCGATCTGACCGATCTGGTGATCGAGCACGACGGCGGGGGCGTGCCGTTCTGGCAGCCCATCGCCGAGAAGTTCAAGTCCGGCGTCCACCGCCGGGATCTGCCGGCGGAGATCGTCAAGGCCATGGTGGTGCCGGGCGACGCGGGCCTCTCGCGCACCGAGACGGACAAGCTGGAACAGCTGGCGAAGAGCATGGGCGCTGCAGGCCTGGCGCGCGCCAAGGTCGCCGCCGACGGCAGCTGGACGCAGTCGCCGTTCTCCAAGACCATCGACCCGAACCTGCGCGACGCCATCAACTCCCACTGCCGCGCCAAGGAGAACGACCTCATCCTGTTCCAGTTCGGCAAGGCGAGCTTGGTTCACACGGTGATGGCGAACCTGCGCGTCCACGTGGCCAAGAAGCTCGGGCTCATCCCGGAGGTCGGCCATGGCGACAAGTGGCAGTTCCTGTGGGTGGTCGATCCACCGCTGTTCGAGTGGGACGAGGACGGCAAGCGCTGGGCCGCCGCGCACCACGCCTTCACCCGTCCTCACGACGCGAGCGTGCCGCTGGTCGAGAAGGACCCGGGCAAGGTGCTCTGCCACCGTTACGACCTGGTGCTGAACGGCTTCGAGATCGCCGGGGGCAGCATCCGCTTGCACGACCCGGAGGTACAGCGCCGCGTGTTCGCGGCCCTGGGCATCTCCGACCAGGAGGCCCAGGAGAAGTTCGGCTTCCTGCTCAATGCGCTGCGCTACGGGGCCCCGCCCCACGGCGGCATCGCCCTGGGCATGGACCGGCTGGCCATGCTGGCCGCCGGCAGCGACAGCATCCGCGACGTGATCGCGTTCCCGAAGACTCAAAAGGGGACAGACGTGATGAGCGACGCCCCGAACGCGGTCAGCGGAGCTCAGCTGGCCGACCTGCACATCCGGACGGCTACCGAGGGCGCTTAGGCTTCTTGGCGGGCTTTGTCCCGGGTTTTTCCCCCATCACCACCACCCAGCCCGCCCGCTCCAGGGCAGAGAAGACGGGGAGCTCGTCGGGCACGATGGCCGCCGGGCTCTTCCGCGGTTTCCCCTTCTTGCGCCGTTCCAGCATGACCCGCCTACAATAGCGCCGCTCATGGGCGCTCGCATCCTCGTCGTCGACGACAGCCCCACGATCCGCAAGGTCGTGGCGTCGATCCTGACGTCGCAGGAGTACGAGGCGGTCACGGCGGAGGACGGGCAGGACGCCCTCACCAAGCTGAAGGCCGGCGAGCAGGTGGATCTGGTGCTGCTCGACTTCGTGATGCCGCGCATGAACGGCTACCAGTTCTGCCGCGAGCTCCGCGCGCAGCCCGAGCGGGCCAACGTGCCCGTGGTGCTGATGAGCGCCAAGGGCGACAAGATCCGCGGCCAGTTCGTGCAGCAGACGGGCGCCATCGACGCCATCACCAAACCCTTCGACGCCCGCGGGCTGATCGCCGTGGTCGAGGGCGCGCTCAAGAAGCAGGAGGAGGGCCGCGCGCCGCCGGTCCCCGAGGCCGGCGCGATGCTGGACGACGAGACCATCGCGGAGGCGATGGCGCCGAGCCAGGTCGTGCCGAGCGACGATCCGGCGCTGCGCCGCGTGCAGACGGCGATGGAGTTCTCGGCGGCGCTGGTCAAGCTGGTGACGCCGGAGCTGGGGAAGGTCTCGGGCATCCCGGCGAAGGCGCTGAAGAAGCTCGGCGAGGCCGTGCAGCGCGCCGTCACGCCGGAGAGCATGGGCTCGCTCACCAGCCTGCTCCGCGCGCTGGATTTCGGGGAGAACACCCAGGAGGTGCTGGCCGGCGACGTCTCGGTGATCTCCATCGCGGAGATCCTGCAGCTGCTCCATTTGCAGCATCAGACCGGCGCTCTGGTGATCTCCAATCGCAAGAGCGAGATCACGCTGTTCGTGCGCGAGGGCAACATCGACTTCGCGCGCTCGCGCGGCGTGCGCGACGAGTTCCTGCTCGGTCGCTACCTGGTCGAGTCTCAGGCCATCAGCCGCGAGGATCTCGACACCGTGCTGGGCCAGCGCTCCGGCTCGCGGCGGCTGCTCGGCGACGTGCTCAAGGAGCTCGGCCTGGTGGAGCCCGAGGCCATCACCCACGCCGTCACGCGCCAAGCCTCCGAGCTGGTCTACGAAGTGGTGCGCTGGAAGACCGGTCGCTTCACCTTCACCGTAGGCATCCCGCCGGAGGTCTCCACGGTGAGGCTCGGCCTCTCGACCAGCGCGCTGGTGATGGAGGGCTTCCGGCGCGTGGACGAGTGGCGCTTGATCGAGGGCACCTTCGACTTCGAGGAGGTGATCGCGCGGGACGAAGGCGCCATCGAGCGCGTCGGCGACGAGTCCAAGCTCACCAAGCGCGAGCTGGCCGTGCTGGAGGCGGTCGACGGTCAGCGCACCGTGCGCGAAATCGTGGATTTCATGGAGGGCAGCTCGTTCGAGGTCTGCAAGATCATCTACCAGTTCCTGAACTCGCGACTGGTCCGACGCCGGAGCGCGGCCTGATGCCCGGGGGCGCGGGGCTCGTGCTCTCGGTGCGCGGCGAGCCGCGCTTCCTGCCGGCGCTCCTCGTGCACAGCGTGCAGGCGTGTCCGCGCCTCTCCGCCGTGCCCGGCAGCCCGCTCGGCATGGCCTGGGTCGCCGGCAAGGTGATCCCGGTCGCGCGCATCGGCGACACCGGCTCGCACCTGGTGGTGTGTTTGGCCGCCGGCGAGGTCGTCGGGCTCGCCGGGGTCGAGGTCGAGAAGACCGGGTTCTTCGAACCCAGCGGCGACGGCGTGTCCTGCGACGGGCGGACCGTGAAGCCGCTGGACGTGGCGCGAGAGCTCGAGCGCGCGGCGAGCGAGGACGCTTGAGCCGGGCGCTGCGCTTCCTGGACGCGCTGCGCGAGAGCCTGGGCGGCGCGCCTCGGGAGGAGCGCTCGACCAGCGTGGACGATGCGCTGTTGTTCCGGGCCTTCGCCAGCGCAGAGCGCGCGGCCGAGAACGCGCTCGCTGCCAGCCAAGCCGCCGGCGCCAGCTCCGCGCAACAACGCGGCGCGCTCGAGGCGGCGGTGGACGCGGTGAAGACGCTGTTTTCCCGGGCGCGCGAGGCCCGCGCCAGCCTTGCGCTGGCCCGCGAAGCGCTCGAACAGATCCGACTCACGGCGCTGAACGCCGGCCTCGAAGGCGCGCGCCTGGGTGACCCGGCGGGAAAGCCTCTTGTGCTCGTCGCCGAGGACGTGCGCGCACAGGCGCTCCGCGCGAGCTCCGCGCTCGACCTGCACCTGGCCGCGCTGGACCAGATGGACAAGGACCGCGAGAAGCTGCGCGGTGACGTCGATGGCGCTTCGCAGCGCACCGCCGAGGTGGCGCGGGACCTGCTCCAGACTCAGGCGGCCCAGCGCGACGTCTCGACGGCGCTCGCCGACGTCGCCGAGCACATGAAACAAGTCACACGCACCGATCCGGAGACGGCTCGGCTGGTCGCCGACGCGGCCGACCACGCCCGCGCGTTGATGAGCGCGCTGACCTCGCTCGGCGCCCGACCGCACCAGGCGTCGCTGCTCGGTTCGCTCGGCCCGACCCTCGGTCCCCTGGTGAAGCTCCTCCGCGAGCAATACCGCGGTGAGCCGGGCGGCGAGCCGTGACCCAGAGCGAGCTCGACGCGCTCCTCGCCGAAGAGATCGCCCGGCGCTTGCCCGTCCTCGGCAGCGGTGAGCTCGGCGAGATGCGCGCAGCGCTCCACACCCTGAAGGGCTCCTCCGCGATGGCGGGGCACGCCGACCTGTCGCTGGTGATCGCGCAGCTCTCCAGCCGGCTGCGCCGAGGCGACGCCGCTGCGGCGCGCGACGCCGCGCGTCTGCTCGCCGACGCGCTCGATCGCCTGCGGAGCGGCAAGCCGACCTTCGACACGCGCTGGCCCGAGCCGCCGCCGGGCCTCGCTCCCTCGGAGATCGAGCCGAGCTATCGCTCGGAGTACCTGGCCGCAGTCCGCGAGCGCATCGGAGAGCTGGACGGCGCGGACACCGCGGCCATCGTCCGCGCCATTCACTCCATCAAGGGCACGGCGGCGGCCGTGGGTGACGACCTGACCGCTTGGTACTGCCACGGGCTCGAAGCGGCGCTGAAGACCGAGGGCTTCGACTGGGGCAGCCTGCCGCGCCACGCGAGCCTCCTGGTTTCGCTGGTGGAGGACGGCACGAGCGCCCTCGAGACGCTGCGCGCGCGCGGCCGGCCCCGCTCGGTGATGCCAGCCTCGACGCGCCGTCCCTCGCTCCCCGCGGAGGAGGACACCGGCGAGCACACCGTGCGCGTGCAAGGCGTCTCGCTCGAGCGCGTGCTCGAGCGCATCGAGCTGATCCGCTTGGCGCACGACGAGGTCAGCGGCTCGGCGGCGGTGGCGGAGCGCGAGGTAGTGCGCCTGCGGGAGCTGCGCGTGGCCCTCGCCGAGGCGCTGCGCTTGCTCGGTCCGCCGCGCCCCTGGGGCCCGCCCGCCAAGGCCCTCGACACCATCGGCGCCGTTGCCCGCGCGCTGGCGCAGACCGCCGACGATCTGGAGCACGGCGGCGCGCTGGGCCGGAAGGGCGCCGACCGGCTGAAGAGCGCGGCCGCGGACGTGCGCCGCGAGATCGCGCTGGTGCGCCGCACCACGCTCTCGGCGACCTTGGCCAGGATCGGCGCGGCGGCGGAGCGCTTGGCCGAGCGCGAGGGCCGCGACGTCCGCGTGCTGGTCAGCGCCAGCGACGCCCCCGTGGAGCGCGAGGTCGCGGAGCGCCTGGTCGATCCGCTGATGCAGCTCGCGCGGAACGCCTTGGCCCACGGCATCGAACCACCCGAGGAACGTAAGGCGCGCGGCAAGCCGCCGACGGGGTGCTTGAGTCTGTCGGGCGAGCGCGCGGGAGACTGGCTGCGCATCGTGTGCGAGGACGACGGGCGCGGCGTGGACATCGAGTCGGTGCGTCGCTCCGCGGTCGAGCGCGGCTCGATCAGCGCCGAGGCCGCGCGAGCCGCGAGCGACGACGAGCTGCTCGCGCTCTTGTTCGTGCCCGGGCTCACCACCAAACGCGAAGCGGACCTCTTGGCGGGCCGCGGCCTCGGCCTCGATCTCGCGCTGAACACCGTGCGCCGCCTCGGCGGCAGCATCCAGCTCGAGCGCCGGCCGGGCAGCGGCCTCCGCGCCACGCTGGAGCTGCCGAGCGAGCGCTGGACCACGGAGGTGCTCTGGCTTCGGGCCGGCAGCTGGGAGCTCGCGCTGCCCGTCAGCTTCACCGGGCGCCTCGCGCCAGCCTCCGCCGACAAGCCGCCCGTCCCGCTCCTGATCTGCCTGGGGGAGACACCCGCCACGCCGCCCGGGCTCTCGCTCGAGCTCTCGCTGCGTGGCATCCCGACCGTGAGCGTGGGCGTGGACGCCGTCGGTGAGGTCGAGGAGTGCAACCTGCGACCGCTGCCCGCGCTGCTCTCGCAGAGCGGACCCTTCAGCGGCGCCATCTTGCGGGGCGACGGCTCGCTCCTGCTGGCGCTGGACGCCGCGCTCCTGGCCGTACGCGCGTGGGCCCTCGCATGATCGTCGAGCCGATGGCGCCTGGCGATCGCGAGCGCGTCGCGCTGATCGCGCAGCTCGCGCACCAGGACATCGACCTGGACGCGGAGGCCGCGCGGGCCTGGGGACGCCTCAGCGTGGCGCGCGAGACCCCCGGCGGCGATGCCGTCGGTCTGCTGCTGGTCTGGCTGGTGAGCGACGAGCTGCACGTGATCAACGTCGCGACCCACCCGGATTTTCGCCGGCGCGGCGTGGCGCGAGCGCTGCTCGGCGCCGAGCTCGCATTAGCCGCGCGCGATCAGCTGCGTCTCGTGCTACTGGAGGTGCGCCGCTCGAACCGGGCGGCCATCCAACTGTACCGCTCGCTCGGCTTCTCGACGCTGGCGGTCCGGAAGGCCTACTACGCGGACAACGGCGAGGACGCCATCGAGATGCTACTCTCCATCGATCCCCAGAGCGGTCGCTTCTTGCCCGGCACGGACGAGGTGGAGCTCGACTGAGATGGAAGCCTCGACCCTCCCGCGCCGCGCGCAGCTCGTCGCGCCCTTGCTCCGCCGCGAGAGCATGGGCGCCGCCTACCACGTGCTCACCTTCGACGTCGGCAAGGACCAAGGCGCGCTGCCGGGTCAATTCGTGATGGTGCGCGGCGCCGAGTGGGGCGACGCGCCGCTCTTGCCGCGACCCATGAGCTACCTGACCGGGGGCGCCACGCCGTCGATCTTGATCAAGGTGGTGGGCGAGGGGACCACGCGCATGGCCCGGGCCGAGCCCGGCGAGCCCTTCGCGCTGCTCGGCCCGCTGGGCGTGCCGTGGCGCGCGCCCAGCGCGGGCCGCCGCCCCGTCCTGGTCGCCGGTGGGGTGGGGGTCGCGCCGCTCCTGTTCCTGGGCCGCGCGCTCCGCGCCGCCGGCCTGCTTCCCGTGGCCGTCTACGGCGCCCGGACCAAGAAGGATCTGCCGCTCGACGACGAGCTCGCGGCGCTCGCGGAGCTGCACGTCACCACCGAGGACGGCTCACGAGGCGTCAAAGGGCGCGTCACCGACGTGCTCGAGCGGCTGCTCGGCGAAGACACCGAGGTCTTCACCTGCGGTCCCGATCGCATGATGGCCGCCGTCGCCGACATCTGCGCGCGCCGCGACGTGCCCTGCGAGGTCTCGGTGGAGACGCCGATGGCGTGCGGCTACGGCGTGTGCCTGGGCTGCCCGCTGCCAGCGCGTGGCGGCGGCTACGTCTACGCTTGTACGCAAGGGCCCTGCATCGACGCGCGCCGCATCGACTGGAGTCGCGCATGAGCCGCCTCGCGGTGAAGATCGGCTCGCTCGCGCTGAAGAACCCGGTGCTCACTGCCTCGGGCACCTTCGGCTACGGGCTCGAGTACGACGATTTCTTCGACGTCGCCGAGCTCGGCGGCATCTGCACCAAGGGCCTGAGCCTGGAGCCTCGGGCCGGCAATCCGCCGGAGCGCATCTGCGAGACCCCAGCCAGCATGCTGAACGCCATCGGCCTCGCCAACGTCGGCGTCGAGGCGTTCTGCCGCGACAAGCTGCCGACGCTGCGCGAGCGTGGCGTCACGGTGGTCGCGAACATCTTCGCCAGCAGCACCGAAGACTTCGTCGCCATCGCGGAGCGCCTGGACCGCGAAGCGGGCGTGCATGCGCTGGAGCTGAACGTGTCGTGTCCGAACGTGTCCCACGGCGGCATCGAGTTCGGCAAGGATCCGCGCCTGGCGGCCCAGGTGACGGCCGCGGTGCGCAAGGCCTCGAAGCTGCCGCTCTGGGTGAAGATGAGCCCGGAGGCCGGCGACATCGTCGCCGTGGCCAAGGCCTGCGAGGACTCCGGCGCCGACGCCATCACGGCCATCAACACCATCCGGGGCATGACCATCGACGTGGACGCGGAGCGGCAGCGCCTGGCCAACCGCACCGGGGGTTTCAGCGGTCCGGCGCTCCGGCCCATCGCGCTGCGCATCGTCTGGGATCTGGCCGGCGCGGTCTCGATCCCGATCATCGGCATCGGCGGCATCTCCACCTGGCGCGACGCCGTGGAGTTCTTGCTGGCGGGCGCCAGCGCCATCCAGGTCGGCACCGCCAGCTTCGCCGATCCCTGCGCTGCCAAGAAGGTGCTGGACGGCATCACCGCGCACTGCGAGGCGCGGGGCACGACCGTGGCCGAGCTGGTCGGCCGCGCGCGGAGGTGAGCCCATGTCGAGACACGTCGCTCCGCTGCTCCTGTGCCTGCCGCTCGTGTCGGGTTGTCCCGCGCAGGGTTCCGGCGGCGGCCAGGAAGGCCAGAACCAACCGAGCCCGAACGCCAGCATCTTGCCGGCGCCGCTGCTGTCGGCGGCCGAGCCGTCCTCGCTGCCCAAGCTCGACGCGGGGCGCGGCGGCATTCCGGCGGACTCCGCCGGTCGCCTGATCGTGCCGGAGGCCGGACCTCCGGAGCCGACGCCGCTGCGCGACGAGGAAGCGCTGCCGCGGGACACGCTCACCGCCAAAGACGGCACCGGCGTGACGCTGGAGGCGCACTTCAAATGGCTCGACGTGCCGGGACCGAACGCCGTGCCGGAGCTCTCCACGGACGCGCTGAAGAAAGCGAAGGAAAAGACCGCGCTGAAGGTCACGGTGGATCTGGCGCCGGCTGGGCGCATGCGCTTCACCTTCGCGTCCGTCGCGTTCCCGCTGCCCATGGGCACGGAGCTCCGCGCGCAGAGCGAGCACTACGGCCACGTGCTGGTCTGGCCGGATGGCAACGCCTACCGCGTGCTCCGCGCCGGCACGCTGCGCGCGCTCGTGTCGGAGCGGCGCGCCGACGCGCTGCCGCTCGCCCAGGTCAAACCCGCAGAGCGCGGCAAAGGCAACTACCTCGGGCTCGAGACCGTGAAGCGGGAGCTGAAGACGCCCGTCGGTGAGCTCAGCCTGGAGAGCGGCAACGTCCCGAACATCGGCCGCGCGGGTGAGCTCCTGTGCCGGCTCTTGCTCGACCTTGTGGCCGTCGATCCCGCCGGCAAGGGCTGCGACGAGGGCGGGACGCCGCTCAAGGCAGAGCTGCGTTGGCCCAAGGGCGGCAAGCTCGCGTTCGAGGTCTCCGCCATCGCGCGCAAGGCCGAGCTGCCGTTCGGCCTCTTGTTCGTGCCGCCGGCGGGCGCCGCGTTCCGCCCCGGCGAGCTGCCGCCGCAGGCGGCCGGGGTGTTCTTCACGAGTGAAGAGCTCGCTTCGCTCCACACCAAATCCGTGCCCGGCGATCCCCCCGCGAAGGACGCCCCGGGCGAGGGCGTGCTCGCGGTGAACCGCACCGACTCGCTCCGCTACTTGCTCGTGGACGGCCTTCCCGTCGCCTGGATCCGGCCGCAGACCGAGCAGCTCTTGATCGGCCCGCTCCCGGGTCGCTACTCGCTCTCGTGGCGCGACTTCCTGGGCAGCGCGATCGAGCCTGCGAAGGTGGTCTCGCTGCCAGCGCGCGTCGTGGTGGGCGGCGCGCCGGACGCGGGCACGCCCCCGCCGTAGTCAGGCCTGGCCCATCGGCCTCGGCGCCGGCTCGTAGTCCGCAGGCCCGTAGCTCACCTTCTCGAGCCCCGCGCGCTGAAGCTCCTGGCGAGCTTGGTCCGCCGCCATCTCGAGCACCTCGAAGCGCGTGGCGAGCAGCCAGTACTCGTCCTCGCTGACCGGCGGCAGCGCCGCCAGGCGCTTCTCGAGCGCCTCGCCATCTTCGCGATCGAGCACCAGCTCCGACGATGGACCGGCATGGTCCGTGGACTCGAACAAGGCGTCCCAGGCGAACGCCACTGGGTTGAACGCCAGGTACACCTCCTCGCAGCACAGCTGCCAGCCACCGGCGTCGTCGCTCGGCAAGCGCCAGAAGCAAGGCATGGTGCGGCGAACCACCTCGCCGAAGTAGGCGCCCGCGCTCCGGGTCAGGAGCTCCGCGAGCTCGGGGCGCTCGCGCACGTTCTCGCGCGCCTCGCGCAGGTAGTGATCCAGGAGCGGGAGGGTCTCCGGCGTGTAGTCGAGCTCCACGCCCAGCGCACGGACCACGTACTCCCGGGTCGCCTCGCCCAGCTCCACGATCTGCTCCGGGGGCAGGTCGAGCCCCTCGGCCTCGGGATTTCCGGCGGTCGCCACGGGCGGAGCTTTACCCCAAATTCGCGAGTTTCGCCCGAGATCCGCCGGCGGGCGCCGCTTTTCCGGACTTGCCGGCGCGCTCGGACCGAACGACGTATGGAAGGCGTTCCGAAAGCCAGGGGGTGCCGTGTTAGATTCGGTCCCCTGCCCCGATAGCCCGATGCGTCTCGGAATCCTCAGCGACATCCACGCCAACTACGAAGCGCTGAGCGCTGCGGTCGAGGCGTTCAAGAGCGAGAACATCAAGGAGTACTACTGCCTTGGTGACACCGTCGGGTACGGAGGCTCGCCCAACGAGTGCGCGGACGTGGTGCGGGATCTGGTCAAGGCGACCATCCTGGGCAACCACGACGCCGCCGTCGCCGGGCGCATGGACTACTCGTACTACTACGAGGCCGCGCGCCACGCCCTCGACACGCACGCGCAGCTCCTGTCGAAGGACAACACGGACTGGCTGCGCGGGCTGCCCTACCAGATCCGACTCGACGCGGTCGAGGTGCTCCTGTGCCACGGCTCGCCGGTGCGCCTGGAGGAGTTCGAGTACATCTTCGCGCCGGAGCAGGCGCGCGAGTGCCTGCCCATCTACGACGAGCTGGCGCACATCACGCTGATCGGGCACTCGCACCTGTGCAAGGTGTTCGCGCTGACCCGCAACAGCGTCGAGGAGCTGCCGCCGGTGGACTTCGACCTCGAGCCGCACAAGAAGTACATCGTGTCAGTCGGCTCCATCGGTCAGCCGCGCGACTACGACAACCGCGCCAGCTACACCGTCTACGACACGGACAAGAAGCGCTTCGAGTTCAAGCGCGTCGAATACGACATCGAGACGGCCGCGGAGAAGGTGCTCCGGGCGAAGCTCGAGCGGAACTTCGCGCACCGCTTGTTCATCGGGGTCTAGCTAGGCTTCGACGGTCCACTCGTTCCCCGTCGTCCCACCATCCAGGCCGCGGGGAGCCTATGGTGCGTCGCAGGGTGTGTTTCCAGGCGCGAGCGCCACGCAGCTGTCCCGAGCAAACTCCATTGACTTGCCGAACCCCGAGCAGAAGCACTTGAAGGGCGACTGGTTCGTCCCTGTGCACTTCACCTCGAGCGCGGCGCACAAGAGCTCGCACGTCGTCGGGGTTAGCACGGTGGCGCATTCACCCGCAGGGTGCAAGCAAGCACCGAGGGACACTTCCTGGTCGTGGCAGCCGATTGGTGCGGATATGCCATCAGTCGAGCAGATGAGCGCGTTCGCTTCTTCTTTCAGGCAGAGTCTGTACGCGTGCAGCACCTTCCCACAGCCACCGCCAGCTCGTTCATCGAGCGACTCCTGTTGCGAACGACAAGCGTCAACGTGTTCCTCCGAGCAGGCGCTGCAAACTGCGGCGACATCTAGTGCCCCTCGTTCCGAGGTGTCCCCTCCACAGGACGGACCCGTGGCGAACGCAAGGAGCAACGGCCACCGCCTCACGTCCCCGGCTCCAGCTCGATGGTCACGTGGCGCGGTCGCGGGCCACATTCGTCAGCGAGAATCGTGATCGACACATCCTTCGTCGTGAACCCGACGCGCTCTGCCCTAACGAGGAACGTCCCCGACCGGCCCCGAAGCCCCACGTAGGTACACGAGATACTGGTAGCGAGTTGCTCGTTGTGGGAGTCAGCTGAGGCGGTGACAGTCGCGTCACAAATGGGCTCTCCGACCGAGGCGTCCACTACGCTCACCGTCAACGCGTAAGCGTTCTCGTCGCAGTCCTTGGAACCGCAGCTCGGGCCAGACGCTGCGGCCGTGAGAATCCACACGGCCCACCGCGCGCTCACGGGTGCCACGCTCCATCCCACCACTTGTTCGCGATCGTGGTCGATGCGGTCTGAGCCACCACTTCCAGGTGGTTCACGCCAGCGGATGCTGCCGCGAGAGCGATGACGTCCCCCGTGAGGAGGTCGCACCGCCACGCCGTCGGCGAAGCCGGCCACCACCCTGTAGAGACGTTATATGCCTTCGTGCAGACGCTGCCGGAAACGCGGTCCCGGAAGAACAGGTCTATTTGCCCGTACGCCCTGGAAATCGCCACGACTGGGCCTTTGGGGTCTCCTCCCAGGTACTGAGGTCCCGCCCAGCTAGAACCGTCCCACCACACGTGCATCACCTGATTCGTCGACACGTCTACACCGTACACGTCGAGGTGAGACGAGCCCCACGACACCACCGCGGGAGGTTCCGACGTCGCAGTAGCCGCAAATGGCCCGCCGCTGTACCAACTCAGGAGGTTCGGCCACCAAACAGCGCCAGCGCTCCGGGCCTTCGTAATGATACGGTTGGTGCCGCGTTCGCGAGCAAATATGTCGAGCTGGCCGGGGCTTCGCGACACGGCAGCAATCGGTCCGATGACATTGCCACCGATCTGCAAGGCACCGCTGGGCCAGCTCCCTCCGTTCCACCGAATCGCGATCGTGCCAGCACTGACCGATGCGAAGACCCAGAGTTCATTGGTGGCGGTTGCAAGGCCGGTGGGCGACTCGGTGATCGGAATGTTCAACGAGTGCCAAGCACCACCCGCTGATGGCCACCAGACACCTTGGCTGTTCACGGCTTTCGTCACGACGCTGCCGGTCGTCGCGTCGCGTGCGAAGACGTCCGTCTGCCCCGGAGCGCGCGACACAGCCGAAATCTGACCAGAAGTGTTGCCGCCGATGTTCGTCTGACCCCAAAGCCATCCACTTGCAGTCTTCCGCTTGGCGTAGACAGGGTTCCCGGTTGTGCCGTTTCCTGCCGTCCAGGCGAACAAACGAAGCTCACCATCATTCGTGTCGACCAACGCGGGCGCCGCCACGAACCCGGCGCTGCTCAACCCATTCCATCCGCCCAAGGCGCCCCACGAAGAATTCTCTATTGGGTCCAGGGGGTCCCCAAGTCCAGCCTGTGCGTATGCGATGATCCGATCACATGTCGTCGGCGTGACGATCCGGATCCCATTGGGGGTCCCATCCGAGAATCGGCCCCGGTGCATTGCGATCAAACCAACCGGATTCGCGGCAAGCCAGAGACCGGTGCCGCTGTTTCCATCGTACGTCGGGGCATCGTGAAACACCCGCCACACCCCCTCCCAGTACACCATTCCCTCCAGCCACCACTGTTGCGCGCAGTTGAACCCGGCGACGTCGCATGGGTACCCATAGCCGAAGAAGTCATCGCCCGTGATTTGACCTCCGCGAAATAGCCCCGCAAATCCAGTATAGTTTCCGAGCTCCCTGTCGATGGTGATGACAGCGTAATCGTGCTCCTTGTCTCCGTCGTAGTACCACTCGTTTGGCATCATGGCGCGCGTCCACCTCGCCATGCCGTAGGGCATGTAGGTTTCGTCAAGCCCCGGCACGACCCACACGCTCGACGCGACGGCACCTCCCGACGCGATACAGTGACCATTGGTCAGAACGCTTCGACTGCCGATCATGGTCCCGCTGCACATCCCAAGATTGGTTGAGACGTACACACCTACTCTCGCCCTCCAGTGGGAGGTGTCGTACCCGGTGGTCCTCGACGATGCTTGCTGAACCTGGGCGATGTCCGCTTCCGGGTCGGTTTCCACGTGCTCCGCACCACTTGGAGCCAGGCCTTCAAATGGCGATGACACCAACTGTGGGGTGGGACTTCCATCAACGTCGTCCTGACTGCGGAACCCCGTCGGAGGCAGGGCCCATTCCGATGCTCGTCCGCCAGGGCGCACGACAGTCGCCGTCTCTCCCCCGGGACGTCTTGGCACGTCACTGCGAATCACCGCGCCCCGTTCGACGTGAGCGACTGGTCGCTGGTTGCGGAGCTCCTCGGGAAGCACGGCCCGCGGGTCACCACGGTCGAGCGGAAAACCATGGCCCTGCGGCAGCGCAGCATCCGTGGCTACCTCACCCCCACAAGCGACCACCGCGAAAGCGACGGCTACTGCTGCGTGCTGCGTGCTGCGTGCTGCGTGCTGCGTGCTGCGTGCTGCGTGCTGCGTGCTGCGTGCTGCGTGCTGCGTGCTGCGTGCTGCGTGCTGCGTGCTGCGTGCTGCGTGCTGCGTGCTGCGTGCTGCGTGCTGCGTGCTGCGTGCTGCGTGCTGCGTGCTGCGTGCTGCGTGCTGCGTGCTGCGTGCTGCGTGCTGCGTGCTGCGTGCTGCGTGCTGCGTGTGTACATATCACCCTCCCGTCGCGTCAAGCGCTGAACTGAGAAGAAGATAGCGGAACCTTGAACGGCCGTCGATGTCGCCCACTCGCCGGCATCTTTCGGGGTGTGAGCCGTCGGGATTCTCACTGCTTCACGCATGAACCTCTCAAGTCACGCCTCGACGGTCCAGTCCGTCCCGCTCGTCCCGTCACGCAGGCTCACGCCACGGGCCGCCAGCTCCTGCCGAATCGCGTCCGCGCGCGCGAAGTCCTTGCCCTGACGCGCGGCCGTGCGCTCGGCGATCTTCGCCTCGATGTCCTGTGCCGAGAGGCCCCGCAGGCGCATGCGCCGCTCGCGCGTGCGCGCGGCATACGCCTCCCGGCTCACCTGCAAGAGCCCGAGCTGACGCCCGAGCGCCTCGATCAGCCCGAGGGCCTCGGCGCCCACGGCGCGGGCCCCGGTCACGAAGGCGGCGTCCTTCCTCCGCTTCTGTGCGAGGTCGCAGACGTCGTTGCCCAGCCGCGCGAGCTCACCGAGCTCTGCCAGCGCCACGCTGGTGTTCAGGTCGTCGTCCAGCGCGTCCTGCGCGCGCTGCATCGCCTTGCCGAGCGCGATGCGCGGCTCGGTGAGCTCCGGCGCGAGCTTGTCCGGCACGCCGGAGGCCTCGGCGGACAGCTCCGCCAGCCGCCCGAGCGTCGCGTACACGTAGTCCACCCGGCGCTCCGCCTCGTCCACGCCCGGGAACACCACGCGCCCATCCTCGAGCTTGTCGGTGTCGAACTGGATCGGCCCGCGGTAGTGAACCGTCATCAAGAACCAGCGAAAAGCCTCGGGGTCGTTGCGCTCCAGCACGTCGCGCACGGTCACGAAGTTGCCGAGCGACTTGCTCATCTTCTCCTTGTCCACGTTGACGAAGCCGTTGTGCATCCAGGCCCGGGCGAAATCTCCGCCCTCGGGCTCCGCCGCCTCGCTCTGCGCGATCTCGTTCTCGTGGTGGGGGAAGATCAGGTCCATGCCGCCGGCGTGGATGTCGAAGCCGTGGCCCAGGTACTTGCCGCTCATCGCCGAGCACTCGATGTGCCATCCGGGGCGGCCGTGACCCCAGGGGCTCTTCCAACCCCACTCGTCCTCCGGGGCGCCCTTCCAGAGCGCGAAGTCCAGCGGGTCGCGCTTGGTCTCGTCCTTCTCGACGCGGGCTCCGCTCACCAGCTCGTCGATCTTGCGACGCGACAGCTTGCCGTAGCCGGGGAAGCTGCGCACCGAGAAGTACACGTCCCGCGTGCCGCCCGGCATGTCCACCACGTAGGCGGCCCCGCGCTCGACGAGCTTCTCCACGATGGCGAAGATCTCCGGCAGGTGATCGCTGACCTTCGGCTCGTGGGTGGGGCTCTGGCAGCCGACGGCCCCGATCTGCTGGCGGTAGACCTCGGCCATGCGCTGGGAAAGGGCCAGCGGCTCCTCGCCGTTCTCCTTGGCGCGGGCCAGGATCTTGTCGTCGATGTCCGTGATGTTGCGCACGTAGGTGACGTCGAAGCCGCGCGCTCGGAGGTGGCGCACCAAAACGTCGAAGGCGATGGCCGAGCGCGCGTGGCCCGCGTGTGGCACGTCGTAGACGGTCGGACCGCAGCAATAGACGCCCACCTTGCGGTCTTGCCGCGGCTCGAGCGGCTCCACGTTTCGGCTGAGCGTGTTGTAGATGCGGACCTGGGTCATCGCGGGTCGGGGAATCTACCACACCCAAGGGTCGCGTCGCGGGCCTCCCCGGTACTCGCCGGCGCGCAGGCGCGGCTCTCTCGGACGGCGGAAGCCGTGCCAGGCCGGCGCGGAGCGCCGCGTGCGCCCGAACATGAAAGGACGGATGGCGAGCAAGCCGAGCAGGAAGCCGCCCAGGTGAGCGAAGAAAGCGACGCCGCCCGAGCTCTCGCGCGAGAGCGACGCCACGCCGCGGAGCAGGTTCCACACGAACCACTCGCCGACCACGAACCACGCCGGGAAGACCAGCAGCACGCCGAACACGAACCAGAGCGGGAACACCGGGTTCACCACCACGATGGGCGCGCGCGGGAAGAGCACGAGGTACGCGCCCAGCACGCCGGCGATGGCGCCCGAGGCGCCCACCATCGGGATGGTGCTCGCGGGGTCGATGCCGATCTGCGCCGCCGCCGCGGCCAGGCCCGACGCCAGGTAGAACAGCAGGTAGCGCCCGTGCCCGAGCGCGTCCTCGACGTTGTCACCGAAGACGTACAGGAACAGCATGTTCCCGAGCAGGTGGCCCCAGCCCCCGTGCAGGAACATGCTGGAGAGCAGGGTGATGGAGTCCGCCGCGGGGTCGGACAGAAAGCGCGCCGGGACCAGCCCGTAGCCCGACAGCACCCACGTCCCGCCGCCCTTCAGTACTGTCCACTCGACCAGCCAAGCCGCGACGTTCGCGAGGATCAACGCCGTGTTCACCAGCGGGGTCGAGCGCCGGGGGTTGTCGTCGCGGATCGGGATCATCGGGGGACGGAGGCCAGAGTAAGTCCGGGTCGGACCCCGCGCGACCCCCTCCACGGCCGAGCGATGCTAACGTCGGCGTCCCATGCCGGCGCGCCCGCTCTCGCTGCTCTTCGGCCTCGTGGCCGCGGCCTGCGCGAGCCAGAGCTTCGACGGCCAGACCTATCGGAACGGCGAGCTCGCGTTCCGCGTCGGCCCGGTGCCCGCCGACTGGCAGGCCATCGAGGCGGACAATACGCTGATCGCGTATCGGGATCGCAGCAGCGCCGCCACCATCGCGGTCAACGGCCGCTGCGGGAAAGACGGCGACGACGTGCCGCTCGAGTCGCTGACCCACCACCTGTTCCTGCACTTCACCGAGCGCCAGGTGCAGAGCCAGGACAAGCTCTCCCTGGACGGGAGGGACGCCCTGCGCACGGTGCTCTTGGCCAAGCTCGACGGGGTCCCCAAGCACTTCGTGGTGGTGGTGATCAAGAAGGACGGCTGCGTGTACGACTTCCTGCGCATCGGCAGCGACGACTCCGGCAGCGAGGCGTTCGAGCGCTTCGTGCGCGGTTTCTCCACCCTGAGCTGAGCCATGAGCGACGCCTCCGACACCGAGCCCACCTCTGGCCGCGCCAGCATCTTGCCGCGCCCGGTCGAGGAGCCGGCGTTCTCCCTGCGCATGCTCGGCTTCCTGGAGCACCTTGGGTTGGTCGCGCACATGGTCGCGCGCACCACCCGCGCGCTCTTCAAGCGGCCGTTCGAAGGTCGCGCGATCCTGACTCAGCTCGAGTCGCTCGGCGTCAAGTCGCTGGGCATCGTGGTGGTGACCAGCATCTTCATCGGCATGGTCATGGCGGTGCAGTTCGCGTTCGGCCTGCGCAAGTTCGGCGGTATGGAGTACACGGGCCGCGTGGTCGGCCTCTCCTTCGCCCGCGAGCTCGCGCCCACGCTCACCGCCGTGATCGTCGGCGGTCGCATCGGCGCCGGCATGGCCGCGGAGGTGGGCTCCATGGCCGTCACCGAGCAGATCGACGCGCTCCGGGCGCTGGGCGCCGACCCCTACAAGAAGCTGGTCTTGCCGCGGGTCTTCGCCGCCATCCTGGTCATGCCCGTGCTCGGCGCCCTGGCGCTGGTCCTGGGCTTCACCGGCGCGATGCTGATCACCGACTTCCAGTTCGGCATCCCGTCGAGCTTCTTCTTCTACAGCGCGCTCGGCACGGTCACGATGAAGGACTTCGTCAGCGGCATGATCAAGACGCCGTTCTTCGGCGCCATCATCGCCCTGGTCGGCTGTCACTTCGGCATGATCACGCGGGGCGGCACCGAAGGCGTCGGGAACAGCACCACCCGCACGGTGGTGGTGGTCTCCATCTCGATCCTGATCGCCGACTTCTTCTTGACCAAGGCCTCCATCGCGCTCATGCCCGGCTTCTGATGCGCGTCTCCTGGTTGGTCGTCCCGCTCTGGCTCGGCACCGCGTGCGGCTCCGACGACCAGAACCGCCCGCCGGAGTTCGTGCCGGACGCGACGACTTCGGCGCCCCGCAAGTGCGAAGAGGTCCGCGCCGGGCAGGTGGTGAACGGAGCCGTCTGGTACGACGGCGAGCCCGCCGCGTGCGGCGCGGACGGGATGCAGTGCCCGGTGTTCGACGTCGCCGCGTTCGCCGGCGTGTGCAAGGTCGGCGCGCCCAACGCGATCTGCCAGAACGGTCGCTGGGTGGTGTCGTGTCACCTCGACGCCGGGCTCGCAGACGCCGCGAGCGGCGACGCCGCCGGCGAGTGACGTAGGCAAAATTGTCGCGGCACGCTGCTTGACAAGCGTGGTCGCCCTTCTACTCTTCGCTAGGGAGTGGGCCCAGTGACCACAGCCAAGCCGATCCGGGTCTCGACTCGACGCCGCGCGCGTCCCGAGGCGCGGCGCAAGGACGGCCTCCTGACCACCGGCGACATGGCGCGGCTGTCGCAGAACACGCTGCGCACGGTGCGCTTCTACGAGGAGGCGGGGCTCATCGAGCCCCTGCAACGCACCGGCGGCGGACACCGGCTGTTCCCCATGCGCGAGCTGCGCAAGCT
Organism: Polyangiaceae bacterium; assembly: GCA_015075635.1. NCBI lineage: Bacteria > Pseudomonadati > Myxococcota > Polyangiales > Polyangiaceae > Polyangiaceae bacterium. The sequence continues at coordinate 833,846 of JABTUA010000001.1, forward strand.
GCTCTGGATCAGCGACCTGCGAGCGGCTGGCTTCGCGTTGGAAGAGATCCGCGAAATGCTCGAGCTGAAGTGTCGGCAGCGCTCGGGGTCCACCGCCTCGAAGCAGGTGGTGGCCCGGCTGAAGGAGCACGTCGATCTCATGAACACGCGAATCGCGCTGCTCAAGCGGCTCTCGGCGGAGCTGGAGGCGGCGCGCACGCACCTCACTGCCTGCACCCGTTGCGAGGACCCCGCGTTGTTCCCCGCCTCCTGTGGCAACTGCGTGAACATGAAGTGCAACGGCAACCTCCCCGACGCGCTCGGCGTGCTTTGGGGCATCGACACCTGAGGCGATGGTGGCGCTCCCGCGAGTCTTCACCCCGGCCGAAGTGGACGCGCTGATCCCGCGCCTGACGGAGCTCGTCGCGGAGCAGCTCCGCCGCCAGAGCGTGGTCGAGGAGGGCCTGGCGGAGCTGGCTCGGGTGGCGGGCGGGCTGCCCGCGACCATCGAGCCCACCGACGACGACTCGCAGGACATCGTGCGGTTGAAGGTCGAGCTGGCGGGCCGCATCAAGTCCTACGACGACGGCTGGCGCGAGGTGCAGAAGCTCGGCGCGGTGGTCAAGGATCCGCAGATCGGTCTGCTCGACTTCTACGGCAACGTGGACGGCAAGCTGGTCTGGCTGTGCTGGCGCTACGGAGAAGAGTCCCTTCGCTACTGGCACGAGCTCGAGTCCGGCTACTCCGGCCGGCGCCCGCTCCGTGCCGACACCCGCGAGCGGCTCTGGAACTGAGGCATGGACAAAGCCGCCGCCGAGCGAGCCATCGCCGACTTCCTTCGCGCACTGGGGCGCGATCCGAGGCTCGAGCCCGAGTTGGCGGAGACGCCCAAGCGCGTCGCCGAGGCGTTCGCAGACGAGCTCCTGACCGGGTACGCCACGGATCTCTCGGCCTTGCTCGCCGACGGCTCGCCGCCGGCGAAGTCGAGCCCGGGCATCGTCGTGGTGCGGCACATCGCGGTCGCCACGGTCTGCCCGCACCACCTGTTGTCGTCGCTCGGACACGCCACCGTGGCCTACCGCCCGGGCAAGCGCGTGCTGGGGCTCGGCACCATCGCGCGCCTGGTGGACGCCTGCGCACGGCGGCTCGCGCTGCAAGAGCAGATCGGCGAGCAGGTCGTGTCCTCGCTGGTCGAGCTGGGCGGAGCCCGCGGCGCGTTCTGCCAGATCACGCTGCGCCACAGCTGCCTCAGCGCGCGCGGCTCGCGTCAGGCCGACGCCACGGTCCGTACCCAGGCGAGCGCCGGTGACCTGGCGGATCCCGCCAGCGCGCGCGAGCTCGATCTGGCGCTCCGGGCGGAGCTGTCTCCGTGACGCTGGCGCTGGTCACCGGAGCGAGCCGCGGCATCGGGCGCGCGACGGCTCTCGCGCTCGCCGCGCGCGGGGTCGAGCTGATCTTGCTGGGGAAACCCTCCGCGCGTTTGTCCGAGACGACCGCCGAAGCCTCGCGCCTGGTGCGGGTGATGATCGAGCCCTGCGACCTCGGCGATCGCGACGCGGTCGAGCACGCGGCGGCGCGCTGCCTCGCGCACGGCGTGCCGGACGTGCTGGTCAACAACGCGGGCGTCATCGCGCGCGCGAGCGTCGAGGAGACCTCCGCCGCGAGCTGGGATCAGCAGCTGGCGGTGAACCTGCGCGCGCCTTTTCAGCTTGCGCGCGCGTTCTTGCCGGCGATGCGCGCGCGCGGCAGCGGCCGTATCGTCAACGTCGGCAGCATCTCGTCCACCCTGGGTTGCCCGCGCGCCGCGGCCTACGCGGCCTCGAAGTGGGGCCTGGTCGGCTTCACCAAGAGCCTGGCCGGGGAGCTCGCGGACAGCGGGCTCTCGGCCGTGGTGCTGCTGCCAGGCTCGGTGGACACCGACATGCTGGAGGGCAGCGGCTTCCCACCGCGCATGAGCGCGGCCGACGTGGCGAAGACCCTGGTCCACTACGCCCTCGACGCCCCGCTCGCGCACAACGGCGCGGTGATCGAGATGTTCGGCGTGTGAGCGCACAAAAGGGGAAAGGGCCCGCCACACCCGCTCTCCTCCTACCGTTGCTGCCTTCCGGCCCTGGCGGGGTTCGAGGTGCGCTGTTGGCGAGCCCACACGTTGCGGACGCCGGTTACCTAGCGCGGGGGGCCCAGCCTGTAAAGGTCGCTCGACAAGCGCAGCCGTCGGGCCCACGTTCTCCCGGTCCCATGCTCACTCGCCTCCGCTCCTCGATCCTGCTCCTGGGATCCGCGGCGCTCGTCGCCGGCGCGCTCCACCAGGCGCGCGAGAACGCCTGGTGGCTCGTGGTGCCTCTCTTCGCGGTCGGCGTGGTCGTCGCCTGGTTCGTGCTCCGGGCCGCCGGCAAGCGCCGCGTGCGCCGCATGTTGGTCGAGGGGCGCGCCGAGGAGCTGCTCGAGCTCTGGCACGACTCGCTCAACAGCCTGCCCCACGCGGAGACCACGGTGCCGCTCCTGCACGCGACGGCGCTGACGGCCAGCGGGCACACGGATCGCGCGCGCACCGCGCTGACCCACGCCTCCCGCGGCAACGCCTGGCCCGCGGCTTACGAGCACCGCTTGCTGGTCGAGACGCTGCTCGATTCGTTCGAGGGCGAGCGTGGTGCGGCGCTGGAGAAGGCGGAAGAGCTGCGCAACCTGCCGCTGCCGGCCGTCGGGGAGGAGCTGCGCGGACGCGTTGCCCTGCTCAGAGAGGCCGTCGGGGCCGTGGCCCGGGCCTTCGCGCATCAACCGGAGGCTCGCGACGCCGCGTTGCTCTGGGAGGCAGCCCGTAGAAATGCCCTCATCCACTGGCCGCTGCGCTACGCCGCCGCGGTGGTCTGCATCGACCGCGGGCAGAAGGCGGAGGCGCGCGAGCTCTTGGCGAACGCCCCCGCGTGGCCGGAGGACTCCGCGTTCCGCTCTTTTCACGCGGAGCTCACGGCTTACGCCCACGAGCAGAGCAGCGTAGACTAGCCGCCCACATTCCATGGGCAACCCACACGACCCGACCAAGCCCGGCGACGTGCCGGACCTGGATCTCGGGCCCCTCGTTCCGCGTCGAGCGGAGACCGCGAAGCCTGCGGCGCCCGCCGGGCCCGCTCCAGCGCCGAGACCCGCTTCAGGTGGCGGCGCGTTCGATCTCTTCGGCGGCGGCTTCGACGAGGATCACTTCGGCAGCGGCTCCGGCGTCTCGGACCTGCACGGGCAGACCGCGTCGAGCGGCGCTTACGACAGCGGTTCCATGGATCTCGACGACGACGAGCAGCCAGGCGGCCTCGGGCTCGAGCTCTCGTCGTACCGCCCGCCGGCCCCGGAGGGCGCGACGGCGCCGCCGGGGGCGCCGACCGCGCCACCCACGGCTCCGCCGCCGCAACGCAGCCTGGCACCCGAGCTGCCGGCGGTGGACGCCAGCGCCGCCGGACTGCTCGCCCGCTACGGACCGGCGCCGAGCGCCATCTACCTCGCTCCGCTCTACGCCTTCCGGGTCTTCACCCGACAGCGCGAGCTCCGCGCGGATCTCGCCCGGCTGAACGGCGAGATCACCGCCCAAGAATGCAAGCTCGACGAGCTGTTCGCCGGCGTCGCCAGTGCAGCGCGCCCGGCGCTCGGAAACGACGCCCGCTTCGAGGCGGTGCGGCAGCTCGAGAGCATCGCCGGAGAACGCGGCGCGGCGCTCAGCCAGACCAACGAGCAGTTCAAGGCACAGAACGACCAGCTCGAGCAGCAGCTCGCCGCCGTGCAAGAGCAGCTCCCGCCCCTGGACGCGGAGAAGCAGCGCGCGACGGCAGCGGTGGCGGAGCGCGAGGCCGAGCTCGGCCGCGTGGTCGCCAAGCAGAAGCGCTTCCTGATCGAGGCGCGCTCGGTGAAGATGAGCGCGCTTCCGGCCGGCAGCCCGCCGAACACGCCGCTGCCGGCGGACGCGGCCGCGCGCATCCAGGCGCTGGAGTCCCAGGCCGCGGCGGTGCAGCCCGAGGTCGATCAGCACAAACACGCGCTGGCCGAGGCGCAGGCCGCGCTCCAGACCGTGCGCAATCACCTGGGCGCGCTGGGCCAGCACACGCGACGCATCCAGGACCAGCAGAAGGCGCTGGCGCGTCAGTTCCAGGGCCAGCTCAGCGCCGCGAACGCCGGCTTCTCGGACGCGCAGCGCGAGCTCACCAGCGCGCTCGCCGAGGTCGGCCGCGGGCTGGTCGCGCAGCGAGACGGCCTCTCGCTCGATCCCGCCGCGCTCGCGGCCATCGGCACCGGCGAGGCCAACCTGCGTCGCCTGACGGAGTCGAACGCCCTGCACCTCGCCGCGCTCGACGCCTACGACCGCGAGGCAGTGAAGAAGGGCTACCTGCTCGTAGCCGGCGCGGTCGGCTTGGTGGTGATCTCGATCGTGCTGGCGATCGTGCTCTGAACGCTCACACACCGAGGACGCGCACGGACGGGAAGTGCGCGCGGAGCGCCTCCAGGTCGGCGACGTCCGTCGTGTACACGACGTCGCCGCGAAGCGCCGCCGACGCCATGACGATGGCGTCGATGGTCGATGCGCCGCGAACGGCTGCCAGCGCTTCCCCCGCGACCCTGGCGAGCGCCACGGTCGGGATCTCGACGTCGATGAAGCGCAGGATGTTCTCCCGGAGGTCGGTGCGGCCGCGCCACCACTCGGCGACGACCGCCCACGGGACGTTGACCGAGACGCCCCGCTCACCCAGTCGCTCGTAGACCTGCAGCGCCCGCTGCCTCCGGCGCTCGATGGCGATGAGCACGCCGGTGTCGAAAGTGACACCTTGTCTCATGCGGCCCTGGAGCGGCGCAGCTTCTTCGCGTGGCGGCGAGCGTGTCGCCACCCCTCCTCGAGCTCCGCGTCGATCCGGGCTCGGTCGTCGTCGCCGAGCACGGACCCGCCCGCCCACTCGCGCACCTTCTCGAACGCGTCCCGGCGTTCGACCTCACGTCCGAGGTCGGTGATCAACGCCGACAGATTGCCGCCGTAGAGTCGGTCTGCGCGGCCGCGCAGGATCGCCTTCGTGCGCGGATCCACCGAGACCGAGAAGGTCTCGCTCGCTCCCTTCCGGCGCTTCTTTTTCATGCTGAGGTGTGTAGCAGGAAAGCGCAGAGCCGGCAAAGCGCGCTTCTCGTTCCCCCCGGCCGCGAGAGAGGCGACAATGCCCGCGATGCTCTCGGTAGCCTGTCCGAGCTGCGGCGCCCCTGCGCCGGTGTCGCTGGCGACGCCGGACGTCATCGCGTGCGGCGCTTGCCAGCACCAGGGCCCGCCGGGTCCCGAGCTGAGCCGTGAGCTCCGCGCGGCGGCGGAGGCGCTCTGGCAGGCGGACGCCGCCGACCGACAGCTCACGGGAGCGCAGCGTCTCAACGTGGCGAGCGCGCGCTCCTACTTCGTGTTCCTGTTCGTGGGGCTCGGCGTGGTGCTCTTGCCGCTGGTGCTGCTCGCGGGGGGCTGCGTCGCGCTCTTCGGGACGACGGAGTCCTTCGAGCCGGCCAGCCTGCTCTTCATCTTGGTCGGCACGCTGCCGCTCGTGCTCGGGCTCGGCGCCTCCTTCATGGCGCTGCGACACGTGCACCGCCGCGGCGTCGCGCTCGCCGAGCGCTGCGCGGCGGTGCCGCCCAGCGCCGAAGGCCAGCCGGCCCGCTGTCACGTCTGCGGCGGGCCGCTGGAGGTCCACGCGAAGCAGGGCATCGTGCGCTGCGGGTTCTGCCAGGCGGACAACGTCGTGTCCCGGAGCGTGCTCTCGCGGCTCGGCGCGAAGCGCCAGGCACGGGTCGGGCAGTTGCTCGAGCAGGTGCAGGGCGAGGCGCGCGCCCTCGACCGGAGCGCGATGGCCGCGGGCGGAGCGGCGTTCGCCACGGTGCTCCTCGGGCCCGTGGTCGGGTTCGTGATCCTGGTGTGCGTCGTCATCGCGGCGACGGCCACCGAGACGGGCCCGCTCCCCGACGCCGTCTACGCGCTGGCCCCGCACACGAACACGCGCTGCGTCGTGCGAGTGGTGCGCGCCGGCTCGGGCGAGGTGCTCCAGCACGGGACCGATCGACCCGTGGGCACCCCCGACCGCAGCGCGCTCCCGAGCGGTCTCGAGCGCATGCGAGGCGCGGATCTGGTCGGCCGCGAGCTGGGCCTGGAAGGCTCGCGCAAGGGCACGGTGAAGCGCCTCTACCGCACCCTCCTGGCGCGGAGCTTCGACTACGTGGAGCTCGAGGCCGACGGCCGGACCCAGGCCGAGCAGCTCTTGGGGAGGTGCGAGATCTCGGCCCGGCGCCGCACAGTCGCGTCCGTCCCCCTGCTCGACTCGGCGACGCGCATGCGCGCGGACGGCGATCGGCTGCTGGTCTCGGCCAAAGGACAGATCCTGAGCGTTCCGAAGGCCGGCGGCGCCCCGAGCCCGGTCCTCACGGTCGAGGGCCAGATCGTCGACTTCCAGCCTTCCGGGGCGAGCTTCGTCGTCCTTCGGTCCTCCGGCGCGACGCTGCTCGAGCGTCGCGAGGGCGAGCAGGTGGAGCAATTGGCCGACGATGCCCAGTGCTTCGCGCTCGACGGCGACGAGCTCTGGATCGGCAAGCAAGACGGGCTCCATCGTCGCAGCGCGAGCGGAGCGCTGTCGCGCGCCGACGCGTCGCCGTACGTGTCCCGCATCTTGGTGGAGAACGACGCCGTCTACTTCAGCGACTCGCGCGGCGAGATCCGCGAGCTCGCGAAGGCGTCTGGAACCGTGCGCGTGGTGGGCAAGCTGCTCGAGCCGCAGGCCATGGCGCGGGTCGGTCGGTATCTGTACGTGACCGACAAGGTGTACAAGGCGGCCTTTCTGCCGCTCGAGGGCGGAGAGAAGGTCACGCTCGACGGCATCAACTGGGCCCCGTCGGAGGTGCGGACCGACGGCCAAGCGGCCTACTTCGGCATCGTGACCAGCGGCCGGGGCGGTGTCGCCGCCGTCGTCCCGGGGGCCAAGGACCCGACCGGGGCTCGCCACTACGGCATCGACACGCGGGAGCCCAAGGCGTTCGCCGTGGACGGCGGCCAGGTGTTCTGGGTGGACGGGAGCAGCCTCTTGAGCGAGCCAGTGCTGCCTCGGTGAGCGTGGCGTCCCTAGAGCGGGATGTTCCCGTGCTTCCGCGGCGGGTTGTCCAGGCGCTTGTTCTTCAGCATCTCCAGGCTCACCGCCAGGCGCTTGCGCAAGATGCGCGGGTGGATCACCTCGTCCACGAAGCCGAGCTCGGCGGCCTTGTAGGGGTTGGCGAACTTCGCGCGGTACTCGGCGCTGAAATCGGCGCGGGCCTTGTCGCCGTCGGCGGCCTCCTCGATCTCCTTCCGGTAGACGATGTTGACCGCGCCGTCGGGGCCCATCACCGCGATCTCGGCGGTGGGGAAGGCCAGATTCACGTCCCCGCGCACGTGCTTGCTGCTCATGACGTCGTAGGCCCCGCCGTAGGCCTTGCGCGTGATCACCGTGAGCTTCGGCACTGTGGCCTCGCAGAACGCGTACAGGAGCTTGGCGCCGTGCACGATGATGCCGTGGTGCTCCTGATCGACGCCGGGCAAGAACCCGGGCACGTCCACCCAGGTCACGATGGGGAGGTTGAAGCAGTCGCAGAAGCGCACGAAGCGCGCGGCCTTGATGCTGGCGTCGATGTCGAGCACGCCGGCCAAGAACGCCGGCTGATTGGCCACCACGCCGACCGGCCGACCGCCGATGCGCGCGAAGCCGACCACCATGTTCTTCGCCCAGTGCTCGTGCACCTCGAGCAGGTGGCCGTCGTCCACCACCGCCGTGATGACCTTCTTCATGTCGTACGGCTTGTTGCTCTCGGCGGGCACCAGCGTGTCCAGCTCCGGCACCTCGCGGTCGATCGGATCGCGGGAGGCGGCCACGGGCGGATCCTCGGTGTTGTTCAGCGGCAGGAAGCTCAAGAGCTCGCGCACCTTGGCGATGCAGGCGCGATCGTCCGGCGAGGTGAAGTGGGCGACGCCGCTCTTCTCGGCGTGGGCGTGGGCGCCGCCCAGCTCCTCTTTGGTGACCTCCTCGTGGGTGACCGTGCGGATCACGTCGGGGCCGGTGATGAACATGTACGAGGTGTTCTCCACCATGAAGATGAAGTCGGTGATGGCCGGCGAGTACACGGCGCCGCCGGCGCAAGGCCCCATGATGGCGCTGATCTGCGGGACGACGCCGGACGCGAGGGTGTTGCGCAGGAAGATGTCGGCGTAGCCGGCCAGCGACTCGACACCCTCTTGGATGCGCGCGCCACCGGAGTCGTTGAGGCCGACCACCGGCGCCCCGACCTTCATCGCCAGGTCCATCACCTTGCAGATCTTCGAGGCGTAGGCGGCCGACAGCGAGCCTCCGAACACGGTGAAGTCCTGCGCGAACACGAACACGCGCCGCCCGTCCACGGTGCCGTGCCCGGTGACCACGCCGTCACCGAGGATCTTCTGATCCTGCATGCCGAAGTCGTTGCAGCGGTGGGTGACGAAGCGGTCGAGCTCGACGAAGCTGCCCGGGTCGAGCAAGAGCTCGATGCGTTCGCGCGCGGTGAGCTTACCGGCGGCGTGCTGCTTCTGGACGCGGGCCTTGCCGCCGCCTTCCAGTGCTTTTTCGTTCAGCGCGTCGAGGCGAGCGAGAGCGTCTTTGCCGTTGGACATGGCGCGCCCTCGCTACCACGAGGGCCGCCCGCCGTCATCGCCGCTCGCCAGCAGGCGGCTCGGGGTCGAAGTACTCGACCTCCACGCCGCGCGGCGTGCGGAAGCGCGTCACGCCGTCCTTTCGCGCGAGCACGTAGTCGGGGCCGATGGGCACCTTCCCGAACCCGCCGGGCGTGTCCACTACCAGCTTCGGCAGCGCGATGCCGCTCAGCCGCCCCTGGAGCTGCTCCATGAGCGAAATGCCCGTGGCGATGGGCGTGCGCAGGTGCCCCGTCCCCTTCGCCGGATCCGCCTGGAGCAGGTAATAGGGTCGCGCGCGACAGCGCACCAACCCGCGGAACAGCTCCGCGAGCACCGCGGCGTCGTCGTTCACGCCGGCGAGCAGCACGCTCTGGTTCATCACGGGGAAGCCGGCGTCCGCCAGGCGTTCGAGCGCGCGGCGCGCGAGCGGCGTCAGCTCCTTCGGGTGGTTGAAGTGCGTCATCACCCAGAGCGGATGGAACGGTGCGAGCGCGCGCAAGAGCTCGCCGCCGATGCGCTGCGGCAGCACCACCGGCACGCGCGTGGCCAGGCGGATGGTCTCGATGCTCGGGATCTGGCGCAGGCGCGCGATCACCGCGACCAGGCGCGGGGTGGCCAGCGTGAGCGGATCGCCCCCGCTGACGATCACGTCGCGCACCTCGGGGTGCGCGGCGAGCCAGTCGAAGGCGGGGTCGAGCTGGTCGAGCGAGCGCGTGCCGCTGCCGCCGCCGACCATGCGACTGCGCGTGCAGAAGCGGCAGTATACGGCGCAGCGATCCGTCGCCAGGAGCAGCGCGCGATCGGGGTAACGCTGCACCAGCTCCGGCGCGACCTCGTGGGCCACCTCGCCCAGCGGATCGACCAAGTCGCCGCGCGTCGTCTCGCGCTCGCGCCCGAGCGGCACGACCTGACGCCGAATGGGACAGGCCGGGTCCTTCCGGTCGATCAGCCCGAGGTAATACGGCGTGACCGAGAGCGGGAAACCGTCCCGTTCGGCGCGCTCGGCTCCCGCGCGCTCTTCGGCGCTGAGCTCGAGCTCGGCGGCGAGCTCGGCGGCGCTCTTCAGCGCGTTGGCGAGCTGCCACTTCCAGTCCGCGGGGCGGCGCTCGCGGCGGCCTCGGCCGCCGCTCGAAGGGCCCGCTTGGGGCAAGACGACGAGCGCGCTACTTGGGAGCGGCAGGTCCTGCATCGAGCTTTTCCAGCGGAGACCTGGGCACCTCGACCTTCTCGAGGGCCTTGTCGTCGATCTTGACCGGATAGCGCGCGCGCAGCTCCTGCTCGAGCTTGGCTTCCGCCGCGCGCACCCGCTCCTGCAAGATCGCCACGCGGATGGTGCGCTCCGCCTCGGCCAGCGTGCGATCGCGCGCGTCCGTCTTGCCGGTCATGCGCACGATGTGGAACTTGCCGCCTTCGGCCACGACCTGCTCGTGGATGCCGCCCACCGCCGCGATCTTGAACACGGCCTCGCGGAGAGGCTCCGGCACTCTGGGGTTGTCGCCCTTCGCCGCGCCCGGCGGCCCGACGATTCCCAGGTCCCCGGCCAGCTCCGCCGGGCCCGTCGCCGCACCCTGCGGCGGCTTGTCCAGCGAGTGGTCTCGGACCAGCTTGCCCCAGTCGGTGGGCGATGCCTTCTTCGCCTGCTCGAGCAGCTGCTTCGCCTTCGCCTCGTCCGCCACCACGACGTGCGCGACGCGCCGCCGCTCCGGATCGCGGAACTCGTCGCGGTGCTTGTCGTAGTAGGCGCGGACCTCCGCCTCGGGGATGTCGGCGGGCGCCGTGGTCTCCGTGCGCACCTGGCGCATCACGTCCTCGCGCAAGATCTGCCGGACGCGCTCCTTCACCTCGGGCTTCTGGTCCAGGCCGCGCTTCTTGGCCTCGATGGCAAGGAGCTCCGCCTTGATCATCTCGTCGAGCAGCTGCCGGCGGCGCTCGACGGACTGGTAACGCAGGCGCTCGAACTGGTCCATGCGGTCGATGGTGGCCGCGAACTCGCCCAGCGTGATCACCCGGTCGCCGACCGTGGCGAGAGGCTTCTGCGCGAGCTCCGGCGAGAGCCCGCTCGGCGCAGGGGCGGCGCCCGAGTCGGCGGCGGGCGTCTTGTCGATGGCCTTCTCGTTGCAGGCGAGGACCCCGAGCCCTGCGAGCAGGAGTGCGGCGATCGGCGTGCGAACGGGCATGGCCGGCATCGAATACTACGACCCTGTCCGCGGTGCCAGGCATCGCGAGCGTTGCAGGGCGGCCGCGACGCGGCTAGTGCTCGGGACCGTGACTGATCGAGCCTCGAGCCTCCGGTACCGCAGGGTGGTGATCAAGCTGAGCGGCGAGGCTTTGTCGGGGGGGACCGGCGGCTCCGGCATCGACACGGCGACGCTCGCGGCCACCGCCGCGGAGCTCGGCGAGGTGCACGGCTCCGGTGTGCAGCTCGGTCTGGTGGTCGGCGGCGGCAACATCTTCCGCGGGCTCAAGGGCGCGAGCGAAGGCATGGACCGCGCGCAGAGCGACTACATGGGCATGCTGGCCACGGTGATCAACTCGCTGGCCCTGCAAGACGCGCTCGAGCGCCGCGGCATCCCCACCCGGGTCATGACCGCCATCGAGATCCGGCAGGTCGCTGAGCCCTACATCCGCCGGCGCGCCATCCGGCACCTGGACCAGGGACACATCGTGATCTTCGCCGCCGGCACCGGCAATCCCTACTTCTCGACCGACACCGCGGCGGCGCTCCGTGCCATGGAGATCCGCGCCGAGGCGCTGCTCAAGGCCACCAAGGTGGACGGCATCTACGACCGCGATCCGGTCCGGCACCAGGGCGCGACGCTCTTGAAGACCGTCGCCTACGAGCGCTTCCTGAGCGAGAACCTCAAGGTCATGGACGCCACGGCGGTGGCGCTGTGCCGGGAGAACGGCCTGCCCATCCGCGTCTTCAAGATGGCGCCGGGCAACATCGAGCGCGTCTGCCTGGGGGAAGACGTCGGCACCCTCGTCTCGGACGAAGGGTGAGCGCAGCCACTGCGCGGCAGCACCCCCGCGCGCCCGTGGTAGGCTCCGCTCCCTCCCATGTGGCAATCCCTGCCTGAGCTCGGAACCGGCGTCATCTACGCGATTCTGGTCGCTGCGGCGTACACCTTCGCGGTGTCCATCGCCGCGGGTCGAGGCCGCCCGCGGCTGCTCGATGCGGCCCGCCTCGGCGGCTACGCGACCTGCGCGCTGATCGCGCTCGGCACCGTCCTGCTCGCGTACGCCTTCATCACCCACGACTTCCGCATCCGCTACGTCGCCCGCTACAGCGACCGCTCGATGCCCACGCAGTATCTGTTCGCGGCCCTCTGGGGCGGTCAGGACGGCTCGCTGCTCTGGTGGACCGCCCTGCTCGCCGGCTACAGCGCCTCCTGCTTGTACTGGATGCGGGGCCGCTACCGGCAGCTCCAGCCCTACGTGATCGCCACGCTGATGTCGATCGTCAGCTTCTTCGCCGTGCTGATGCTGTTCGCGGCGAACCCGTTCTCGACCAGCATGTCGGGAGCCTCGCTGGATGGCGAGGGCCTGAACCCGCTGCTCCAGAACTACTGGATGGCGATCCACCCGCCGGCCCTCTACATGGGCTTCGTCGGCTGCGCCGTTCCGTTCTCGTTCGCGATCGCCGCGCTGGTCACCGGACGCCTCGACAACGACTGGATCGTCGCGGTGCGGAAATGGATGCTCTTCGCCTGGCTGTTCCTCAGCATCGGCAACGTGCTCGGCATGATCTGGGCCTACGAGGAGCTCGGCTGGGGCGGCTACTGGGCCTGGGATCCGGTGGAAAATGCCGCGTGCTTGCCCTGGTTCACCGCCAGCGCCTACGTGCACTCGACGATGATCCAGGAGCGCCGGAACATGCTCAAGGTCTGGAACGTGTTCCTGATCTGCCTGACCTTCCTGCTCACCATCTTCGGCACGTTCCTGACGCGTTCGGGCCTCATCTCCAGCGTGCACAGCTTCGCGCAGAGCAACATCGGCATCTTCTTCGTCTACTACATGGGCTTCATCGTCGCGGCCTGCGCCGGCCTGATCGTGTGGCGCTGGCGCGAGCTGCGCGCCGAGTCGCGCATCGAGGCCGTGGCCAGCCGCGAGGCCGCCTTCGTGCTCAACAACTGGGTGCTGGTCGGCATCATGACCTTCGTCGCGGTGGCGACGCTGTGGCCGAAGATCAGCGAGTGGATCTACAAGGAGAGCGTCACCGTCGGGCCGCCCTTCTTCAACCGCTGGATCGCGCCGGCAGGCGTGCTCCTGTTCGCGCTGATGGGCATGGCGCCGCTGTTCGGCTGGCGCAAGACCAGCGGCGAGTCGCTGAAGAAGGCCTTCTCGATCCCGCTCGCAGCCACGGCCGTCGCCGTGGTGGCGCACCTCGCCCTGGGCAAACGCTTCGGCTACCCGGCGCTGGTCCACACCGATCAGTTCTACCCGGGCGTGGTCGGCGTCATCCTGCAGAAGCTCGGCGCGGTACTGCCCTTGGTGGTCATCGCCCTCTCGGCCTTCAACACCGCGGTGATCGTGCAGGAGTTCGCCCGCGGCGTCGCTGCCCGGCGCCGCTCGTCGCTGAAGGCCGGCGAGCAGGAGAACGTGCTGACCGCGCTCAGCCGCCTGGTGGACAAGAGCCGCCGCCGCTACGGCGGCTACATCGTGCACTTCGGCATCGTGCTGATGTTCGTCGGCTTCACCGGCAAGGCCTGGAGCATCGACAAGGAAGCGAGCCTCTCCCCCGGCGACAAGATGAAGGTGGGCGATTACGAGCTCACCTACAAGGGTCCGCGCATGGAGACCGACGTCAACAAGCGCATGGTCTTCGCCGACGTCGAGGTGACCCACGGCACCCGCTCGCTGGGCGTGATGTCCCCGGCCAAGTTCGTCTACAAACGCTCACCGGACATGCCGACCACGGAGGTGGCCATGCACCGGAGCCTCCGCGACGACCTGTACCTGGTCGTCGGCATGGTCAGCCCGGAGACCAAGAAGGCGGCGTTCCAGTTCCACGTGAACCCCCTGGTGTCGTGGATCTGGGTCGGCGTCGTGGTGCTGATCTTCGGCGCCAGCCTGTCGCTCTGGCCGGAGGTCGCCTTCAAGGAGGTCGGCGCCTGGGGCTACGTCCGCACCGCCGCCGCGGGTCTGTCCGGCGTGGCCTTCGCGGTCTGGATGGCGATGGGCCCGTCCACCGCCTTCGCCGCCGAGCGCGGCGCGCGCGCACCCCCCGAGCCCGCCCCTGCCGCCGTCGAGAGCCCCGCCCAGCCCCTGCCGGTCACGGGCGCCTCGGCTGCACTGATCGGCGGGCTCGCCCTAGGGGTCTACGCCGCTCGGCGTCTACGCCGCTCGACGGAATAGCTCCGTGACGCCGAAGCTGATAACGGGAGTGCCGTGCCGCCCGGTCTGAACGAGCTCCTGCTTCGCGCTCGCCCCTACTCGCCGCTGCTCCTGGTCGCGGTGGCGGGCGGGGTCGCGGCCTGGCGTGGTCTGGGAGTGGGGCTCCTGGTCCTGGCCGGGGGCATGCTGCTCTTCGCCATCGCCAGCCTGTGGCAGAGCGTGCAGAGCCTGGGCGACGACGGCGAGCTCAGCCTGGACGAGGCGCTGGCCCTGGCCGCGCCGTCCGCCGAAGAGGAGAAGAAGCGCTCGGTGCTGCGGGCGCTCAAGGACCTGGAGTACGAGCGCAGCGTCGGCAAGGTGAGCGACGAGGACTACAACGCGCTGTCCGCGCGCTACCGCGACGAGGCTCGCCGTTTGCTCCAGGAGCTGGACAAGGCGGAGACGCCGGCGCGCGAGAAGGTGGAGAAGCTGATCGCGAAGCGGCTCGAGAAGGAGAAGCTCGAGCAGGCTGAGAAGGCGAAGGCCAAGCCGGAGCCGGAACCGGAGCCGGGGCCGGAAGAAGATCAGGATCAGGATCAGGATCAGGATCAGGATCAGGATCAGGATCAGGATCAGGATCAGGATCAGGATCAGGATCAGGATCGGACGGTATGTGTCGAGTGCGGGACCAAGAACGAGCCCGACGCGCGCTTCTGCAAGCAGTGCGGGGAGTCGATGTCATGAGGCGCTCGTTCGGCGTCGCGGCCGCCTTCGCGCTGATCTCGGGGCTCGCGTTCGCGCAGGCGCCGCTGCCGCCGGGAGCCCCGGCACAGATGCCGCCGGGCCATCCCCCGATCGGTGACTCGGAAGACGCGCCCGCGCCCGAGGGTGCGGTGCCGCCGGGTCACCCGCCCACGGGCGGCGCGCAGTTGCCCGGCGCCGGCCGAGCGGACAGCGCGAACCCCTCGGCAGAGGTGCCGGTCGGCGTGATTCAGGCGCTGATCAACGACGGCCAGGGCAACCCCTTGCCGGGTGTGGACGTGCGCTTGCTCATCCTGCGCCAGAGCGTCGCCGAGGGCGATTCGAAGGAGTTCCGCAACGCCCCCAGCAGCCCCGAAGGCAAGGTGCGCTTCGACGGTCTCGGGGTCGGCTCCAAGTTCAGCTACCGCATCACGGTCAAGCGCGACGAGGCAGAATACGCCTCGCCATCGTTCAACCTCCGGGAGGACATGGGGCAGAACGTCGTCTTGCACGTGTACCCGGTCACCAGCGACATCCGTCGCTCCATGGTCGGCATGCGCGGCTTCGTCATGGTCGAGCCGCGGGACGACGTCTTCCAGTTCGAGGTCTTGTTCCGCGTCTTCAACGTCGGCACGACCACCTGGGTGCCGGACGATCTGGTGATCGACCTGCCCAAGGGCTGGAAGGGCTTCAACGCCCAGGAATCCATGGGCGACACTCGCTTCGCCGCCGACGGCGACCGCGGGGCGAAGCTGCTCGGCACCTTCAGCCCGGGGCAGCACGACGTCGCCTTCCGCTTCCAAGTCCCGAACGACCACGACGAGACCGTGGACTTCAAGCTCTCGCTGCCGCCGCACGTCGCGGAGGTGCAGGTGATGGCGGAGTCGGCCAAGGGCATGAGCTTCGAGGTCTCGGGCATGAGCCCGGCCCAGCCCAGCATGCGCGAGGACGGCAGGCGCATGCTCGTCACGGGGCGCCAGCTCAAGCCCGGCGAGCCGGAGATGCAGGAGCTGGCCATCCGCTTGACCGGGATCCCTTCACCGGGCCCCGGCCGCTGGTACGCCGCCGGCATCGCCCTCGGGCTCGGCGCGCTGGGCCTCTACCTCGCGATGCGTGACGACAAGGAGAAGCCTTCCTTGACGTCGCTGCCGGAGAAGGACGTCGCGCGCGCTCGCAAGCTCTTGCTCGACGAGCTCGTCGCGGTCGAGAAGGCCCGACAGGCGGACAAGATCGGCCCGCGCACCTACGAGTCAGCGCGGAGGGCCCTGGTCGACGCCCTGGCGCGCCTCGAGGCGGCCGAGCCCCTGCGGGCGCAGAAGCCCCAGAAGAAGCGCGCTCGCGCCCACTGAGCGCCCTTCCGCGCCCTGGAGGCATGCGTCTCCACAGGGTGGGGACAAGCTATGGAAAAGCCTGAGGAAGACATCCGGGCCCGCCTTGCATATCTCACCCCGGGAGCTGTTCCTCCACACCCACCTACATCTAACGGGACCTCTCCCTCCCCAACCTCAGGGTCCACATAGGCAATTGCTTTCAGCTACTTGGCCGGTTCTCCCCAGCATCCACAGGCCCTATGACGACTGCTTCTCTATTTATTTCTTACAAACAGAGAGAGAAGAGAGCCGACCCACCCACCTCCACCAACCCTGTGGAGAACTTGGGCAAAGAAAACCCGCGCATTCCTAGCGCTCTCGCCTAGCGCCCAAGCGAGGACGCAGGTAGGACGGCCCGACCATGCAGGTCGTGGTGAGCAAAAAGGATCTCCTGCGCGTCCTCGGGCGCTGCCAGGGCGTGGCGGACAAAAAGAGCACCATGCCGGTTCTCGGCAACGTGCTCATGGAAGTCTCCGGACCGGACCAGCTCCGGCTCGCCGCCACGGACCTGTATCTGGCCGTCAGCGGCACGATCAAGGCGCGCGTGGACAAGGGCGGCTCCATCGCCGTCGGTGCGCGTGACCTGTTCGAGCGCGTGAAGATGATGCCCGAAGGTCAGGTCTCGATCACGACGACCGACGGTGCCGCGACGACCATTCGCTCGGTCGCTTCGGCGCGGCGCTACACGGTGCACGGCATCCCGGGAGAAGAGTTCCCCGCGCTGCCCGAGCTCGCGGAGGGCGCGCAGCTCTTGTCGCTCGACGTGGACACGCTCTCGCAGCTGATCGCCGCGACGCAGTTCTCGGTCTCCACCGACGAGACGCGGCTGCATCTGAACAGCGCGCTGTTCGAGTGGGATGGCGATCGCGTGCGCATGGTCTCCACCGACGGGCACCGCCTGAGCAAGCTGGAGATCCAGGTCCCGGGCAATCAAGCCTCGCAGACCATGCTGATTCCGCTGAAGGGCCTGCTCGAGCTCAAGCGGTTGTGCGACGAGGCCCGCGGTGACGCCGGCAAGGGCGAAGAAGCGACGGACGGGAGCAGCATCAAGCTGGGCACCAGCGGACCGAACGCGTTCTTCCAGCTGGCGGGCTTCCGCTTCAGCGTGAAGCTCGTGGACGCGCAGTTCCCGCCGTACTCGCAGGTCATCCCGGAGGCCACCGAGAAGGCGGTGCGCGTCCCGCGCCTGCCGTTCTCGGACGCGCTCAAGGCGGTGGCCCTGGCCGCCAGCGACCGCACCGGCGGCGTGAAGCTCACCCTCGACAACGGCAAGGTGCGCTTCGAGAGCGAGAGCCCGGAGAGCGGAGAGGGCTTCGACGAGATCCCCATCGACTACGACGGGGGCCCGATGACCATCGGCTTCAACGCGCGCTACTTCCTCGACGTGCTCGGCGCCATCGACGACGAAGAGGTCATCCTCGGCATCAGCGGTGAGCTCGACCCCGCGGTGGTCAAGCCCGCCAGCGAGAGCACCAAGAAGAGCTACCTCGCCGTGATCATGCCGATGCGGATCTGAGTGCCCGCCGAGCTCCGCTTCGAGCGGATCGCGATCCGTGCGTTCCGCAACATCACCTCTGCCGAGCTCGAGCCGGCGCCCCGGCTCAACGTCGTGTCCGGCGACAACGGGCACGGCAAGACCAGCTTGCTCGAGGCGCTGTACGTGCTCGCCACCAGCAAGAGCTTTCGCGCCGACAAGAACGCCGAGGTGATCCAGACCGGCGCCGAGAGCGCGCTGGTCAGCGCGAAGATCCGCGAGGCAGGCCTGGGCCGCGAGCAACGCGCCGTGCTGGGGCAGCGGGCGCGGGTCTTCTCCGCAGACGGCAAGCGCATCGCGCGCCTCTCGCTCTACGCCACCAAGACGCCGGTCGTGGTCTTCCACCCCGGCGATCTGGCCTTGGCGAGCGGCCCGGCGCTGGGTCGCCGCACGCTGCTCGACCGGGTCGCGCTCTTCTTGGAGCCGGTCAGCGCCGATCACCGCTCGCGCTACGCGGTGGCGCTGCGCGAGCGGCAGCGGGCGCTCGACGAGCGCGGGACTCGCGCGGCCGAGCTCGACGCCTACGAGGCCATCCTGGCCGAGCACGGTGCCGCCCTCTGCCGCATCCGCGAGCGCACCGCCGCGCGGCTCGCCGAGGCGCTCGGGCCCGCCTTCGCCAGCATGGCCGCTCCGGAGCTGTCGCTCTCCGTGAGACTCAGGAGCGCGGGCAGCACCGACCAGGAGGAGTTCCGCCGGACGCTCACCGCGACACGCCCCGCCGACCTCGGCCGGGGTAGCGCCAGCTTCGGGCCGCAGCGCGACGACCTCGAGCTCGACGTGGACGGCCGCTCGGCGCGCCGGCACGCCTCCCAGGGGCAACAGCGCGTGCTCTCGCTGGCCTTGAAGGTCGCCGAGCTCGACTGCGTGCGGCAGGCACGGGGCGCGCACCCCATCCTGCTCCTCGACGACGTCTCCAGCGAGCTCGACGCGCAGCGCTTCGAGGCGGTGTTCGCGCTGCTCCGGGACGTGCCGAGCCAGGTCTTCGTGACCACGCCCAGGCCCGAGCTGTTCGTCATCTCCGACGTCGCGGCGGCAGATCGGGCCGATTTCTCGCTGCTCGCCGGAGCCGTCTCCCGGCTGCGCTGAGCAGCCCGAAAAGAGGGCCCGAAAAGGGCCGATTTCCGCGGCCGCTCTGGAGGCGAAATCCAGCGGAAATCTCCCTGTCTTCGCCTTGCCGCGCACCCCTGAAGAGGGTATACGAAAGCAGCTCGTTTTGACGCCCGCCGATCCCCCGTTCGAACCGTCGCTCGCGAGCTCTCCGCGCGCGCTGCGATAGCCGAAATCGGCGGCACCGTTCTCCGCGTTCCTGGGCGCGCCGTGTGTCGTGCGTCGAAACCGAAACCCGAGGATCTCTGCTTGACCACCGAGGCTCCGCAAAACCCCGAATCCCCGTCGCAACCTCCGCCACCCGAGGATTACGACGCCGCCAACATCACGGTGCTCGAAGGGCTCGAAGCCGTGCGCAAGCGCCCGGGCATGTACATCGGCGACGTGCACGACGGCTCGGCGCTGCACCACCTGGTCTGGGAGGTCATCGACAACGCGGTGGACGAGCACCTGGCAGGGCACTGCACGCGCTGCAAGGTCACCGTCCACTTCGACGGCTCGGTCACCGTCGAGGACGACGGCCGCGGTATCCCGGTGGACATGCACGAGCGCGGCGTCAGCGCGGCCGAGGTCGTGATGACCGTGCTCCACGCCGGCGGCAAGTTCGACCACTCGAGCTACAAGGTCAGCGCGGGCCTGCACGGCGTGGGCGTGAGCGCGGTCAACGCCGTGTGCGAGAAGCTCCAGCTCGAGATCCGGCGCCAGGGCGGGCTCTACTTCCAGGAGTACCGGAAGGGCGTCCCGCAGGGCGCGCTCGAGCGCATCGGCGAGACGGACGGGCACGGCACGAAGGTCACCTTCAAGCCGGACACGGAGATCTTCACCAGCACCGAGTACAACTACGACATCCTGGCCAATCGCCTGCGCGAGCTGGCGTTCCTGAACTCCGGGCTGATCATCGAGCTGACCGACGAGCGCGCGGAGGGCAAGCAAGAGACCTTCGAGTTCCAGGGCGGCATCAAGGAGTTCGTCGCGCTGCTCAGCCAGAAGAAGGAGCCCATCCACGAGGATGTGATCGCCTTCACCACCGAGGTGCAGGGCGAGGACACGAAGGCCCCCGTCGGCGTGGACCTGGCCATCCAGTGGTCGGCCTCGTACCAGGAGCAGATCCTCTGCTACACGAACAACGTCCACAACAAGGACGGCGGCACGCACCTGACCGGGCTTCGCACCGCGCTCACGCGTCTGCTCAACAACTACGGCCAGGCGCAGAACCTGCTCAAGGACGCCAAGAGCGGCATCTCCGGCGAAGACGCGCGGGAGGGCGTGATCTGCGTGATCCACGTCAAGCACCCGGATCCGAGCTTCGACTCCCAGACCAAGAGCAAGCTGGTCTCGAGCGAGGTCTCCGGCATCGTGCAGACCATCGTGACCGAGCAGATCGGGCGCTACTTCGAGGAGCACCCGGGCACCGCGCGCAAGATCCTGGAGAAGGCCGTGATGGCCGCCCGCGCCCGCGAGGCCGCGCGCAAGGCGCGAGAGGTGGTGCGCAAGGGCGTGCTCGACTCGACCGCGCTCTCCGGCAAGCTGGCCGACTGCCAGAGCAAGGATCCGGCGCAGAGCGAGCTCTACATCGTCGAGGGTGAGAGCGCCGGCGGCAGCGCGAAGCAGGGCCGCGATCGCCACTTCCAGGCGATTCTGCCGCTGAAGGGCAAGATCCTGAACGTCGAGCGCGCGCGCCTGGACAAGATGCTCTCCAGCCAGGAGGTCGCCACCTTGATCAGCGCCCTCGGCTGCGGCATCGGCGAGAACGGCAACTTCGATCTGTCGAAGGTCAGGTATCACCGGGTGATATTGATGAGCGTGGACGCCGGCGAGCACGTCTTCGTGCGCGACGAGCGCGGCACAAGGATGGCCGAGATCGGCCCCCACATCGACGCGGCGCTCGAGGGCGTTGCCGAGACCGACGGCTACTTCAAGCGCACCGGCGCGGGCCTGGGCGAGGTGCTCTGCTTCGGCAAGGACGACCACGCGGTGAAGTTTCGCCCGGTGAAGGGCGTGATCCGCCATGCGGTGACCGAGCCGCTCTTCGAGATCGAGACGGCCTACGGCCGCAGCGTTCGGGTCACGGCGAGCCACAGCGTCTTCGTCTACCGAAACGGCGAAGTCGTGCTCGAACGTGGCGACCAGATCGGCGTCGGCGATCGGGTCGTCGCGCCGCGCACGCTGCGCCTGCCGGAGACGGCGCCGGAGCGCATCGATCTACTGGCCGAGCTCCACGGCGTACCGGAGGCCGCGAGCCAGATCTGGCTTCGGGGCCCGGCCGTCGAGGCGTGGTTCAAGGCGGAGGTCTTGGCCGAGCACGCAGAGCGGCCCGAGCTGGTGTCGGCGCGAGTCGATGCTCCGGCGGAGCTATGGCGGGAGCTCGCGGAACGGCGGCGTTCTTCGGGTGTCTCCAATCGCGAGCTGTGTGAGAAGGTCGGAATTCGCCAGCCGGTCACGTTCTACGGCTGGGAGAAGCTGACGAGCCGTCCGACGCTGGAGCACTTCGAGCGCTACCTCGCAGCCGTCGGCGTCTCCGCGGAGGAGCTGCAGGGCCGCTTCGTGGTGGGGCCGAGCAAGCTGGAGCGAATCTGGGCGGACCAGTATCGCGGGGCGCCGAAGAACAAGGTGCGGCCCTACGTGCGTCTCTCCGACCTGGACGCGGACGACGTCGCCTGGTTCGGGTCGCGCGAAGACCTGGAGCTGACGCCCGAGCACTACGGCAAGGTCGGCATTCGTCGCTTCGTCGAGGTGGGGCCCGAGCTGTGTACGCTGCTCGGCTTCTACCTCGCGGAGGGCTCGTGCAGCGATCGCGGCGGCATCCGCCTGGCCATTGGCAAGGGCAACGAGCGCTTCCTGCCCGAGATGGGCGCGGCCATCGAGAAGGTGTTCGGCCTGCCCGCCAAGAGCTACGAGTCCGACGCGCGCATCGGCGAGCTCAAGTTGGTGAACCGCGTGGCGGCGCTGGCCTGGCAGCACGTCTTCGGGTTCCGCGGGATGGAGTCGATCACCAAGCAGGTTCCGAATCTCGCGTTCGGCGTGAGCGAGGAGCTCCGGCTCGCGTTCCTTCGCGGCTACCTGCTCGGCGACGGAACCGCAACCGCGGGTCGAATCGTCTTCTCGACCTCGTCGCGGCGCCTGGCGAGCGGGGTCTCGTTTCTGCTCTCGAGCCTCGGCGTGGTCGCGTCCGTCTCGTCCCGCGAGCCCGACGGCGTGGAGCGCGAGGTACGAGGCAAGCCCTGCGTCACCCGCCATGTCCACTACACGCTCACTGTCAGCGCCCGCGAGCACCTGGTCCGACTGCGGCCGGTCTGGTCGAGTCACCCCGGTGCAGCGAGCGTCGAGCAGACCGTTCTGAGCGAGCACGCCAGCGTGAATCGGGCGTTCGACGTGATCGATGGCGACCTGATCGCGCTGCCGGTCACGGAGGTGCACCAGGTACCGGCGTCGAACGGCAACGTCTACGACTTCTCCGTCGAAGACGACGAGAACTTCGTGGCTGGATTTGGCGGAATCTGTGTGAAGAACACTGACGCCGACGTCGACGGAAGTCACATCCGCACCCTGCTGCTCACGTTCTTCTATCGCCAGATGCGCGAGCTCATCGAGAGCGGCTACCTGTACATCGCGCAGCCGCCGCTGTTCCGCGTGCGCAAGGGCAAGAAGGATCTGTATCTGAAGGACCAGACGGCGCTCGACCGGCTGCTCACCCAGAACGGCATCGACGGGCTCACCGTGCAGAGCGCGAAGGGTCCGGCCATCTCGGGCAAGCCGCTCTACGAGCTGGCGACCCGCTTGCGTTCGTTCCGACACATCCTGGGCAAGATCGATCGCCGCTGCGACGCGCGCGTCGTCGGCGCGCTCCTGCGCTCGAGCGGGATGACGCGGGAGGATTTCCGCAGCTCGGAGAAGGTGCAAGCCGCGGCGGACGCGCTCAGGGCGTACCTGGAGACGCGCTACCCGGACTTGCTCCCGCTCACGGTGGACGTGGACTGGGACAAGACTCACGGCGGCGGGCGCATCGCGGTGAAGTTCCGCCCCGGCTCCTCCACCCGGCGGGCGGTCGCCGACTGGGAGCTGGCCGACAGCGCCGAATACCAGGAGCTCTTGGCCATCGAGGAGGACATCCGCTCCATCGGCCCGGCGCCCTACACGGCCAAGACCGAGGCCGGGCAGCCGGTGAGCCTGCCGGACCCCGAGTCGCTGGACGCTCACATCGACGAGCGTGGGCGCAAGGGCACCAGCATCACCCGCTACAAGGGCCTGGGCGAGATGAACGCCGCCGAGCTCTGGGAGACCACCATGAACCCGGACGCCCGGACCCTGCTCAAGGTCCGGGTCACCGACGACGTGGCCGCTGATGAGCTGTTCAGTATCCTGATGGGCGATCAGGTGGAGCCGCGCCGGCAGTTCATCGAGGCGAACGCCCTGAACGTCCGGAACTTGGACATCTAGGCCCGATCAGCTCAGGGCGCAGCTGCGCCCGGTGCCAGGGCCCCGGCGGCGTGCTAAACGGTAGCTCTCCCAGCTCGTGCGCGAGCGGGATTGATTCCTTTTCCCTACCGGGCCGTTTGTGCTTTATTCCGCGGCCGGTTCTAACGAGGTGCGACTATGCGTGGTTCTTTGAAGCTTGTTTTCGGTTTTGGCCTGCTCTCCGTGGTGGCTCTCGGCACGCCCGCTTGCGGCGATGACGACGACGGCGGCGGCGGCTCGGGCGGCGGCAAGGGTGGCTCCGGTGGGAGCACCGGCGGTTCCGGCGGCTCGGGTGGCGGCACGGCTGGTAGCGGTGGCGCCTCGGGCGGCGGTGGCACGGCTGGGTCCGGTGGTTCCGGCGGCGGCGGCATCACTTGCGGCAGCAACCAATGCCAAGACTACAAGGTCGCCGGATTCCTCGACCTCAAGGGCTGCTGCGCCGGCACGGCGAAGGACAAGTGCGGCGGCGACGTGAACACCACAATCGCCACGCTCACCGGTCTCCCCACGGGCTGCTACGAAATTGGGCAGCCTGGCAACCTGGACTCGAACTGCGCGCCCCTGGTGTTCACCGGGCTCGATGGCGGCCCCGCGCAGATCCCGGGCTGCTGCAACAGCGTCGTGAGCAAGTGCGGCTACATGGCGAACTTCACCAGCGTGGGCGGTCCCAACTTCGGCTGCGTGGACGGCACGGGCGTTGTGGACGGCGGCCCGGCCAGCTGCACGCCCAGCACCGGCGACGCTGGCACCGACGCCGCCACCGAAGGTGGCAGCGACGCGGCGACGGACTCGTCCACGGACTGAGACCTTCCAGTCCAAAACGCGGAAGAGCCGCGGGGCACGCGTGCCTCGCGGCTCTTTTGCATTTGGTCCCCCGCGCCCGACCCCCTTGATCTGCAAGGATCCGGCCTTAGTTTCTGGGGAGCTTCGTGCCCGCGATTGGCTTCGGGGCGGTGAGCTGAGCCTTCGGGTCTGAGAAGAAGCGCCCCGCCCCGCGGGGTCGAACGAGACAGGTGTGCCCATGCGGATGGATCGACTGACGACCAAGAGCCAAGAAGCGCTGAGTGCGGCGGTCGCGGACTGCGTGCGCCGCGGCAACCCCGAGGTGATCCCGGAGCACATCCTGGTCGCCATCCTGCGGCAGGAAGAGGGCCTCGGGCGGCCGCTGGTCGAGAAGGCCGGCGCCAACGCCGAGGCCCTGGCCGAGGAGCTCTCGGGCCGTGTGGAGAAGCTGCCGCAGGTGAGCGGTGGCGGCGAGCCGAGCTTCGGGCGGCGCGCGGTGCCGCTCCTCACCAAGAGCGAGGACGAGGCCAAGGCGTTCAAGGACGACTACGTCTCCGTCGAGCACTTCATCCTGGCGGCGGCCAAGCACGACAAGGACGTGCAGGCGGTCTTCAACCGCCACGGCCTCTCGTACGACAAGCTCGTGCAGTCCCTGGCGGAGGTGCGCGGCAGCCAGCGCGTCACCGATCAGAACCCGGAGGGGAAGTTCCAGGCCCTGGACAAGTACACCCGCGACCTGACGGCGCTGGCGCGCCGGGGCAAGATCGATCCGGTCATCGGTCGCGACGAGGAGATCCGCCGGGTGATGCAGGTGCTGTCCCGGCGCACCAAGAACAACCCCGTTTTGATCGGCGAGCCCGGCGTGGGCAAGACCGCCATCGCGGAGGGCATCGCGCGGCGCATCGCCGCCGGCGACGTGCCGGAGTCGTTGAAGGACAAGCGCATCCTGGCGCTGGACCTGGCGAGCATGGTGGCGGGCTCGAAGTACCGCGGTGAGTTCGAGGACCGCTTGAAGGCCGTGCTGAAGGAGGTCGAGGCAGCCAGCGGCGCCATCGTGCTGTTCATCGACGAGCTGCACACGCTGGTCGGCGCCGGCGCCGCGGAGGGCGCCATGGACGCGGCCAACATGCTCAAGCCCGCCTTGGCCCGCGGCGAGCTGCGCTGCATCGGTGCGACCACGCTCGACGAGTACCGTAAGCACATCGAGAAAGACGCCGCGCTCGAGCGGCGCTTCCAGCCCGTGATGGTGAGCCAGCCGACGGTGGAGGACACCATCGCCATCCTGCGCGGCATCAAGGAGCGCTACGAGACGCACCACGGCATCCACATCCAGGACTCGGCGCTGGTGGCGGCGGCGGTGCTCTCGAACCGCTACATCACCGATCGCTTCTTGCCTGACAAGGCCATCGATCTCGTGGACGAGGCGGCCAGCAAGATCAAGATGGAGATCGACAGCATGCCGTTCGAGATCGACCAGCTGGAGCGCAGGCTGCTCCAGCTGAAGATCGAAGAGCAGGCGCTGAAGCGCGAGAAGGACAAGCACAGCAAGGCGCGGCTGGAGGAGCTGGGCCGCGAGGTCGCCGATCTGGAGGAGCAGCGCGACGCGATGCGCGCCCAGTGGATGCGCGAGAAGGAGATCATCACTGCGGTCCGCGAGAAGCAGGTGAAGCTCGAGGAGCTGAAGCTCGAGATGGAGCAGGCGCGCCGCAAGGGCGATCTGGGCAAGGCTGCCGAGATCCAGTACGGCACCATCCCCGGCGCCGAGAAGGAGACGGAGGCGCTGCGCGCGGAGCTCGCGCGCGTGCAGGAGAAGGGCAGCTACCTCAAGGAAGAGGTCAGCGACGAGGACATTGCCCAGATCATCAGCAAGTGGACCGGCGTGCCGGTGAGCAAGATGCTCGAGGGTGAGATGCAGAAGCTCCTCGCCATGGAGGAGAACCTGCGCGAGCGCGTGGTCGGTCAGGAGGCCGCGCTGGTGGCCGTCGCCAACGCCGTGCGCCGCTCGCGGGCGGGGCTCAGCGACGAGCGCCGGCCCATCGGCAGCTTCCTGTTCCTGGGTCCGACCGGCGTGGGCAAGACGGAGACCGCCCGGGCGTTGGCGGAGCTGATGTTCGACGACGAGCGGGCCATGATCCGCGTGGACATGAGCGAGTACATGGAGCGCCACGCGGTCAGCCGGCTGATCGGCGCGCCGCCGGGCTACGTCGGCTACGACGAAGGCGGCCAGCTCACCGAGCCGGTGCGGCGCCGACCCTACAGCGTGATCCTGTTCGACGAGATCGAGAAGGCGCACCCGGATGTTTTCAACACGCTGCTCCAGGTGCTCGACGACGGCCGCCTGACCGATGGCCAGGGCCGCACGGTGGACTTCAAGAACACGGTGGTAATCCTGACCAGCAACGTCGGCACCACCGAGCTCAGCGCCATCGAAGAGCGGCGCGATCTGGAGGACGCCGACAAGAGCGAGATCATGAAGCGCACGGCGATGGAGGCTCTGCGCCACCAGTTCCGCCCGGAGTTCCTGAACCGGCTCGACGAGATCGTGGTCTACCGCCGGCTCGGTCGCGACCAGATCCGGCGTATCGTGGACATCCAGCTCGAGCTCTTGGCGGAGCGCCTCGCCACCCGCGAGCTCGTGCTCGAGGTGCAGGACGACGCCCGCGAGCTCTTGGCGGAGGTCGGCTGGGATCCACAGTTCGGAGCGCGGCCGCTCAAGCGCGCGATTCAGCGCCACGTCGAGGATGGCCTCGCCAAGCGGGTGATCGCCGGCGACTTCGTGGCCGGCGACACCATCGTGGTGAAGCGCGGCGGCGACGGCCTGGTGTTCGAGAAGAAGACCAAGCCGGTCGAGCAACCGACCGAAGCCCCGCGGCCTCACGCTCAGGCGTGACGTGGTACCCTTCACGGGTGGTCGTCGCGCCCGAGCTCTCGTCCGCCCTCCGAGAAGCGCTCTCGGCGCATGCGGAGATCGCAGTCAGCTACCTCTTCGGGTCCCGTGCGCGCGGCGACGCGCGAGAAGACAGCGACATCGACATCGGGCTCGTGTTCCGTCGCGGAGGTGACGCGCCCGAGTCCCGGGAGAGGATCGCCGTTCAGGTGGCCGCCGACGTGACTCGAGCGACCGGCGTCGAACGCGTGGACGTGGTCGATCTGGAGGAGCAGGGCCCGATCTTTTGCCATCGGGTTCTCTCCGAGGGCGAACGGATCCACGAGGCAGACGCGGCCCGGCGAGTCGATTTCGAGTCCGACGTGCTGATGCGGGCGTTCGACTTCCGTCCGACTTACGAGCTGGCGACGCAGGGCAAGGTCTCGGCGTTGCGCCGCTGGCTCAGGAGAAAGCATGACCCAGGAGCAGCTCTGGTCCAAGCTGGACGTGCTGAAGGCGAACCTCGATAAGCTCGCGCGCGTTCCGGCAGGCTCTCTCGAGGAGTTCACCGGGGACTTTCGCAACGTCGCGAGCACGCTGTATCTCCTTCAAACGTCGATTCAGGCGCTGATCGATCTCGGCTCGGTGATCGTCGCGTCGCGGGCGTTGCCCACCCCTCGGACCAGTCACGATGTCTTTGCTCGGCTCGAGGAGGCCGAGCTCCTTCCACCCGGGACGGCAGCACGATTTTCGCCGATCGTCGGCTTCCGCAACCGAGTCGTCCACCTGTACGACCGGATCGACGAGCGGCGCGTGTACGAGATCCTCACCGTTCACCGGCAGGATTTGGCGGAGCTGGCCGACCTTCTGCTCGCGGCGCTGGAGCAGCCCGAGAGCTGATCAGCCGAGGGCGCGCGCGGCCACCGGCGTGTAGCGGCTCCCGCTCGGGGTGAGCTCCGACCGGTAGAGGCGAAGCTCGCCACACGAGACGGGCACCGGAGCGACCTCCGCGGCATCGATGACCGCGCGCGCGTCGCCGGGGTGCTTGAAGCGCGCCAGCGTGACGTGCGCGCGAAAGGGGCGAGTCTCGCGCGCGACGCCGAGCGCTGCTGCGTCTTCGTCGAGCCCGGTGGCGAGCGCCGCGAGCACGGGGGACTCCGTCGCGAGCTCCACGACCAAGACCCGCGCGCGCCGGCCGCCGAAGGCCGTCACCTGGGAGAGCGTCGCGTCGAAGGGCTGCGCTGCTGCCGCCCGTGTCGCGAGGATCTCCTCCAGCCGCGGCAGCGCATTTCCGGGCAACTGCCCCAGGAACTTCAACGTCACGTGCATCTGCTCGGTCTTGGTCCAACGCGGGGACAGGCGCGAGGCGACGGCCTTGGCGCGGGCTTGGGCGGCGACCAAGGTCTCGAGCGCGGCCTCCGGCAGCGGTAGCGCGAAGAACAACCGGAGCGAGTCGCTCAAGCGTCCTCGTCGTGCCCGTGCAACACGACCTTGCGCACCAGCGACAGGCCCGCGAACGCGGCGAGGTCGCGGACCTGCGTGCGCGAGCCGGGGAAGACCATCTGGCGATCGCTGGTGCCTGTCTTGCTGGCGACCGCGAAGTGGACGAGGCCCACGGGCTTGTCCGCCGTGCCGCCGGTGGGTCCGGCGACCCCAGTGAGCGCGAGCGCGAGCTCGCTGCCCAGCGCGCGGAGCGCGCCTTCCGCCATGGCGCGCGCGACGGTTGCGCTCACGGCGCCGTGCGCGGCGAGCAGCTCCGCCGGTACGCCGAGCAGGCCCTGCTTCGCCGAGTTCGCGTAGCTGATCACTCCACCCACGAAGAAGTCGCTCGCGCCGCTGCGCTCGGTGAGCAAGCGCCCGACGCCGCCGCCGGTACACGACTCGGCGACGGCCAACGTGAGCTTCTTCTCGACCAGCAGCTTGCCCAGCTGCTCGGCGAAGGTCACGTCGCCCTCGCCGTACACGACGTCGGGGCCGAGCCGGGCGATCACGGCGTCTGCGGCCCGCCGCGCGCGCTCGCGGGCGTCTTCGCCCCGTGCCAGGACTTTCACCTCGATCTCGGGGAAATGAGCGCGGTAGGCCAGCGTCACCGAATGCTCGGCCTCGATGCCCGCGAGCTTGTCGTTCACGCCGGACTCGGTCATGCCGAAGGTCTTGAGGCGCACCTGGTTCATCGCCTCGCGCACGAAGGGAGCGAGCGCCGGCGCCACGAGCTCGCCGAACATGGTCTTCATCTCGCGTGGCACGCCCGGCATGAAGAAGGCCCGCGCGTGTCCGAGCTGGACCGCGAAGCCGGGGGCCGTTCCCTTGCGGTTCGGCAGGATGGTGGCGCCGCGCGGGAAGTCCGCCTGCTTCTTGTTGGACTCGGCCATCACCCGTCCGAACTTGTCCATGCGCGTGCGGATCGCCTCGAGCGACACCTGGTCGCGGTCGAGAGGAACGCCGATCACCTCGGCGACGCACTCGCTGGTGATGTCGTCGGTGGTGGGACCGAGGCCGCCGGTGCACACGATGACCAGGTGCTGCGAGCTCAGCCGGTGCAGCGTGTCCACGATCTGCTGGCGCTCGTCGGGGATGGCCTCGATGGCGGCGACCTCGAGGCCCGCGTCGGTCAGCGTCTCGGCGAGCCAGGAGGCGTTGGTGTTCACGATTTCACCGCGCGTGAGCTCGGTGCCGATGCAGAGGACGGCAGCGGACATCGCCGGGAGCTTAGTGCGGACCCGAAGGATACGCACAGCGGAAGCCAATGTGCGCGGCGGGTCCGGCCGCGGACTCGGCGGCCCAGGACTTCAGCTCGCCGGCGACCCGCGAGCGAAAGCTGCCGCCGCGCGCGCGCGCGCTGCCGTCGGGCTCGCGCGCCCACTCGGCGACGTTGCCGGACAGATCGAGCACACCTTCGGGGCTCCTGCCGTCGGGACGAGCTCCCGCGAGCTCCGGGCGGTCGGCGCCGATCGCGCAGGGGCCCTCGACCAAGCCGAAGCTCGCCCGGCGACACACGAGCCCGGTCTGACCCCAGGGGTAGCGCCTCACGCTCGCGCTCGTGGCGGCGAACAGCCACTCGTCGGCGCTCGGCAAGCGCCCGCCCGCCGCGAGGCACAGCTTCTCCGCTTCGTCGGCGCTCACGCCGGTCACCGGCAGCCCCGGCTCCGAGTGGTCGAGCTTGCGGCAGCCTGCGCAGCTGCTCCAACGCGCGTGCGTGACCTCCGTCGTGTCGAGCTCGAAAGCAGCGACGGTCAGCGTTCGCGCGACGACGCCCTCCGCCTCCCAGTCGTTGGGGGAGAGCGTGAGCGTGCCGCCTGCGATCAGCACGCGCCGCGCCTGGGCCACGCAGCCGCGCGACGTCGTCTCGAATCCGGACGGACAGCTGGCCGGCGTGCCGCTGCACGCGCCCTGCGCGAGGGTTTGCCCAGGCGCGCAGCAGCGAAAACCTTGCGCGGCGAGCCCGTCGGGACAGCGCGCGGGATCGGCCCGCTCGCGCCGCGCCACGAACAGCACCACCCCGAGCGCGACGATCGCGCCGAGAACGGCAGCTCCGATCAGGGCGGGGCGGCGCATTGGCTCGGGAGCATCGCACCATCCCGCGAAGTTGGCATAGACTCCCCGGCGGGCTGCCATGAGCGACTTCCACGAGCAGATCGAGCTCGGCCGCACCGGGCTCCACGTCGGGCGCCTGGGCGTCGCGGCGAGCTACGGCGTGGATCAGCGCTCGCTCGAAGAGGCCTTCGAGCAGGGCGTGAACTACTTCTACTGGGGATCGCGCCGCACGCCGGAGATGGGCGCCGCCATCCGCAGCCTCGCCAAGAAGCAGCGCGAGCGCCTGGTGGTGTGCGTGCAGAGCTATTCGCGGCTCGGCTTTTGGCTCAAGCGCTCCTTCGAGAAGGCGCTCAGGGAGGCCGAGCTCGACTACGCCGACGTGCTCCTGCTCGGCTGGTTCAACGACGCGCCGCCCGCGCGGATCATGGACGCGGCGACGGAGCTGGTCGCCTCCGGCAAGGCGCGGCACATCGCCATCTCCAGCCATCGCCGCCCGCTGTTCCCGACGCTGCTCGACGATCAGCGCATCGGCATCTGGCAGGTGCGCTACAACGCCGTGCACCGCGGGGCCGAGCGCGAGGTGTTCCAGTCGCTCGACGGCCTGGACGTGGGCAAGCGCCCGGGCGTCATCACCTACACGACCACGCGCTGGGGGCACCTGCTCGACCCGAAGCGCACTCCGGCCGGTGAGACCACGCCCAGCGGCGCCGACTGCTATCGCTTCGCCATGTCCCATCCGCATGTGGACGTGGTGATGAGCGGGCCGGCCAACGGAGAGCAGATGCGCGAGGCGCTGCGCGCGCTCGAGCTCGGTCCGATGAACGAGGACGAGCTCGCGCGCATGCGCCGCATCGGCGACGGCATCTACGGCAAGGACCGGACGAGCGGGATGAGGGATTGAGTCACTCCTTCTCGACCCCAAACCGCAGCACCCCAATCCCGTCGATCTCCACCTCCACCCGATCCCCTGCCACCAGCGGTCCCACACCCTCCGGCGTTCCCGTCAAGATCAAATCCCCCGGCTCCAAGGTCATGACGTTCGAGACGTAGGCGACCAGCGTGGCCACGTCGAAGACCATGTCGCGGGTGTTGCCGTCCTGGCGCGCCTGCCCGTTCACGCGCAGGCGCACGCCCAACGCCCCGGGATCGACGCCCTGAACGACCTCCGGCCCCAGCGGGCAGAAGCCGTCGAAGCCCTTGGCGCGTGTCCACTGCCCGTCCTTCTTCTGCAGATCCCGCGCGGTGACGTCGCAGGCGATGGTGTAGCCGAACACGTGGTCGAGGGCGCGCGCGACCGGGATGCGCCGCCCCTGCGTGCCGATCACCACCGCGAGCTCGGCTTCGTGCTCCACGCGCTCGCTCTCCGGCGGCAAGAAGACCGTGCCGTCCGGCGCGAGCAGCGACGACGGCGGCTTCATGAACAACAAGGGCTCCTTGGGGACCTCGTTGCCGAGCTCCCTGGCGTGGGCGCCGTAGTTGCGTCCGACGCACACGATCTTCGTGGGCGCCGCCGGTGAGAGGCGCGGAAATCGTTTCATGGTCCTTCTCCCCGGAGCATGGCCCCGAGCGTCTTCTCGTCGATCACCTGCGTGCCGTGCTTCTTCGCGCCGTCGAGCTTCGACTTGCCGACCTTGTCCCCGGCGACCAGGAAGGTCGTGCCCTTCTTGACCTTGTCGTGCACCTCGCCGCCGCCCGCGCGGATGTCGGCGTGGACGTCTTCGCGCTTGCGGCTGAGCACGCCCGTCACGCAGAAGCTTTTGCCGGAGAGCGGGCCTTCGCTGGCGACGGCGGCGACGGGCTGGCGGGTCGAGACGCCGCGAGCGAGCAGCTTTTCGAGCAGCGCGTGGCTCGATGGATCGGCGAGGAACGCCCGTACGCTCTCCACCATCTTCGGCCCGAAGCCCGAGATGGCCCCGACCACGCGCTCGACGTCGCCGGCGCTCCAGCCCACGAACGTGGCCAGATCCCCGGCGGCCTCCGCGAGCTGCCGTGCGGCGACCTGGCCGACGTGCTCGATGCCGACCCCGGTGATCAGGCGCTCGAGCGGGCGCTGCTTGGAGCCGGCGATGGCGTCGATCAAGTTCTGCGCGCTCTTGTCGCCCATGCGCTCCAGCGCGGCGACGCGCTCGACGCCGAGGTCGTAGAGATCCGCGACGTCGTGGACCAGGCCGCCGTCCACCAGCTGATCGACCAACGACTCGCCGAGGCCATCGATGTCCATGGCGAAACGCCGCGCGAAGTGGATGATCTGGCCCTTCACCACCGCCGGGCAGCGCGTGTTCGGGCACCAGATGGCCACCTCGCCCTCGCGCTGGGCCACGGCGGTTCCGCACACGGGACAGCGCTCCGGCATGTGCCAGGGCTTCTCCGTGCCGCGCCGCGCGCTCGGGTCCACGCTGACCACTTGCGGGATGATCTCGCCCGCCTTCTCGATGCCCACGCGATCGCCGATCAGGACGCCCAGGTTCTGGACGATCTCGCGGTTGTGGAGCGACGCGCGGGAGACGGTGGTGCCGGCCAGCTGCACCGGCTCGAGCACCGCCACCGGCGTGAGCGCGCCGGTGCGCCCGACCTGCACGATGATGTCGAGCAGCGTGGTCTCGGCCCGCTCCGCGCTGAACTTGTAGGCGATGGCCCAGCGCGGGAACTTCGCGGTGGCGCCGAGCACGGCCTGCTGGGAGAGCGCGTCCACCTTCACCACGGCGCCGTCGATCTCGTAGGGGAAATCCTTGCGCTTCGCCTCGATGGCGGCGACCGCGCGGTGCAGCTCGTCCACGCTCTTGCACACGCGGTGCTGGCGGTGGGTCGGCAGGCCGAGCTTCGCGACGCGATCGAGCGCCGCGGAGTGGCTCCCGCCCAGATCCTCGACCACCTGCCAGATCAGCGCGCGCAGGCGGCGCTTGGCCACGATCCGCGGATCGACCATGCGCAGGCTGCCGGCGGCGGCGTTGCGCGGGTTGGCGAACAAAGGTTCCCCGTCCCGCGCGCGCTCTTCGTTGATGAGCTCGAGATCCTTGCGGTAGATGACCACCTCACCGCGCAGCGTGAGCGGCCCCGCGAAATCGATGCTCATCGGCAGCGAACGGATGGTGCGCAGGTTCTCGCTGATGTCCTCGCCCACCACGCCGTCGCCGCGAGTCGAGCCGCCGGCGAAACGTCCCTCGCGGTACAAGAGCTCGACGCTCGCGCCGTCGAGCTTGGGCTCCACGCAGAACGCGGGAGTGGCGCCAGCGGGCAGCCCGTCGTGCACGCGCCGCACGAAGTCCTCGAGCTCCTGCTCGTCGTAGGTGTTGTCGAGGGACATCATCGGCACCACGTGCTCGACCGTCCGGAGATCGGTGCGCGGCGCGCCGCCCACGCGGCGAGTGGGCGAGTCCGGGCCCGCCAGCTCGGGGTGCGCGGCCTCCAGCGCCACCAGCTCCGCGTACAAGGCGTCGTACTCGCGGTCGCCGATCTGCGGATCGTCGAGCACATAGTAGCGGTAGTCGTGCGCGCGGATCTCGCGCACCAGCGCGGCGTGACGCTGGCGTGGGGTCACGCGCGGGTCTCCAGCTCGAGGGCCTTGGCCAGGCGCGAGAGCCCCTCGGCGAGCTTCTTGCCGTCGGTGGTCCAGCCCAGGCGAAAGGCGCTGGCCTCACCGAAGAAGGCGCCGGGCGCCGCGATCACGCCGAGCTCGCGGATGGCGCGCTCGATCTTCGGCAAGACATCTTCGCCGCGCGAGTCGCGCACCCAGCCGAAGACGCCGTTTGCCTGCGGGCTCACCCAGGACAGGCTCGAGTGGCGCGCGACGAAGGCGTCCACGAGCTCGCGCTTGCCCGCCTGGAGCAGGCGCGCGCGCTCCAGCAGGCGATCGGCGCGGGTGACCGCGCGCTCGCCCCAGGCCCAGGTCACCGGCGGCGCCAAACCTTGGGTGAAGCGCTCCACGCGCGAGGCGGGCTCGACCAGCGCCTCCGGCAAGAGCAACCAGCCCGCGCGGGTCCAGCCGGCGCCCCAGCATTTGGTGGCGCTCGAGCAGCTGACGATGTTCGGCCCGAGCCGCCGCGCGGTCGTGCGCGGCGCGGCGAGCTCCAGGTAGGCCTCGTCGATCAAGAGCGCGATGTTCCTGGGCTCGAGCGCGCTCGCTAGCGCGGTGAGCTCGGCTTCGCTGGCGACGGCGCCGGTCGGGTTGTGGGGGTTGGTGATGGCGACGACGCGCGTCTCCGGGCGACAGGCCGCGAGCACCGCGTCGGGGTCGAGGGCGAAGCCGGCATCGAAGCGGCGCTCGAAGCGATCGACGCCGATCCCGAGCGCCTCCGCGCCACGCCAGAGCGGCTCGTAGCTCGGATTCTCGACCAAGAGCCGCTCGCCGCGCTCGAGCAGCGTGGCGTGCGCGACGAACAGCGCGCCGCTCGCCCCGAGCGTGGTGACGACCTCCCGGGCCGGGACGCGGTAGCGCGCCGCGACCGCCTCGCGGAACCGCTCGCGGGCCCCCATGTCGGCGACCGGCGCGCCGGCGCCCAGCGACTCCTCGGCGATCGGGGTGACCCCGCTCGAGGCCAGGTCGTAGCTCACCTGCCCGTACCAGCGACCTGCGAAATCCAGGTAGGCAATCGACGGCAGCACGGCCCCGGAGACTAGCCCGGAACCTCGCGCGATTGGGCTCCGTTTGCGCTAAGGTCCCGGCGTCGAATGGCGGACGCGCCGCGTGAAAACCAGACCGACGAGCCGGACTTCGGGCCCGAGGAGCAGCCCGAGGTCAGCATCGCTCTGGCGGAGGTCCCGCGCAGCGAAGGAGACCTCTTCTGGCGCCTGCGCGGCGTGATCAAGACCATCCGCCCCCACCAGTGGGTCAAGAACGTCTTCGTGCTGGCGCCGGTGGTGTTCGCCAAAGAGATCTTCGACCCGCTCTTGCTCTGGCGGGCCGCGGCGGCGTTCTTCGCGTTCTGCCTGCTCGCCGGCGCCGTCTACACCATGAACGACCTGGCGGACGTCGAGGCGGACCGCCAGCACCCCGTGAAGCGCTTCCGTCCCATCGCCTCGGGTCGCGTCCCCATCCCCGCCGCGCGGGCGCTGGCCGTGGCGCTGGTCATCGGCGCGCTCGCCGGCTCGGCGTTCCGCTCCTGGCAGTTCTTCGCGGCCGCCGCGGCCTACTTCGGACTGAACGTCGCCTACTCGTTCAAGCTCAAGCACATCGCCTACCTCGACGTCGGCTGCATCGCCGCGGGCTTCGTGCTGCGCGTGATGGGCGGCGGCTTCGCCACGCAGATCTCGGTGTCGTGGTACCTCCTGGTGTGTACCGCGCTCTTGGCGCTGTTCCTGGGCTTCGGCAAGCGCCGCCACGAGCTGGCGCTGGCTGCCACCGGCGGCAGCGGCAAGACCCGCGCGGCGCTCGAGTCCTACAGCTCGCGGGGGCTCGACGTCGCACTGACTGTCACGGCCCTTCTGACCACCGTGACCTACGTCGCGTACACGCTCGATCCGCACACCCAGGAGTTCTTCAAGACCAAGTGGCTCTGGCCCAGCACGCTGTTCGTGGTGCTCGGCGTCTGGCGCTTCCTGCACCTGGTCCGGAGCCGCCCCCGGGCCGAGAGCCCTACCCAGGAAATGCTGAAAGATGGCCCGTTCGTCGCCATCGTGATGGGCTGGGTCATGCTGGTGGGCTGGGTCGTCTACCACCTCAGGCCGAGCTGACATGGCGGAACCGGAGAAGCCCGCGGAGCAGAAGGCCGGCTTCTTCGCCAAGGCGAGCGACGCCTGGTCGGACCTCGTGCTCACGCTGCCGATCTTCGTCCTCTACCACCTGGGCGTGGTCTTCCTGCCGGTGCGCAACGCGGCCGACGTCGTGACCAGCGAGCTGATCGCGCTGGCCAACAACAACATGGTCGCCTACGCCGGGCTGACCCTGCTCATCGGCGGCGTGTTCGTCGGCGTGCTCCTGGTGCTGGGGCGCGGACACGCCCTCGAGTGGGAGCGCTTCGCCTTCCTGGCGGTGGAGGCCACCCTGTACGCGGTGGCCATGCGCTTCATCGCCGGCTGGGTCGTGGGAAAGCTGACCTTGGCAGGTGCGCCCCTCGGCGGCGGCTTCACCGGCGCGGTGATGAGCGCTGGCGCCGGGTTGTACGAGGAGATCGCCTTCCGGGTGATCCTCTACGGCCTGGGCCTGCGCGTGCTGCTCTTGATGTTCCCGATGGTCGATCCCTTGCGGCCGCGCCTCCTGGGCGTGGCCTGGGCGCTGATCGCCGCCGCGGTGTTCAGCGGCTGGCACTACGTGGGCGCCTACGGCGATCCGTTCGAGCTGCGCTCGTTCGTGTTCCGCTGGACCTGCGGGGTGGTGTTCACCGTCATCTACCGCTTCCGAGGTTTCGCTCCGGCGGTGTGGACGCACACGCTGTACGACGTCTGGGTGCTGGTGCTGTAGCGGCGATCGCCGGTGGCGAAGTGGCGATTCGCCAGCGGCTTCAGCCACGGAACCCGGGCGTTTCCTGCTGGTTCACGTCGCCTGCAAACCCTCCTCGGGCAGCGTCCGCGGATCGAGCACGGTACACTGGCCATGGTGAGCGAAGCGCGAATCATCGAGCTCCACTATCGGCTCGAGCCCGAGCTCGAGACCTGGGTGCTGCCCGAGGTCTCCGTGCCCGAGTCGCGTCCCCACGATCTCACCATCGAGTACCTGCGAGCGCTGCTTGCGGCCTGGGTCGCTCGCAGCGGCAGGCCGGCGATCGTGGCGCGCAACCTGGCCCTGCGCTGGGTCGCGCGGCACCCGCAAGTCGGGATCGACCCGGATCTGTGCCTGATCGAGCCGGCGCCGCCGGACCCCGACCGCCTGTCGAGCCTGTGCCTCTGGAAGCCCGGTCACGTCGCGCCGCGCCTGGCCATCGAGGTGGTGAGCGAGAGCCACCCGTACAAGGACTACGCCGACGTGCACGAGAAGTACGCGGCGTGCGGCGTCCCGGAGCTGTGGGTGCTCGACCCGCTGCGCATCGGACCCAAGCGTTTCGGCGGGCCATTCGAGATCCAGATCTGGCAGGGGGACGCCGGCGCGCGATTCGAGCGGGTGTACCAGGGCGCCGGCCCCGTGCGGTCGGTCGCGCTCCAGGCTTGGCTGCGGAGCGGGGGCGGGAAGGTCTCGATCGCGGACGACGAAGCTGGCGCCCAGCTCTGGGTGACCACGGAGGAGGCCGCGCGTGGGGAGACGAGCGAGCTCAGAGAGCGCGTCCGCGAGCTGGAAGCCGAGCTCGCCGGGCGGCGCTGACTACGCGAGGCGCGTCGCGAGCACGAAGCGCTCCACGTTGCCCTTCGGCCCGGCGACTCTGGAGTCGCACTCGGAGAGCACGTCGAAGCCCGCGGCCTCGATCGCGGCGCGGGCCTCGGCGATGGCGGCGCTCCGCACCTCGGGGTCGCGGATCACGCCGCGCGCGCGGCGGGCGGCGTCGCGGCCGGCCTCGAACTGCGGCTTGACCAGCGCGAGCAGCCGCCCTGCACGCGGCAAGATCGCAGAGATGGCCGGCATCAGCTTCTCGATGCCGATGAACGAAGCGTCCACCACCACGAGCCCGATCGGCTCCGGGAACGAAGCCGCGCTCAGGTGTCGGGCGTTGGTGCGCTCCATCACCACGACGCGCGGGTCAGCGCGGAGTTTCTGCGCGAGCTGACCGTGGCCCACATCGACGGCGTAGACCCTGCTGGCGCCGTGCTGGAGCACGCAGTCGGTGAATCCGCCGGTGGAGGCGCCGATGTCCAGCACGACCTGATCCGCGACGTCCACGGCGAGCTCGGTCAGGGCACCCTCCAGCTTGTCGCCGCCCCGCGACACGAAGCGCGGCGCGCCGCGCACCTGGAGCTCCGCGTCGTCCGCCAGGAGCTCGCCGGCCTTCTCCACCCGCCGCTCTCCTGAAAAGACACGGCCGGCCAGGATCAGTGCCTGCGCCTGCGTGCGCGACGCGGCGAGGGCGCGCTCCACCAGCGCCACGTCTGCGCGGAGCTTCACGGCAACCGAGCTCCCGGGTGCAGCGCGCGAGCCAAGATCGAGAGGCCTTGACCCACGCGGGGCCCAGGCCTGAGCACGCGGTCGTCGGAGACCACGATCAGGTGGCCTTCGCGCACGGCGCGCACCTCGCTCCAGCCCGGAAGCTCCTTGCTGATGTTGATGCCTTCGCGCATGGCGCCGCCCGTCGAGTCGATGATCACGTCGGGATCCAGCGCGAGCACGCGCTCGATGCCCAGGGTCGGGAAGCGGTTCCGCTCGCCGGTGATCACGTTGTCCGCGCCGGACAGGCGCAGCATCTCGTCCGGGAAGCTCCCGGGCCCCGCGACCACCACCGGCCGCAGGCCGAACACGTACAGCGCGCGGGGGCGCGCGCGCCCGGCGAGCGCCTGCTCGATCGCGGCGCGCTCGCGCTCGATGTTCGCCTTCTGCTCGAGCCCTCGGGCCTCGTCGCCGAGCAAGCGCGCGAGACCGACCAGCATGGCGCCGATCTCGATCAGGCTCTGCGTCGGCGGGAAGAACGTGGCGATGCCGCGCGCGTCGAGCCGCTCGGCGAAGTCCCGGAGCCCCGGGCCTTGCACGCCGACCACGAGATCGGGCTTCACCCCCAGGATGGCCTCCAGGCTCGGATCGACGAAGCCGCCCACGGGACGGACCGCCTTCACCTCCGGCGGGAAGTCGCAGTAGCGGGAGCGGCCGACCAGGCGAGGGCCGTGACCCAGCGCAAACACAGCCTCGGTGGTGGCTGGGGAGAGCGAGACGACCCGACCCGCAGGCCCCGAGCGCGCTTTTGCCCGGCTACAGCCGATCAGCGGCAAAACCGAGATAAATGCGCGGCGCCCGAGCCTCACGGGGGCTGTTCTAGCGCCGGGTGGGGAAGATGGGCACCGGCAAGGTCGTAGGAGGAGCCCGAGCGGGGTTTCCCCGCGTTCTCCCCGTGGTCCGGGGTTGTTGACGTCGTCCGTGCCCTCGGGCAAGCATGCGCCCGCCCGAGGCAGGGCACCTTGTAGTTTCCGGGCCGAAGACCGGCCTTCATCGGAGGATCAGTAGATGCGGATCTCGAAGCTCAGTGTTGGAGCGGCGGTGGTAGTAGCGGCGGTCTCGTTCGCGGGAAGCGCTCTGGCTTAGGACGCGGAGGCGAGCGGTGAGGTCGGCATGACGCTCCCGGGCGCCGGTGGCGGACCCAAGGCACAAGGCACCGCGGGCGAATCGGACCACGAGGCCATGATTGGCCACTTCGCGGTCGGGTACATGGGACGGTTCCAGATCCCGCTCGCTGGCGGCGGCCCTCCCGGTCCGCCCCCAATCCAGTACGTCTCCGCTCCCGCCGTGGGCATGCGCTACTGGCTCGATCAGGGCATGGGCATCGACATCGGCCTGGGCCTGCTCTCCACCGGAGGCAGCGACTCGTACAACAACGGCAACCAGACCGTCACCAACGACGAGGCGGGCATCAACGCCGGGCTCCTCCACGCCGGCCTGCCCCTGGCGCTCGCGTCGAGCAAGCACTTCACGTTCCTGCTCGTGCCGGAGGCCAACGTGGGCTTCGCTCAGCGGACGCAGGAGGCCGGTGGGACCAAGCTCGAGCAGAGCGGCCTCGGCATCGATCTGGGCGCGCGCGCCGGTGCGGAGATCCACTTCGGCTTCATGGGCATCCCGCAGCTCTCGCTCCAGGGTGGCATCGGCGTGCTGTTCCGCATGGATTCCGTCAAGTACACCTACACGCAGCCGAACTCCCCCGAGCAGACTGGCGAGACCAAGCACAACGAGTTCACCACCACGGTGAACGGGAATCCTTGGGACATTTTCCAAGGTAACATTGCCGCGCTATACTACTTCTGATTCTTGGGACGCCCTCGGGCGGAAAGGCACGCCATGGCTAGCCGGCAACTGTCTGTGATCTTTTCCTCGGCGCTGATCGCGATCGCTTGCGGCGGTAGCGGTCAGACCACCGGTTCGAGCAGCGGAGCGACCTCGAACGGAGTGCCCGGCAACCCTGGCGCGCCTCCCGGCTCGAACCCCGGCGCGCTTCCGGGTGGTCCGGGCGGTGGCGGCAAGGGCGGCGGCGGCGGTCAGGGTGGCGGCGGCGGTTCGGGCGGCGGCGGCGGCGACTGCTTGAGCGTCTGCCAGGCGCTCGCATCGGAGTGTCAGCAAGATCCGTCCATCTGCGCCCTCGCCTGCGCCGATCCGCCCCCCGGCGCCGTCGAGTGCATGCAGGACGCGACCTGCGAGACCGCTCAGTCGTGCTTCGGCGGCTCCGGCGGCTCCGGCGGCGGCTCCGGTGGAGCGCCGCTTGGCGGCGCTGGCGGGCTCGGCGGTGACGGCGGCTCGCCGCCCATCGGCGGCGCCGGCGGCCTCGGCGGTGGTGGCGGGGACTGCACCTACCCGAACTGCGGCGGCTGTACGGACACGTGTCTCGCGTGTCTGTGCGCGACGCAGAACGACGAGGTTGCCTGCTCGTCGTACTGCGGGGTCTGATGGCGATCGCCAGCGGCGAGCGGCGCTTCGCCACTCGCCCGTGATGACTCGGCGCCCGGAATTCCCGGGCGCCGCAGTCGTTTTGTGGCTGGCCCGGGGTTTGCTGAAGCCGCCGGCGTGAGGCGCGATGCCCTCCTGATCTCGGCCCTGGCTCTGGCGGCGGGGCCGCTCGCGGCGGTGGCGGCCTGGTCGGCCGCGCTCACCTTTGCGCTCGCCATCGGCGTCGCGCTCGGGCGCGTACGCGCCTCGGTCATCGTGATCGCCGTGCTGGCGTTCTCCGGGAGCGCGGTCGGCGCGCGCTTCTCGCTCGACTCGTGGCAGCGCGCGTGGCTCCGCGCTCGCGCAGAGCTGCCCGAGCCCAAGCGCTGCGCCGCCAGCGCGCGCGTGGCGAGCTCACCCACGCGGCTCGGCGGGAGCATGTCGTTTCTGGCGGAGC
This sequence comes from Polyangiaceae bacterium, assembly GCA_015075635.1. Taxonomy (NCBI): domain Bacteria; kingdom Pseudomonadati; phylum Myxococcota; order Polyangiales; family Polyangiaceae; species Polyangiaceae bacterium. The sequence goes on from JABTUA010000001.1 coordinate 875,094, forward strand.
TCCGCGACATCGACTGCGAGGGCCGCTCCCTCGCGCCGCTGAAGGCGCGCCTGCACGGCGGGCCCGCAGATCTTCGCCGCGGTGATCAGCTGGACATCGTGGCGCAGCTCGCGCCCGTGCAGCTCTTCAGGAACCGCGAGCTGCCGGATCCGACCCCCGGCGCTGCGCGGCGCGAAGCGACCGCGAGCGGCATGCTGCTGTCCGCGGACCCCGTGACACGCGGCGGGTCGTTGTTCGCGTGGGTCGATCGTGCGCGTCAGCGCGCGCGTCTCGCCATCGATCGCTCCTTCGTGCCCGCGGCGGCGCCGCTGGCCCGGGCGCTGGTGCTGGGTGAGAGCGATCTCGACCCTGAAGACGACCGCGCCTTCCGCGCGAGCGGGCTCTCGCACCTCCTGGCGGTGAGCGGCACGCACCTGGTCTTCGCAGTGGCGGCGCTGGTGCGCGCGCTCGGCGCGCTCCTCTGCCGCATCGAGAGCCTGGCTGCGCGGCTGGACTCCGGACGCATCGCGGCCGCCTTGGGCGTGCCCATCGCGCTGGGCTACGCCGACTTCGCCGGCGGGAGCGGCTCGGCCTGGCGCGCCGCCTGGATGCTGGCCGCGGCCTACCTAATCCGGGCCGCGGGACGCCATCCGCGCGCCGAGCGCACGCTGGGGCTGTCGCTCTTCGTCGGCGTGTGCGTCGATCCTCTGCTGCCCTTCGACGTGTCGTTCCTGCTTTCGGCGGGCGCCACGGTGGGGCTCGTGGTGCTGGGCCAGCCGCTGACGCGGCTCACCGAACGCCTCCCCTTCGCACCGCTCCGCTTCGTCCTAGGCTCGTTCGCCACCACGCTCGCCGCGATGCTCCCTTGCGCACCGCTGCTCGCGCTCCTGTCGCCGGAGCAGACTCTCGCTGGCATCCTCGCCAACACGCTGGCGGCCCCCATCGGCGAAGCGGTGGCGTTGCCGCTCTGTCTGCTGCACCCGCTCGTGAGCGGGGTGCCGGGGCTCGATCAGGGGGTCGCGCTGGTCGGCTCCGGCGCGCTGCTCTGGGTGCGCGGCGTCGCGCACCTGGGAGCTTCCGCGCGCTTTCTGACGTTCCCGATCCCTGCGCCCAGCGAGTGGCACTACGCGGTGCTCGCCCTGGCGGTTCTCGGGGCCTGGCTGCGCCCGCCGCGGCTGAGCTGGGCGCTCCTCGGCGCGGTCCTGCTCGGTGCCGTCGAGCTCGCCGCTTGGCGCGCGGGTCACCCGCGGGGCGAGCTTCGGGTCACGCTGCTCGACATCGGACAGGGCGACGCCATCCTGGTCGATCTGCCCGACGGCGCGCTGATGCTGGTGGACGGTGGCGGCTCGGTGGGCAGCCCGGTGGATCCGGGCGCGCGGGTCGTCGCGCCGGTGCTGCGCGCGCGGCGCCGCAGTCGGGTGGACGTCGTCGTGCTCTCGCACCCTCACCCGGATCACTTCGGCGGCCTGGCGGGAGCCCTCGCTCGGGTCGAGGTCGGGGAGCTTTGGGACAGCGGCCAAGGTGAGCGCGAGGGTGCGGGCCCGGAGTACCGCGCGCTGCTCGACGGGCTACGCGCGCGCGGCGTACGAGTACGGCGCCCCGGCGAGCTATGCAGGGGCTCGCGCGCTTTCGTCCGCGTGCTCGCGCCTTGTCCCGATTTCGTGCCGGACCGGGACGCGAACGACAACTCCTTGGTGCTGGCGCTCGGCCTCGGCGAGCGCCGCGCGCTCCTGCTCGGGGACGCCGAGCGCGAGGAGGAAGCGGAGCTCGTGCAGCAGCATGGCAGCGAGCTTCGCGCCGACTTCGTCAAGCTCGGCCACCACGGCAGCCGGACCTCCAGCAGCAGCGACCTGCTCCTCGCGGCGCGCCCGACCTTTGCCGGGATTTCCTGCGGGGTCCGCAACCGATTCGGCCACCCGCACCCGGAGACACTCGCCGCGCTCGGCCGTCGAGGTATCCACACCTTACGCACAGATCTCCACGGGGCGGTGTTCTGGAGGACCGACGGCGACGCCGTTCGCGTCGGAATCAGCGTGACCAGCGATTGACCGCGGAGGCTCGCATCGGTACCCGCTCCTCATGCCCAACGCCTGGTACCGAGAGAAGATCAAGACGCTGTACTCGCCGGAGCAGATCCAGGCGCGGGTGCGCGAGCTGGGCGCGGAGATCACCCGCGACTACCGCGGCAAGCCGCTGGTGCTCCTGTGCGTGCTCAAGGGCAGCTTCATGTTCGCGGCGGATCTGGCGCGCTGCATCGACTTGCCCTTGCGGGTCGAGTTCCTGGGCGTGCAGAGCTACGGCGACGACACCATGTCGAGCGGTGTCGTCCAGATCACCTTGGATCTCGCCCGACCCGTGGACGGCGAGGAGGTGCTCATCGTCGAGGACATCGTCGACACCGGCCTGACCCTCGACTACCTGGTGCACCAGGTGCAGACGCGCGGCCCCGCCAGCGTGAAGGTGTGCGCGCTCCTGCACAAGCCGGCGCGCACCAAGAAGAAGGTCAGCATCGACTACCTGGGCTTCACCATCGACGACGTGTTCGTGGTGGGATACGGCCTGGATTGGGCGCAGAAGTACCGCAACATGCCGGAGATCGGCGTGGTCGTAGCGCCGAACGACGGCTGATCACTTCTTGTCGCGCAAGCGCTCCAGGCGCTCGCGGATCTGCTTCTCGAGTCCCTCGTTCGAGGGCGAGTAGAGACGACGCCCGAGCAGCTCGTCGGGTAGGTAGGTCTCCCCGGGCGCGTAGCTGCCCTCGAAATCGTGCGCGTAGCGGTAGCCCTCGCCGTAGCCCTCGGCGCGCATCAGCCCGGTCACCGCGTTGCGGAGCTTCATTGGCACGGGCAGCGCGCCTTTCTCCGCGATCGAGGCGCGCGTGGCCTCGATCGCGCGCTTGACCGCGTTCGACTTGGGGCAGCTGGCCAGGTACAGGCAGGCGTGAGCCAGCGGGTAGACGCCCTCCGGCAGGCCCACGCGGCGGAAGGCCTCGTCGGCGGCCATCGCCACCTGGAGCGCGCGCGGATCGGCGTTTCCGACGTCCTCGCTGGCGAAGATGATCAGGCGTCGCGACAAGAACAGCGGGTCGTCGCCCGCGTCGAGCATGCGCAGAAACCAGTAGATGGCAGCGTCGGGATCGCTGCCGCGCATCGATTTGATCAGCGCGCTTGAGACGTTGTAGTGCTCCTCGCCGGACTTGTCGTAGAGCAGCGTGCGCTCCTCGGCAGCGCGCTTCACGTCCTCCAGCGAGAGCTCGGCTCGGCCCTCGGGCAAGAGCGCGACGGCGGTCTCGAGCAGACCCAGCGCGCGGCGCGCGTCCCCGCTGCTGTTCGCCGCGATCATGCCCAAGGCGTCCGCGTCGGCGCAGAGCTCGCGTCCGCCCAGCCCGCGCTCGCGATCGGAGAGCGCGCGTCCGAGCAGCGCGATCAGATCGCGCTCGTCCAGCGCGTGCAGGCGCAGCACCTTGCAGCGCGAGAGCACCGCGGCGTTGACGGAGAACGAGGGGTTCTCCGTGGTGGCGCCGATCAGGGTGATGGTGCCGGCCTCGACGTGGGGCAAGAAGGCGTCTTGCTGGCTTTTGTTGAAGCGGTGAATCTCGTCCACGAAGAGCGTGGTGCGCCGGCCCTGGTAGGCGAGGCGCTCCCGAGCTGCCGCGATGATCTCGCGAAGCTCGGCCACGCCGCCGAGCACTGCCGAGAAGGCCACGAACTCCGAGCGGGTCGAGCCGGCGATGACGTGCGCCAGCGTCGTCTTGCCGGAGCCCGGTGGACCCCAGAGCACGAGCGAAGGCACGCGGTCCTGGCGGATGGCGTCGGCGAGCCACTTCCCTGCGTCGATCAGGTGGCGCTGCCCCAGCACTTCGTCGAGCGTCCGCGGGCGCATGCGATCGGCGAGCGGCGCCGTGCCACGGCGCGCGACCGCACCGAGGAGCGTCGGTTGAGCCGGTGCCTCGCGCTTCTTCTGCGCCATCAGGCGCGCTCCCCGAAGATGGCCGTGCCGATCCGCACCCAGGTCGCGCCAGCGCCGATGGCCTGCTCCAGATCGTGGGTCATGCCCATGGAGAGCTCCGGCAGCCGCGCCACGCCGCCGTGCGCGTCCCTGAGCGCGACCAGTCGATCGAAGAAGGGCCTCGCGCCCGCCGGATCGTCCGTGTGCGGCGGCACCGTCATCAGGCCCGACAAGCCGAGCGCCGGCGCCCGCTCGATCGCCGCGATCACCGAGCCGAGCTCCGCCGGGGCGCAGCCGCTCTTCTGCACCTCACCACCCACGTTGACCTCGACCAAGACCGAGAGCCGATCGCGGGCGGCCTCCGCCGCACGCTTGCCGAGCTCTTCGGCCAGGCGCACCGAGTCCACGGTGTGGATGGCGCTCACCAGCTTCACGACCTGCTTGGCCTTGTTGCGCTGCAGGTGCCCGATCATGTGCCAGCGAAGGTCGGGCAAGTCCGTCAGGGCGGCGGCCTTCTCGGCCAGCTCCTGCACGTAGTTCTCGCCGAAGTCCCGCTGTCCCGCCGCGTAGGCCGCGCGGATCGCCGCTTCCGGCTTGGTCTTGCTCACCGCCAAGAGGCGCACCGAGCTCGGATCGCGCCCTGCCGCGCGCGCCGCGCGTTCGATGCGCGCGTGCACCGCCGCCAGGCGCGCGGCGATGTCGTCGCTCAACTGCCCCTCCGCGCCTTGGCGATCACCTCGCGATACACGTCGAGGGTCCGCTCCGCCATGCGCTCCACCCCAAAGCGCCGCGCTCGCGCCGTGCCCCGAGCGCTCAGCCGCTCGCGCTCCGCCGGCTGATCGAACAGCGTGTGGATGCCGTCGGCGATGGCGTCGTCGTCCTCCGGATCCACCTGGATCGCGGCGTCGCCGGCGATCTCCGCCAGGCTCGAGCGGTCGCTGGTGATGACCGGGCAACCGCACGCCATCGCCTCCACCACCGGGTAGCCGAAGCCCTCCGCCCGCGAGGGGAAGAGCTGAGCGACCGCGCCGCGATACAGCGCCGCGAGCTCGCCGTCGGAGACGTAGCCCACGAGCGCGAGCGCCCCGGACACGCCGTGCTCGAGCGCGGCTCGGCGAAGCTCGAGCTGCGCACCCAGGTCGAGGCGCGCCGCCCAGACCATCTTCACGTCCGCGTCGGGCGAGCGCCGCCGCACCTTGGCCAGTGCGGCCAACATGCGCCCGGAGTTCTTGCGGAAGTCTGCTGCGCCCACGCAGAGCACGTAGGGCGACTCGTCCAGGCCGAAGCGCGCGCGCACCGCGCCATCTTCAGCGCCCGGCTCGCTGGACCAGCGCTCCAGATCCACGCCGTTGTGGACCACGCTGATCTTCTTCGGCGAGACGCCGAGCAAGGTCACCAGATCGTTGGCGGTGGTCTCACTGACCGCGATCACGTGGCTGGCGGAGTGGTAGCGCCGGTGATCCATGCGCTCGCGGCTGGCCCGGCTCCCGTCGCGCCAGCCCACGTACTTCTCGGGGAAGCGCAGCGGGATCAGATCGTGACAGGTGGTGACGCGCGGGCAGCCCAGCTCGCCGAGCGGCGTCGCGTTCGGATGCCCGGTGTGCAGGAGGTCCGCCGAGAGCGCGCGCGTCGCCGCACCCATCGCGACGCGCACGCGGTACGCCCAGGACAGGTGCGGCTGTGCGGGTTCGTCACGGGAGGTCAGTCGCTCGACGGCGCCGGCGAGATCCTCGGTGACGATGGCGCCGCCCGCCCAGCCCAGGCGCTCGATGCCCATGACCCGCAGGTCGATGGTGACGCGCGACGCGCGCGCCATGCCGAGCGCCAGGTCGGACACGTAGCGCCCGATCCCCCGGGTGCGAGCGTTCGTCGCAAGCACCGTCAGATCGAGCAGCGCCGTGGTCACCCGGGCGATCTAGCACGATCGCGTCAGTCCGCGGCGTCCGCCTCGCCACGGCTGACGCTGATCAGCGCGTCGCGCACCGTCTTGCTGTCGCCGGTCGAGGCCTGGAGCCGACCCTTCATCAGGCTGCCTTCGCGCGTCAGGATGGTGAAGCCGCCGAACGCGCGGTCGCCCGGCTGCTTGGGCGCGAAGCGGACGCGGAAGGTCTCGCCGTCCACCTCGCCGACCAGGTTGTGCTCGCCGAGCGCGCCCGCTGCGCTGCCGCGGATCTCGCCGCTCTCGGCCACCACCAGGCTGACGCTGCCGCTGCCGGCGTGCGCGCCGCCGTCGTCTCCGGCCCACTCCCGCGCGCCTTCTCCCTTCGGCGCCTCGATCTGGTAGTGCTGGGCTTGGTAGCTCCCGCTCCACTTGCCGGCCGTGGCGCTCCGCTCCGCGGGCGCGGCGCTGGGCATCGGCGGCGCTGGCGCCGACGCGACGGGCGCTGCGGACGCGCTCGCTGCCGGTGGCGGCGGCGCCGGCTTGTCGCAGCCGAGCACCAGGAGCAGCGCCAGGCTCCCGAGCCAGAGCTTCACGGAACGACCTCGCGAATACGCACGCCGAGCTCGCCTTCGATCTCGACCAGCTCGCCGCGGGCCACTTCGCGCCCCGCCACGCGCAAGACCACCGGATCGTTGACGCGGCGCCCGCTCTCGATCACGTCTCCGGGCCGTAGCGCCGCCCACTCCCGCGCGCTCATCGACACCGCGCCGACCTCGATCCGCACCACCACCGGAGCGTCCAGCACCGCCTCCGCGAGCGCCCCACCCATGTCGTCTTTCGCCGAGCTCATCGCGCCTTCCACGTCGAGCAGAAGCTCGACGACGCTGTCCCCTACCACGACCTCGCCGGCGGGCGCCAAGCTCACCGCGATCCCGCGCTCGCTCCGCGGCGCCGCCAGGGCCGCGCGCCCGGCGCCGCTCGCGTCGAGCCAGAAGCCGGCGCCGGCCAGCCAGGCGTCACCGGGGCCCAGCGTCGCGAGCTCGCCGGGATCCGCGAGCGAGAGCCCGGCGACCAGACGCAGCGCGACCGGAAGGTCGCCCAGCTCGGCGAGACCGAGCGGCGGTTCCGGGCCCTGGCTCGGGAGCACCCAGCAGCGCGCGGCGTAGGGCTTGCCGTCGAAGACCACGGTGCCCGTGATCCGCACCGCGCTCGCGCCCGACGGGATCGCACGCGTCGCGCAGGCCAGCGGCTCGGGCGCTCCGCTCCGGCGCGCAATCTCGATCAGGGTCGCGGCGAGCGCGCCGCCGAGCGTCGCGTCCAGGGGCGCGCCCGGCGCCGTGAGCCCCACCGGGCGGCCGAGCACGCGCCCGAGCAGGGCCGAGACCAGCGCCGCCTCCAGGGACACCAGCAAGAGCGAGCCGTCCGAGAGCTCGAGCGCGACGGCGTCGCTCCCCGAAGGGAGAGCGTCCACGCCGACGTCGCCGAGCACCAAGTGCGTCTCCGAGGAGGTGAGCGCGCTCCACGCCTGGGCCAGGCGCTCGACCTGGAGCGCTCGGGCCACCGCGCGCCGCGCCGCCCGCGCTTCGCGCCACGCCCGGCGGGGCAGGCGCTCCAGCGAGGCCCAGGGGTAGGCGGTGACACGCATCCCCGACAACTAGCGAAATTTCAGGGCTTTGTCCCCTTCTCGCAACACCCGCGGGGCCCGTGTTAGCGTTTCGAGCATGAAGAGCCGGTTCTGGGTTCTGCCTCTCGTGTCGCTGGCGCTCGCGCTGCCGGCGGCCGCACAGGACAAGGGGAAGACCGACAAGCCCGCAGCCGCGGCTGCTGGTCCGCGCAAGGACCCACAAGGGATCAAGGGCATCAGCCCGTTCTGGGAGCAGCTCAAGAAGGGCGACGACCTGTACGTCGCGCGCGACTTCGACGGTGCCATCGCTGCCTACAAGGAGGCGATCACCAAGGAGCCCCAGAATCCCATGGGCCACTACCGCATCGGCGAGGCGCACCTCGCCAAGAACGACACCCAGGAGGCCGAGACGGCCTGGGTCGCGGCGCTGCGCTTCGTCGGCGGCGATCACCCGCTGAAGGCGAAGATCCTGTTCGTGCTGGCCGACCTGCGCGAGCGCCAGAAGTCCTACGACGACGCCACGGATCGCTGGAACGCCTATGCGCAGTTCGCACAGCAGCAGCCGGCGGCGAAGGCCTTCCCCAAGAGCGCCGAGGACCGCAAGGGCAAGATCGCGACCTGGACCAAGCTGGTTTCGGACTACGCCGCGGTGAAGAAGCGCATCGCCACCCGGCTGCAGGAAGCCGACGCGAAGGCCAAAGACGACGCGATCAAGGCCAAGAAAGACAAGTGACCGCCCTCGATTTGGGCAGTCCTGGCATGATCAGATCACGATCGTCAGGAGTAGCGACCCACGAAAGCTGCCGGCGGGGCCGGCGGAGGCCTCCTCGTCCCGTGGGATGAGTCGCGACTTCCTCGTGGGTTCGCTTGACGGGTGACCTCGACGAAGAGCTCCCGCAGCGGGTGTTCCGAGGCGCGAGCGCGCGCGAGTCGAGCCTAACTCAGCGCGTGACGCGCAGGCGCACGTCACGACCGAGGGCCGAGTCGGCGCGCCGGGCGAACTCCAGGAAGGACGGGTAGTCTTCGGGCTTCACGCGACCTGCGGGGATGTCGAGGACGCGCTCGAGGACCAGCGTCTTGCCCTCCAGCCGATCGCTGATCTTCACCGAACGGTCGCCGTCTTTCAGCGTGCTCCCCGCCAGGACGTCGCGCAGCGCCGCGCCCTTCGGTAGCTCGATCTCGAGGCGCACCTCCTGGTGCGTGGCCTCGCCGATCAAGAGCGGAGTCTGGCGCACCGGCAGGGTGGCCAGCTGCGCCACGCGCGGGGAGAAAGGCGGAGAGATGGCCAGGTCCGCGCCGCTCTGCTGGGCGAACCCCGGCATCTCCGCCTTCATCTTCAGGAGCAGCGGCTGATCCAGATCGTCGAGGTGAGCGAGCTCGTGCTTCACCAATCGCGCGCCGCGCAGCGCGCGCCCCAGGAGCTTCGACTCCACCACGTCGCGGAGCTGCGCCTCCGGCAGCTGCATGAAGGCGCTGCGCACGGCCATGGCGTACTTGCCGGTGAAGCGCTGCACCAGATCGAGCTTCGCGGAGCCGTCCGTCGCCAGCTCGACCTTGCCCTCGTAGGTCACGCTGTCTTCGGTGCCGCCCACCGGCGTCACCACCTGCTTGGGCCCGTTCCCGGTCAGGACGAAGGCCGGGACACCCCGGATCTCCGCTGGAACGTAGCCGAACGGCGCGAACTTGCTGGCCACCGTCAGCCACAACTCGCCCTGTTTGGTGGAGACGCGGACCAGCGGCTCCGCGAACTGCGTGGCGCGGCTGATCTTGCCGGTCGGCTCAGGCGCCAACCGGTTCTTGGCCACGGCGTAGGTCGTCCGAAGGCCCAGCGAACGACACAGCGTCATGAACGCGCGCCAGCGGTTGCCTCGCTTGCTCACCACGACGCGGCGACCGTCGGCCTCCTGCCCCTCCTCCACGTTGGCGAGCACCCAGCGATACAGCCGTCGCGCGCGCTCGACCTCCGCGCTCGACGGGAGCGGCTCGACGATCTTCCGCGCGATGCGCGCCACGCGCGGATCGATCGGCGCCACGTCCGCCAGCGAGTCACCCAAGGCCGCCACGCGCTCCTCGAGCTCCACGCCCCAGCCCAGGCGCACGCTCGGCAAGAACTCCGTGATCGGCGGGCTGCCCGGCTCGATCTCGGCGGCCGGGCTCCGATCCACCCGCCAGCGCCGCACCACGATGCCGTCTTTCTTCTCGATGCTCGGCGCCGGCACGCCGCCGTGGGTCTCGATCTCCGGCTGCTTTCCGTCCGGCAGGATCACCACGAACTCGCTGCGAGCGTAGGCGATGTTCTCCTCGCGGAAGAACCAGTGTGGGCTCACGTATTGGTTGCCGCGGCCGTCCCCGGGTCGGGTGACCACGTGCTCGGTCTCGATGTAGTCGCCCACCTCCAGGTGCGGGAAGGTCATGGTCGGCTTGCCCGGCACCTCTTCCGGCTCGAGCACACGTCCGTCCTTCTTGATCACCCGCGCGTGCAGCACCACGCCGTCGAGTTTCGGGTGCTCGGCCAGCTTGCCGATGGCCTCCGCGCTCTGGATGCGGATCACCTCGTGCTCGAGCATGCGGCTCGAGCCGTCGGCGTGGACCCAGATGGCCGCGTAGTCGAGCACGCGCGCCGCGGTTCCCTGGAGCTCGAGGCCGCTCTTCTCGTAGTCGCGGATGATCGCGCGCGCGTCCAGCCGGTAGTGCTCGAGCTCGGTGGTGCCCTCGACCAGGTCCAGCGCCCCTTCCAGCGCGCTGGTGTTCGCGCCGTTGGCGAGCGCGTCGACGAGCGCCTTCCTGAGCGCGTCGCGCTCGCCTCTGCCGAAGCGCGCGTCGGCCAGGGCCAGGCGCGCGCCGCCGTCGAGCGGGGCCTTGGCGATGGCCGACTCGAGCTTCTTCCAGGTCTCGGAGGTGTTGCCGGCCCGCACCATCACGTCGTGGATGCGCTCGGCGACGTCCTTGCGCTCCGGGTGGCGCGCGCCGATGCGGCGCAGCTCCGCCAGCGCGGTGGCGTAGTCGTCTCTAGCCAGCGCGCGCGTGAGCTCGATCTCGCTGTCCGGGTCGAGCTTCTTGATGCGAGCCACCAGCGCGTCGGCCTTCGCCTTGTTTCCTTGGGACTCGTACACGGCGAGAGCCGCCGTCAGCGCCTCGACGTCGTCGGGGAAGCGCTCAGCGAGCTTCTTGGCCGAGTCCGAGTATTCCGCGACCCAACCGAGCTCCCCGTACAGGCGCGCGAGCGCGAGGAGCAGTCCCGAGACCTCGGGGTACTGGTCGGTCAGCTTCTTCAGCCGTCGCACCGCCTCGGTGGGTCCGGCGCGCTCGCCCTCCCAGAGCGCCAGGGCCAGGTCCGATTGCCAGAGGCGGGGGTCCTTCTTCAGCGCACGCTCGTGGAGCTCCCGAGCGAGATCGCGCACGCTGGTCTGGTCGAAGAGCGGATCGCGATCCGCGAACGTGGCCGAGGCGCCGAGCACCAGCCCGGTGGCCCTGGAGTTGTCCTTGAGCAGCGGCTCGGTGAGCACTGCGGCCACGTCGCCCTGGCCCTCGGAGTAGGCCAGGTAGGCCAGCACGAAGCGCGAGACGTCGTCGCCGGGATCGACGACGTCGCCGCGCTGCACGTAGCGGCTCACGACGTTCGGCTCACCGGCCACGCGGGGTGGCACCACGCTGTACGGCGCGGCGGCATCGGCGGAGGTTCTCGCGTCCGCCGGCCTCCCGTCGGCGAACATCACCCGCACGCTGGTCTGAGGATCCGCCAAGCGTACCAGCACGCGGTGTCGTCCTGCCGGCAGCCAGACCTGAACGCCGAACCTGGGCCAGACGCCCCAGATGCGCGGGTCGCGATCCAGGACCTTCTCGTCGTTGACGAACATCGCCAGCGCGCCTTGGGCTGCGAGGATCAGCTCGGCGGGCGCGTCGAGCTCCAGGAACGTCTCCGCGTAGAACACGCCGCCGCTGACCGGCTCGTCCACGCGCACGAAGCAGCCCTCTTGTTTGGTGCCGAGCACCCGCGGCGCCACGAACGCGCCGCGGCTCGGCGCCCAGCGCGCGGGCCACGGGCCCGGCCGCTCCGCCGCGAAGCTCCGATACGAGTCCGGCGCCACGCCCCGGCCGAAGGGTCCCGCGATGCGCACGTCGTCCACGCAGCCGTACTCCGCCGCCGACAGCTGCTCGACGTTCTTGGCGGCGCCTGCGTAGGCCTCGTCCGCCCACCACTCCACCAGCTCCGCGCGTGCGCGCCAGCCCATGTAGAGCGGCTCCTTCATCGCCTCGCTCACGAAGCCCTTCCAGCGCGGCCAGAGATCCTTGCCGTGGCTGCGCAGCGCGACGGCCCGGTTGGCCGCGAACCACGCGATGACGGGCGCCCGCGGATCGCTGGAGGTGCGCGCCGCGCGCGTCGCCTGGAGGTAGTGATCCGGCGCGTGCAGCATGCGCCCGTGGATGGCGTCGTCGAGGCCGCGGGCCAGGTGCGCCAGCATGCCGCCCCCGCCCAGCTCGTCGAGCCGTGCGCGGGCCTTGTCCGCCGTGCGCGCATCGCCACCGGGGGAGACCAGCTCGTGAAGGAGCCACTCGCCGCAGAGCTCGGCGTTGGTCGTGGTCGGTCCCACGCGGCGCAGCTCGCCGAGCGGCGTCGGCGCGTGCTCCGCGCCGCGCCCGCCGCAGGCGGCGAGGACCACCAGGCACAAGAGCCAGATGAAGCGCCTCACGGCTGCACCACCAGTCGCGCGCTGAGCACGCGGTCCACGTCCTCGCAGAACTGCTTGAACGCAGGGTATTGCTTGGGCGTGACTCGCGTCGCGCTCACCTCCACTCGGCTCTTGACCGTGACCTGTCCGGCGGCGACGCCGACCTCGATCTCGTAGGAGCCGAAAGGCGAGCTGCCCTTCACGCTGTGTGGCGCGCTCTTCACCTTCGCTCCGGGCGGCAGCTTCACCACGAAGGTGTCCTCCATGCTGGAGAACGACGGGATGCGGACGTCCTGCTTGCGCTGTGAGAGCGAGGCGTAGTTCGTGGTCAAGCGCACGCTGGGCGTGACGCTCATGCTCAAGGAGTCGCCCTCCTTGCGGGCGAAGGCGCGGGCGGTGCCCCGGACCTTGAGCTTCGCGGGGATCTCCAGGTTCTCCAGGTCGCCGGCCACGACGCCGGCGTTGCCTGCCTGGATCTCGAAGCCCGGGAACTCGCGACCCAGATCGGCGTTCACCCGTGCGCGGCGCGTGGCCTCCGCGTGGTAGCGCCGGCGCCAGTCCGCCGCCTCCGAGCCGCGGGTCTCGTAGTCCATCTCGAGCTTGGCATCGCCGCTGTCGCCGACCGTCGCGCTCACGCTGCGGATCTGGAGGTTCTTCTTCGAGTCGCGCTCCGGCACGCGCACGAGCTTCGAGTCGCCCTCGTTCACGAGCAGCGCCAGCGCGCCGGCGTCCATGTCCGGCAGCTCGGTCGAGCCGGTGTACTCGGCGGTGCCGTCCAGATACAGGTCGAGCGAAGGGACGTACACGATGGCGTGATCGAAGGCTGCCAAGCTCGGGATGCTCGAGCGGAAGTCGCCCCGCATCTGCGTGCGCAAGATCACGATGGTGGACGGCACGCCCAGCTCCTTCAGCAGGGTCACGATCACCGTCGCCTTGTCCTTGCAGTCGCCCCAACCGCGCGTGACCGTCTGCACGCAGCGCCGCGGCTTGTAGCCGTAGATGCCGAACTCGAGCGCCACGTAGCGCGTGTTCTTGACGACCCAGTTGTAGACGGCTTTGACCTTCTCCTGGTCCGTCTTCGCGCCTTTGGCGACCTCCCGTGCCAGCTTGCGCGTCTCGTCGTCCAGGTCGAACTGCTCCTTGACCAGGCCCCAGTACCAGCGCCCCAGGTCTTTCCAGTCCTTGTAGGTGGAGACGTGGACGAAGCCCAACACCTCGGACCACGGCGGCATGGCGCTCTCCGGCACGATGGGCGGCACATTGTCGGCGACGAAGCGGTAGATGCGCTGCTCGCCGCGATCGCGCGTCTCGCGCTTGAGCCCCGGCACCTTCTCGTCGATGTAGAAGGTGCGCTTCTTCGGCGTGATCAGCACGTACTCCGCGTTCTGAAGCGGCTCGTTCGACTGCAAGAACACGACCTCGCCGAAGTAGTCGGCGTATTCGTTGCGCGGCGTGACCTCGTCCACCCGGTAGCGCAGCTCGACCACGTCGCCGGGGTCGAGCCTGGGGAACTGCACGTAGAAGTTCCGCGCCGAGGTGTACATGCTGATCGAAGGGTCGTCGGCGGCGCCTTCGCCGTACTCCACCGCTTCGTCCGTGCGCCCGTCGCCGCGGTAGACCCGCGCGCCGCGCAGCTGCACCACCTCGCGGTCCGACTCGTACTGGAAGGCGTACTGCCGGGCCATGGCCGCGCCGGCGTCGTTCAGCGGCTGGAACACCACCTGGCGGAACTTGCTGCTGAGACCGTTCTCGAAGACCGTGGTCACGGTCAGATCGCGCAGCGTGCGGCGATTCTGCCCCGCGGCAGACGCGTGGCGCAGCTTCAGGAACTTCTCGCTCTGCCAGGCCCAAGCCTCGTCCGCCCGGGGTTTCTGCGGCTCGATGTGCTCGACGTATTCGCGCACGTCCTTGTCCTGCGGGCGGATCTTCAAGATGGCCTGCAAGAGCTTCAGCTGCTCGTCGCGCCGTCCGAGCTCGCCTTGGAGATCGGCGAGCGCGCGCAGCGTGCCGACGTCCTCTGGCGCCAGCGCCAGGGCGCGCTGATACGTCGCGATGCCGCGCTCCGCCTGCCCGAGCGCGCGATAGCTCCGCGCCGCGACGCCGTGGGCCCACTGGCTGTCGGGATCCGTCTCGAGCAGCCGCTCGATCCAGCGCTCCGTCGCCGCCCGATCGCGCCGCGCCAGAGCGAGATCGATCTGCCCGCTCAGGAAGGCCTGATCGTCGAAACGCAGCGCGGCGTAGCGCGACTCCGCCTCGCTGGCCTCCGTCGAGCGCCCCAGCGCCCGGAGCTGGGAGGCGTGCATGTTCAGGAGCAGTAGCGCGCTCGGGTTGCGCTCGAGCGCCTTCTCCAGCGTGCTCAGCGCGGTGCGCTTGAGCCCCGCCATGTTGTAGGTGATGACGCGTCCGGCGATGGCGTCCACCTGATCCGGATCGAGCGCGAGCACCTGGTCGAGGTAGCGCGACGCCGTCTGCCAGCTCAGGCCCGAGCGCGCCAGATCTGCCCGAGCCAAGAGCACGTCGACGTGCGGCTTTCCGCCCTTCTTCGCCAACGCCTCTGCTTTGTCCACCCACTCCCGGCGCTGGTTCCTGTCCTCGCTGAGCTCGCCGGCCAAGAGCAGCCGCTCCACGCTCGGCTCGAGCTCGGCGGCGCGCCGCGCCAGGTCGCGCGCCTCGTGCTTGGTCTTGTCGTCACCGCCGGTCGCGTCCAGGTAGCGCGCGTAGGCTTCCAGATCGGCGGGTCGCGGCGCCTTGCCTGCCGTGAGCGCCTGGAACGCGGGCACCGGACCGAGGGTCGCACGGGCCGCCGCCGGCTTCTCGCTCTTGTCGGCCTTGGTCGGGGCGAGCTTGGCGGCCTCAGCGCTGGCGCCGAGGTCGTTCGTGATCTCGAGCGCGGCGTCCGGCGCGCCCTTCGCGTCGCCGAGCCGCACCGAGACCACCGGCGGCGCGTCGTCGCTGCAGACCTTGACGGTGAGGTTGTTGTAGCCCGGGCTCAGGGTCAGCGTGGTGCCGAAGCGATCGGCGTCGTGCCCGCGATAAGCCGCGTCTTTCAGCACCATCCGCCCGTTCCAGTACAAGGCGAAGCTGCCACTCGCGCCGACCCAAGCGCTCACCGTGCGCGGCGCCTTCGAGCCCGCCTTGGCGCGGACGAAGCTGGTGGCGAAGCCGCACACCTTGCGCTCCGGCCTGAGCAGCGCGCCGAAATCCAGATACCCGAACGGAAAAGCCTCCGGCGCAGCACGCCAGCGCACCGGTCGCTCCTTGCCGGAGTAAGCCCGGCCCGGGACGATGGCCTGCCCGAAGTCCGCCTCGGGCCCGTGCTCCATGTCGAGCCCGTTCTTGCCCTCGTTGTCGAAGGGTCCCACCACGAGCCAGGTCCGAACGAAGCCCAGCGAGTCGATCTTCTTGCGCGCCGCCGCGACGTCGCCTCGCCGCATGCGCGTGTAGGCTGCCAGGAGCCCCGCGTAGGCGCGCACCGGCGCGTCGAGCTTCGGGTTCCGCTCGGCGGCGAGCAGCGCCTCCTCCACCTGGGTCGGATCGGCGCGGTCCCAGGTGTTCCAGACCTCGCGCAGGGCTCCGTAGGCGTGCGGACCCCGGGCCGCGTCCAGGCGACTCAGCGCTCCCCCGAGCGCCAGGTGAAATCGCCCAACGTCCGCGCTCGCATGGGGCACGAGGCACATCGAGAGCGCGAAAAGGTAGAGGGCGAAGCGTCTCACGGCCGGACCATAAGCACCGGTCCGCGGGACCTGCAAACCCTCCGGATTCACGCCTGGGTGCTCCCGCGCCCACCGCTGAAATCCGCGCGTTTCTCGCGCCGAAGGCCCTCCGGCGATGCCATGCTTGCTGGCCCGTAGGGGGTTCGGTAGAAGGGTGGAACGCTATCAGGCTCGAACCTCCATTCTCTGGCGATTTTCGCTGAAGAATCGGAGGGGACACGCGTGGGCGGCGCTCGTGAAGAGAACGCGGGCGGCTTGCGGAGGTTCGGATGGTTAACCCGCAGATGGTGATGTACGAAGAGGAGTTCAACCAGATCCAGACGGTCGTGGACCGCCTGGTGAAGGAAGCGAACGCCAGGGTCGTCTTCATCGTCGACAAGAACGGTCAGCTCATCGCAGCAGCTGGCGACGTCGACAACTTGGACACGACGTCGCTTGCCTCGCTGACGGCGGGCAACATCGCCGCTACGGGCGGCATCGCCAAGCTCCTGCGTGAGAACGAGTTCGCAGCTCAGTTCCACGAGGGGGAGAAGGCGAACATCCACATTCAGCTCGTAGGGAACCGCGTCATCTTGGTGGTGATCTTCGACGCGAAATCGAGCCTGGGTCTCGTGCGCCTTCGGGTGCGCAAGGCCACGGACGAGCTCAACCGGATCTTCGAGGCGCTGCTCTCGAAGGTGGCGGCGCCGGGGGCCGACTCGCCATTCGCCGAAATCACCGATGAAGACATCGACAACCTCTTCAACGACTGAGGAGAGGCCCCGCCGATGAGTTTCATCAACTACATGGCTCGGGAGATCAACTGCAAGATCGTCTATTACGGGCCAGGCCTCTGCGGGAAGACGACGAACCTGCAGTACATCTACGAGCGCACGAATCCAGACGCGAAGGGCAAGATGATCAGCCTCGCGACGGAGACGGAACGCACGCTCTTCTTCGACTTTCTGCCGCTGTCTTTGGGTGAGATCCGCGGCTTCAAGACCCGCTTCCACCTCTACACGGTCCCGGGCCAGGTCTTCTACGACGCCAGCCGCAAGCTCATCCTGAAGGGCGTGGACGGCGTCATCTTCGTGGCCGACAGCCAGATCGAGCGCCTGGAGGCCAACCAGGAGAGCTTGGACAACCTGCGCACCAACCTGGCGGAGCAGGGCTACTCGCTCGAGAAGATCCCGTTCGTGATCCAGTACAACAAGCGCGACCTCCCGAACGCCGTCGAGGTGGAGGAGCTGCGCCAGCTGCTGAACCCGACCGGCGTTCCCGACTTCGAGGCCAACGCGCGCTCCGGCATGGGCGTGTTCGACACGCTGAAGGCCGTGAGCAAGCTGGTGCTCACCGAGCTCAAGCGCGGCGGGTGAGTCGCCGCCCGGCGCGGCGAGGGTGCTCCGGCGCGGGGCTGCTCCGGCCGCGTGGCGAACGGCGTTCACCTGTGAACGCCGAGCGTCAAGCCGTCAGTAGGCAAGGCGCAACAGCGGCGGGTGCAAGGTGAGTAGTGCAGGTCGCTCGGCGTCGAGGGGGCGGTTCATCGATTGGACGTGCCAGCGGCGCCGGCGCTGCCAAGCACGTCGTAGTTGAAGTAGAAGGATGCGTCCGCTGGACCCGAGCACCGTTCGGCTTGGTGCACGACGCTGGCGTCGGTCGCGGGGGCGCCATCGAGCCAGGCTTCGCGCATGGCGCAGTCACACCCCGACGAGTCGTTGCGGCGCGCGCTGGCGCTTCCTCCCAGCACCAATTCTAGGGCTGCCCCTTGGGGCGGACCGCCCTCCCGCAAGTCCGCCGCGTTGGCTACGCCGCCTTCGCGCCGGTGGCGGTGCGGAGATCACCTAGGATCGCGTCCACCGTCTTCTTGGCGTCGCCGAAGAGCATGCGCGTGTTCTCCTTGAAGAAGAGGGGGTTCTCCACGCCGGCGTAGCCGCTCGCCATGCTGCGCTTCATCACCACGCAGGTCTTGGCCTTCCAGACCTCGAGCACCGGCATGCCGTAGATGGGGCTGGAGGTGTCGTCGAGGGCGCCGGGGTTGACGATGTCGTTGGCGCCGATGACCAGGACCGCGTCCGTCTGGGGGAAGTCCTCGTTGATCTCGTCCATCTCCAGCACGATGTCGTAGGGGACCTTGGCCTCGGCCAGGAGCACGTTCATGTGCCCGGGCAGGCGACCGGCGACCGGGTGGATGGCGAAGCGCACGTTCACGCCGCGATCGCGCAGCAGCTTGGCGACCTCCCAGAGTGGGTACTGGGCTTGGGCGACCGCCATGCCGTAGCCGGGCACGACGACCACGCTCTTGGCGGCGGCAAGGAGCTCAGCCGTCTCGGTGGCGGTGACGCTGACGACCTCGCCCTGGGGCTCGCCGGCGCGCTTGGCCGGGGCCGCGCCTTCCTCGGCGCCGAAGCCGCCGAAGATGACGCTGACGATCGAGCGGTTCATCGCCTTGCACATGATGTAGCTCAAGATGGCGCCGCTCGAGCCGACCAGGGCGCCCGTGATGATGAGCAGGTCGTTGGCGAGCATGAAGCCTGCCGCCGCGGCGGCCCAGCCCGAGTAGCTGTTGAGCATGGACACGACGACCGGCATGTCCGCGCCGCCGATGGCCATCACCAGGTGGATGCCCAGGACGCAGGCGATGGCGGTCATGATCAACAGGGGCTGGAGCGCGCCTTGCTCGGGCGCAGCGAGGAACTGCGCGCCGAGCCAGAGCGAGGCGGCGAGCATGGCCAGGTTGGCCCAGTGCCGGCCCGGCAGGAGCAGCGGCTTACTGCGGATGAAGCCCTGGAGCTTGCCGAACGCGACCACGGAGCCGGTGAAGGTGATGGCGCCGATGAACACGCCCAGGAACACCTCGACCTCGTGGATGACGGCCTCCGCGCCGGTGAGATCGTCGGGCGGATCCAGGAAGCTGGCAACGCCCACCAGGACGGCGGCGGCGCCGACGAAGCTGTGCAGGATGGCCACCAGCTGCGGCATGCTGGTCATGGCGACGCGGGCCGCGAGCACCGCGCCGATGACGGCGCCGATGCCGATGGCGCCGGCGAGCACGCCGTAGCCGGTCACGCTGGGGCTGGCGGCGGTGGCGATCAGGGCGATGAGCATGCCCACGATGCCGAAGACGTTGCCGCGCCGCGCGGACTCCTGCTTCGAAAGCCCCCCCAGGCTCAGGATGAAGAGCACGCCAGCGACGAGATAGGCGATGTTCTGAAGGCTCTGGGGCATGGCGCGCTACCGCTGGAACATCCGCAGCATGCGCTGCGTGACCAGGAATCCTCCGGAGATGTTGATGGTGGCAATCAATACGGCGATGGCTCCGACCAGCGTGACCGGCGCCGCGATGGGCCCGGACACGTGCAGCATGCCGCCGATCAGGATGATGCCGCTGATGGCGTTGGTGACGCTCATCAGCGGAGTGTGCAGGGCGGGTGTGACGTTCCAGACCACCTGCCAGCCGATGAAGCAGGCCAGCACGAACACGGTGAAGTGAGCGAGGAAGCTCGCAGGAGCCACCAGACCCAGGGCCGCGAGCGCCGCGCCGATGCACAGGAGCGCGATGGCGGAGCGGGTCCCGGATTTCTTGGGCTCGGGCTTCTTCTGCGCGGCCTCGAGCTTCTTCGCCTCCGGCGGCGGGATGGTGCTCGGCGGGTTCTTGGGTTTGCTCTTGAGCTCGGGCTCGGGCTTCTTCGGTGGCGGCCACATCAGCTCGCCTTCCAGCAAGACCAGCGAGCCGCGGATGACCTCGTCGTCGAGATCGACGTGCCAACTCTTGGCGCCGCCCATGTCCGCGAGCAGGTGCGTGAGGTTGGTGCCGTAGAGTTGGCTGGCCGTGGGCGCGAGCCGGCTGGGAAGATCCACGTAACCGATGACCGTGACCCCTTGGTGCACGATGACCTCGCCGGGGTGGGTCACGGCGCAATTTCCGCCGGATTCCGCCGCCAGATCCACGATCACCGAGCCGGAGCGCATGCTGTTCACCATCGCCTCGGTGATCAGCACGGGGGCGGGCTTGCCGGGCACGAGCGCGGTGGTGACGATGATGTCCACCTCACGCGCTTGCTCGGCGAAGAGCTTCATCTCCGCCGCGATGAACTCGGCGCTCATCTCCTTCGCGTAGCCGCCTTCGCCGGTGCCGTCTTCGACCAGGCTCACCTCGATGAACTCGGCGCCCATGCTCTTGACCTGCTCCTTGACCGCCGGGCGCGTGTCGAAGGCGCGCACGATGGCGCCGAGCCCGCGCGCGGCGCCGATGGCGGCCAGGCCCGCGACGCCGGCGCCGATGACCAGCACCTTGGCCGGGGGGACCTTGCCGGCCGCGGTCATCTGACCGGTGAAGAAGCGACCGTAGAAGCTGGCCGCCTCGATCACCGCGCGGTATCCGGCGATGTTCGCCATCGACGAGAGCGCGTCCATCTTCTGCGCGCGCGTCACGCGCGGCACCTGGTCGATGGCCATCAGCGTGACCTTGCGCGCGGCCAGGCGCTCGATCAGCTCCTTGTTCTTCGCCGGCCAGACGAAGCTGACGAGGGTCTGCTTCTCGCGCAGGAGCTCGACCTCGTGCCGCTTCAGCTCCGGGTGCTCCTCCGGGGGTTGCACCTTCAGCACGATGTCGGCGCTCGACCAGAGCTCTTCCACGTCGGTCACCACGCGGGCGCCGGCTTTTTCGTAGTCCTGGTCGGCGAAGGAGGCCTTTTCCCCGGCGCCGCTCTGGATGGCGACGTCGAAGCCGAGCTTCCTCAGGCGAGCGGTGGTCTCGGGGGTGGCGGCCACGCGGCGTTCGCCGGGGCGCACCTCTCTAGGGATGGCGACTAGCATCAGGGCTCCACGCGCACGAGGCGCGGCCGGCGACGGATCGGCTCACCGGCAAACGCGGCGAGGGGGTCGTCCGACCCGCCTTCCATAGCGCAAACGGCGGCTCTTGATCGGAAGATCTTGAGAGACTGTCGAGCGCGCGCGAAAATTCCGCGGGTTATCGGAAATGCTAGGATGCTCCTCGGCTCGCGCTCGGGCCGCTTCAGGGAGAAACGAGATGTTCAGGCGCGCTTGGGTGCTGGCGGTGTTCGCGGCAGGGGCCGTCATGTCGTGCGGCGACGACGATGACGGCGGCGGTTCGTCCACGGGTGGGACTGGTGGAACGGGCGGCGCAGCGGGCTCGGCCACCGGCGGCGCGGCTGGGACGACCGGCGGCGCGGCCGGCAGCGGCGGCGTGGCCGGTAGCGGCGGCAGCGCCGGCGGCGACGCCGCGAGCTGCGGCGATCTGGGGCAGACCGCCGACTGCAAGGCCTGCCTCGCGCAGAAGTGCTGCAAGGCGGTCGGCGACTGCGCGGGCTCCAAGGACTGCAGCGACTTCGTGACCTGCGCGCGCGCTTGCCCGGATCAGACCGACATCAACAGCACCTGCATGCAGGCCTGCATCGCGGCGCACAACGCCGGCGGTTCCAACTACAACGGCGCTGTCTTGTGCCTGCTGAACGAGTGCGACACGCCCTGCGACTACCTCTGAGTCACAGTACGTTCATGCCGCGCGGGGGGGAGGCGTTCACCAAGACGCCAGCGCGGCACTTGAACTTCACGTCGCCGAGGGCGGCGCCGGACTTGTGGCCGCTCCACACGTATTCGCCCGGGGGGACGTTGGTGAAGAGCACGCCGCCGTCTTCGCTCGTCTCGGTCAGGCTCTTGTCCGGGATGACGCTGGCGTTGAAGTAGACCGGGCCGCGCTCCTTCGGCAGCTCCGGCGCCAGGCTGACGGTCACGCCAGCCTCGCCGTGCGCTCCGGGAGCGAGGATGGTCCCGCCCTTGCGCGTGACGGTCGTCACCATCTGACACGTGGTGGGGTCCGGCGTGATCTGCACGATGGCGGCGAGCGCGTCGTAGATCGGCTTGGTCGGTACCTGGAAGGTCAGGTCTTCGATCCCCTCCTCGGGTACCAGGTGCGTGCCGGTCTGCGTGGTGGGCCAGCTCGGGTGCTCCAGCACCAGCGTGACCTCTTCGCCGGAGTAGATGCCGTCGAACGAGAACAGCCCGTCGGCGCCGGTCGTCATCTTCATGTCCGGGTGCTCGAGCACACCGATCGTAGCCCCATCGATGCGACCCGTGACGGCGTCGTTGAACGGCGCGGCCGTGCCGCTCACTGGCGCCAGCACTGGCTTTGCCCTAGCTTTCGTCTCGTCTTCGTCGGAGCAGCCCGCGGAAGAGAGACACAGAAGGCAGAGCGCGGACCAAGTGGGAAATTCCATGGGCGGCAGTTGGCTCGGTTCGGCGCCGGGGGCAAGCGCTCTCGCGTTCGGGCTCGCGGCGCTGGTCTGGAGCGGGAGCGCCCAGGCGCTGCGCGAGGACACGCGCGGGCTCCTGGCCGACGTCGAGCGCATCGTCAGCGTCGAGCAGAGCCTCGGCTGGTTCGTGGATCGGCGCGCCTACGAGGAGGTGCTGCCCGCGACGCTCCAGTCGGTGTGTCGCGCCGATCCGGCGGCGCGCATCGAGGCGCGGACCGAGCTGGAGCGCCGCGCTCGTGAGCTCGGCGATTCGCGCGCGCTGTTCGCACGCGCCGGTCGCGAGCTGGACGGCGACACGAAAGAGGCGCTCTTCGTCGAACGACAGCTCGGCGCTCTGAACCACGCGATGGACCGCGCCAGCGTCGATTGCCCGTTCTACGTCGAGCCGGAGCCGGACTTCATCGGGCGGCAGACGGATCGCAATCGCTTCACGCTGAGCCTGGAGACTGGCGGCATGCTGCAGCTGCGCCGGACGGAGGGCGACTGGACCTTCGGTGGTGGCGGCACCGCGCGCCTTTTGCCGGGTTGGGGCTTCGGTGGCGCGGTCACGTTGCTCGCGGGCGCGGAATTCGGGGGCGGCGCGATGATCCGCCCGAACGTGCGACCGACCCAGCTCGCCATCAACTACTTCCCGGCCATCCCTTTCGTCGTGCGTTTCCACGACGTCTCCTGGCACTACGACGCGGAGGTCGCGCCGGTCGCGCTCTTCCAGGCAGATGATCAGGACTTCAGCTATGGCGTTCGCGTGGGAGGCACCATCGGCGTGGCGGCGCTGCGCACCCGGGGCTTCTTGCCTTGGGCGGGCCTGGCCGTGGCGTACGAGCGCTACTTCGAGAGCGGCGGTCGCGCGCCGGCGTCTTTCCTGCGCGGCGGTCTGCGCGTGGGCTTCATGCTCGACCCGTGATTACTGTTCGAGCGGCTCGATCAGCAGGTTGACCGTGCCGGTGGCGATGGGTCGCTCGCGGTCTTCCTGCCACACCTCGACCCAGACGCTGGCCACGCGGCGACCGTGTTTGGTCATGTGCGCCTGCGCGAAGGTGTCCACGGGCTTGCCGGAGCGCAGGTAAGCGACCGTCAGGTTGATGGTCTTGGGGATGACCACCGTCTCCGCCTCCCAAAACAGGCGGAAGATGGCCGTGGACTCGATCAGCGCGCCGATGGTCCCGCCGTGCAGCGCCGGGAGCACGGGGTTGCCGATCAGTGGGTCGGTGAACACGAGCTTACCGAGCAGCTCGCCGTCCACGACCTCGGCGTCGATGCCCAGCCAGCGCGCGTACGGGATCATGTCCAAGAGCACGCGGTAGTCGCCGCTGGCCTTGGCGTCCCCGATGCGCCGGACCAGCTCGCTCACGCGCGCTCCTTGCCCACGATGGGGCGGCCGCGCCCCTGGATGATGAAGCTGCCGGAGGCCGCGGCGATCGGGTCGTCCTCGCTGTCGTGGTAGGCCAGGCCGCGTACGAAGGCGACGTGGCGCGTGACCTTGTAGCAGGTGCACTTGCAGGTCACGTCGCGCCTCGGCTCGCCGCGCTTCAGGTAGTCGATGCGCAGGTCCAGCGTGGCGATGGGCATCGGCTCGCCCAGCTTCATGAACACCGCGGCGCCGCAGGTCGCGTCGAGCAGCGAGGTGATGGCGCCGCCGTGCAAGACGCCCGTCTCCGGGTTGCCCACCAAGTGCGGCGCCCAGGGCAGGAGGATGGTGGCCTCGCCGTCGGCGAAGTCCACGAAGCGCAAGCCGAGCGCGCGGTTGTGCGGGACCGCCTGCGTGAACCCCTGGTCGAGTCGCGCGATCTGCTCCTGCTTTTCGGGGTTCGCGGCGCTCATCCGCTGCCACTGTAGTGGAAAGGACCTTAACGGGCACTCCCGGCCCGGCATGTGCGGTTCGAGACCTCGACACGAACCGGGTCCGACAGGAGAAAAACCAGATGCGTCCCCTCAAAGTCCTCGCCACCGCCCTCGCCCTGAGCTTGCTCGCCGCGCCCGCCTTCGCCGAAGCGCGCCCCGCGAAGCCTCCGGCCGCCGCCAAGGCCGGCAAGAAGGCGCAGTCCAAGCCCGACGCCGCCAAGCGCGAAGCGCGGATCCTGGAGGCGCTGAAGAAGGAAGGCGTGGACGAAGCGCGCGCCAAGCGGGTGATCGCGGTGATGAAGAAGTACCGGACCGAACGCGAGCCGGTGCAGGCGGAGATGAAGAAGCACCGCGAGGCGCTGCAGAAGTTGAACCAGTCGAACAGCACCGACGAGAACGCCTACAAGGCCGCGATCGACGGTATGGACGCGCAGAGGACCAAGCTCGCGGAGATCCAGAAGCGTCAGGTCACGGAGATCCGCGGCATCTTGAAGCCCAGCGAGCAGGCGAAGGTGCTGCGCCTGATGAACAAGGCGAAGCACGGCAAGGGCGCGAAGAAGAACAGCGCGAAGAAGACTTCGCACGGCGCTGCGTGACGCGCGGCGCAACGGTCGCGAATTGACGCAGAGCACCGTGGGCACCCGAGACGATCTCGGGTGCCCTTTTTCATTTCGCGGTCTAGCTTCCCGCTCGCATGACCGATTACTCCGTGACCCTCGAGAGCATCCGCGCTGCGCGCGAGACCATCGCGAGCCACGCGCACCAGACGCCGATCTTCACCTCTTCGACCTTGAACCGTCTGGCTGGGCGCAAGCTGTTCTTCAAGTGCGAGAACCTGCAACGCGTGGGCGCCTTCAAGATCCGCGGCGCCATGAACGCGGTGATGCGCTTGCCGGACGAGGTCGCGCGAAAGGGTGTGGTCACGCACTCCAGCGGCAATCACGCGCAGGCGCTGGCGCTGGCCGCGAAGCTCCGCGGCATCCCCGCCCACGTGGTGATGCCGACCTCGGCCCCGGCGGTGAAGCGCGAAGCGGTGATCGGGTACGGCGCGCGCGTCGTTCCCTGCGAGCCCACGCTCGCCGCGCGCGAGCGCACGGCCCGGGAGGTCTGCGAAGACACCGGCGCCACGCTGATCCCGCCCTACGACCACCCGGACGTGATCTCCGGCCAGGGCACCGTCGCGCTCGAGTTGTTCGAGCAAGTGCCGGAGCTCGAAGCCGTCGTCGCCCCCATCGGCGGCGGCGGTCTGGTGAGCGGCATCGCCGTCGCGGTCAAGGCGCTCTGGCCCGGTGTCGCCGTGCTCGGCGCGGAGCCCGCGGGCGCCGACGACGCCGCGCGCAGCAAGGCGAAGGGTGAGCTCGTCCCGCAGGTTGCTCCGCACACCATCGCCGACGGGCTCCACGCCGGGCTCGGGCGCTACACCTGGCCCATCATTCGCGATCAGGTCGATCGCATCGTCACCGTCAGCGACGACGAGATCGTCAGCGCCATGCGCTTGGTCATGGAGCGCATGAAGCTGGTGGTCGAGCCGAGCGGGGTGGTCTCGGTGGCGGCCGCGCTCTCCGACGTGTTCCGCTCCATGCCGGGCCTCGGCCGGGTCGGCGTGGTCATCTCCGGAGGAAACGTCGATCTCTCCGCGCTGCCGTTCGGCTAACTCGGGGTTCGCTCTTTCGTGCTCCGCGAGTGCTGCTGCGCGGCGCCTCTCCTGGGGGTTCCCGTCGAGAGCCGACCAGGGGCGCCGGGCGAGTACTCCCACCCGGCAGCGGGGGCGCGCCGGCCTCGCCGGTAATCTCGTGGGGATTGGCCTCAGTGGCAGGCCGAGATCTGCTCGTGCCAAGTCAGCGGAAGTCGAGCCTGAGCCTCACTCCGGGATCGCCGCGACCACGATCGTGTTGTTGTGATAGCCGTCCAGGCGGCTCTTCGTGCGCGCCACCTCGCCGTAGCTGGAGAAGCCAGCGATGGGAACATCCGGGAACACGGCCCGGATGGCGGCGATCTCCTCGGCGTAACGCGGGCCCAGCACCATGCCGCGGCACACGCAGCTGAAGAGCAGGATGCCGGCGGGTTGCACGCTGCCCAGGGCGTCCTTCGCGTCCTCGGCAGCGCTCTGGGCGGCGGCGATGACGTCATCCTGCGAGCCTCGCACCAGGCACACGGTCGAGCCCTCCGGGACCTCGCCTGCGACGAAGAGCGCCCCTTCCGGCAGCACGCGGAGCGGCGCGCGCACTCGAACCACGTCCTCGAAGAGCAGCACGCCCAGCTCGTTCTCGACCAGGAACTGCGGCAGGTCGAGGCGATCGAAGTCGAGGTCCTGGGCCTTGGCGTAGTCGCGGTACACGTCGAGCGCCGGGCGCTCGTCGATCTCCAGCACGACGTTGCCCTTTGCCTTCGTCACCGTCATGCGCGCCGATGTCGGCGTCAGGCCGTGAGCTACGCCGACTCCCCACGGGTGAGCGGACGTGATCTGCACCGAGGCCATGCCGCCGCGGAAGACCTGCTGGTTCACGGCGACCGCGGTGCTGACGAAGCGTCCGTCATCGCCGGCGCCGCCCCCGACGATGGGGTGGCGGTGGCGCGGCGACTTGCGCAACTCGAGCACGAGCTTCTCGAAGGCTGGGGACAAGCCGTCCCCGAGCAGCACGCAGGCGGCGTACTTGGCGCGCTCCGGGCTGTGCTCCAGAAAGCGCCCGCCCAGGGCCTGGGCCAGCGCTGGGATGTCGTCGTGAGGGGCGCCGCGCCCCGCCGCGAGGTGTGCGGCCTCGCCCCACCCGACGAGCATCACGGAGACTCCGCCGCGGGTCAGGCCGCGCTCGGTGATCTCCCCGGCGGTCGTGCAGGCCACCACATCCACCCGCGGCAGTCGCCGCTTCGCCTCGCCCAAGGCCTCGGCCAGGGCGTGGCGCGGCGACGCGAACACGAAGGCTAGGTCGGCGTTTTTTCCGCCGAGCTGAGCCTTCGCTTGGGTGATGGCTTCGTTGATCGCCGCGATGGCTCCAGGCTCGCTGCTCGCACCGCTGCCACAAATGGTTCTTGCACGGTCCCTCATGACCGCATCGTCCTCCCTCGGATCCGCTGAAAACGGACCCCCTGGACCGTCCCAGCATATCCCTCGGCCCGGCGAGCACAAGCTGAACTCTTGACGGGCGACAAGGGCGGCGCTGTCGTCTTCCGCATGCGCACTTGGTCGCTGCTACTCGCGCTCTCCGCCCTCTCTTGCACCGGAGCGGCACCATCGGCCAGCGGGCCTTTGCCCGCGCGGCCCGGTAACGAGCCCACTCTTGCCGAGGGCGCTCCTGCACCCGCGCCCACGATCGTGGAAGTGCCGCCGGCGACCCCCGAGCCCGAGGCGAAGGAGCCCGAGCCGACCATCGCGGTGGACGTCTCGAGCGCCAGCGGCTGGGCGACTTTTCACGGCGACAACGCCCGCAGTGGCGCCACGAACGCGCCGGAGATCCGCCAGCCGCGCATCTTGTGGAAGGCCGAGGTGGGCGTGATGTCGTGGCTCAATTCGCCGATCGTGCTCGGCAAGGCGCTGGTGATCGCGCCGAGCTCGGGGACGGCTCACAACAAGCCCGATCCGAAGGACGGCGTGTACGCCTTCGACTTTGCGAAGGGCAAGCGGGTCTGGTTCGCGCACTTCGCGCAGGACGCCAACGGCGTCGCGGCCACCAAGACGCACGTGTTCGCCTCCTCGGACGACGAGCACCTGTACGCGCTCGACATCAAGACCGGCAAGGTCGCGTGGAAGGCCCGAGGCATGGGCAAGATGTACACGCACCCGCTGATCGTCGGCGACCGCGTGGTGGTGGGCGACGCCGGCGGCTGGGTGCGCGCCTTCGCTGCCCCGGACGGCAAGGAGCTGTGGAAGCTCCAGCTCACCGGCGCGATCCGCGGCGGCGCCTCCAGCGACGGACGCCAGATCTTCGTCGCCTCGCAGGGCGGCGACGTCGCCGCGCTCGGCCTCGACGGCAAGCCGGCGTGGAAGAAGCAGGTGAAGCGCGCCGCCTGGAACAACCAGGGTCCGGAGGAGGCGATCGAGGTGTACTCGCCGCCGGTGGTCGGCAAGGATCTGGTCTACGTGCCCTTCGGGCGGGACACCTATTACGAGGATCTGCCCGCGGTCTACGCCCTGGACAAGAAGACCGGCGCGGTGAAGTGGAAGGCCAAAGGACCCGGCCAGTGGGGGAATCTGCGCTCCACGCCGGTGCTGGTCGCCGATCGGCTGATCTACGGGGAGCCCTACTCCGGCGACGTGGCCGCGCTCGACGCGAAAACCGGGCGCTCGTCGTACCGCGAGGAGATCGGGCGCTGCTTCTTCCCGCAATGGTCGTCGCCGGCGGTCGCGGGTGATCTGGTCTACCTGCCGCGCTTCGACGGCTCGGTGTACGCGCTCCGCGCCGGGAGCGGCAAGGTCGCCTGGGAGCTCTTCCTGGGTGACTCGAAGCGCGCGGGCGGCTCGGGACCGAGCTCGGGCGGGAAGAACTGCGGCTGGGAGAACCCGGACGGCGCCATCTACGCTCCGGCGGCGATCGCCGAAGACGGACGGCTGTTCGTCGGGACCGG